>DAIMFL010000124.1:0-9188 GCA_036724615.1 Alphaproteobacteria bacterium | reverse complement strand
CCCTGCCATTGCTCGACGCACGGTCCCAGGATCTCGAGCGCGAGCTCGGGCTCGACGTCGCCCCGACCGCCGATCCGGAAGCCGCGATCCGCGCCGCCGACATCGTCTCCTGCGCCACCATGGCGACCGAGCCGCTGGTGAAGGGAGCCTGGCTCGCGCCCGGCACCCATGTGGACCTCGTCGGCGGCTTCCGCGAGGACATGCGCGAGGCGGACGACGAGGCGGTTCGCCGCGCGCGCATCTTCGTCGACGCACGCTTCACGGCGACGCGGGCCGGCGACATCAGCCAGCCGCTGGCCTCCGGGCTCGTCACCGATGCCGACATCGCCGACAGTTTCGAGCTCGCCCGCGGCCTGAAGCCGGGGCGGCGGTCGCCGGACGAGATCACCCTGTTCAAGTCCGGCGGCGGCGGGCACGAGGATCTCGGCACCGCGCAGCACCTGATGGCGAAGATCTCCGCCGCCTGACCCGGCTGCCCGCCGCCGGTCAGGCCTTGAGGCGCTGCGCCTCGCGGTTCCCGCGCCACAAGGTCGCCGCGATGAGCAGCAGCGCCGAGACGCCGATCGTCGCGGCCATGCCGTGCTTCGACCAGAGGTCCATGGCGGCCCCCGCGACCACCGGTCCGCTGAAGCTGCCGAGATTGTAGATCATCACGAAGACGGTGTTGGCCGCGGCGAGATGGGCCGGCGGAAAGCGGTCGCCGAGCAGGCCGAGCGCGACGGTGTAGACGGCGAACAGCACCCCGCCCCACAGGAACAGCAGGATCCAGAGCAGCGGGCCGGCCCCGCCGACCGCCGGCAGAAGAACGGCGCCCGCCAGCGATCCTCCCGTGCAGACCAGCATGATCGCGAACTTGCCGAGCCGGTCGGCGAGCCAGCCGATCGGAATCTGCAGCACCACGTTTCCGGTGACGAAGGCCGTCAGAAGATAGCTGGCCGTCTTGTCGTCGACTCCGATCGCGATGCCGTAGAGCGGCAGCATGTTGATCACCGCGAGGTCCATCATGCCGCCGAAGAAGGCGGTCAGCATCAGCACCGGCGCGACGGCGACGGTGAACCGAAGCATGCCGCCCTTGTGATGCGGCATGGCCGGCGCGACCTTGCGCGCGAGGATGATCGGGACCATCGCCAGCGTCATGGCCGCGGCGACGAGCAGGAACGGCCGCGCCCCTTCGATCCCCGTCTCGGCGATGATCATCGGGCCGCAGGCGAATCCGCTCGACATCGCCGTCACGTAGACTGCCATGACCCGGCCGCGATTCTTGTCGGTCGCCATCAGGTTCATCCAGGTCTCGGTGACGACCCAGTGCACGGCCACGGCGATGCCGGACAGGAAGCGCAGAGCCATCCAGGCGGGCAGCCACTCGATCAGCGGGAAGAGCAGCACCGTGCCGTTGAACAGGACGAAGCCCACGATGAGCGACGGCAGGGTGCCGAGCCGCGAGATCACGCGCGGCACGAACGGCCCGAAGAGCAGCACCGCCAGCGGCACCATGCCGCCGGTCGTGCCGATCAGCCAGTTGTCGACCCCCTGCGCCTCCAGCCGCAGGCCGATCAGCGGAATGAGCGCGCCGATCCCGACGCCCACGCCGAGCGCGCCCGCGATCACCGCGGCAAGGCTCAGCCGGCGCTGCTGCGGTGTGAAGTGGAGGACGGGCATGGGAGTTCGTGTGCGCGATTGACGGGCCTGGGCGACGGCCCGCGGCGGGTCGGCGCAGTCTATACAGGTGGCCCGTCCCGTTCCAGCGCCCTCGGCCAGCGCCCTCGGCCAGCGCCCTCGGCCAGCGCCCTCGGCCAGCGCCCTCGGCCTCGACTTTCCGCGGCGGGCATGACAGGAATCCGCGACCCCGCAAGCTCGCGAACGGAGCCCGTCTTGTCACGCGACCTCGCCCTGATGCCGGCGACCGATCTGCTCGCCGCCTACCGCGCGAAGACCCTGTCCCCCGTCGAGGCGGCGCGCGCCGCCCTCGACCGCATCGCCGCGCTCGACTCGCGCCACAACGCCTTCTGCCTGGTGGACGAGGCGGGCGCGCTCGCGGCGGCGCGGGAGTCGGAGGGGCGCTGGCACCGGGGCGAGCCGCGCGGCCTGGTCGACGGCGTACCGACGACCATCAAGGACCTCCTGCTGAGCAAGGGATGGCCGACCCTGCGCGGCTCCCGCACGGTCGGGCGCGACCAGGACTGGAGCGAGGATGCGCCGTCCGTCGCCCGCCTGCGCGAGCACGGCGCCGTGTTCCTCGGCAAGACGACCACGCCGGAGTTCGGCTGGAAGGGCGTCACCGACAATCCGCTCACCGGAATCACCCGCAACCCGTGGGACCCGGAGAAGACCCCCGGCGGCTCGAGCGGCGGCGCGGCGGTCGCCGCGGCGCTGGGCATGGGCGCGCTCCATCTCGGCACCGACGGCGGCGGCTCGATTCGGATCCCCGCGGCGTTTTCCGGGATCTTCGGCTTGAAGCAGACCTTCGGCCTCGTCCCCGCCTATCCGTTGAGTCCGTTCGGCACGGTCGCGCATGTCGGGCCGATGACCCGCACGGTCGCCGACGCCGCGCTGATGCTGACCGTCCTCGCCGGGCCCGACGCCCGCGACTGGTACGCCCTGCCGCCGGACGGGCGGGACTACCGGGTCGGGCTCGACCTCGGGCTGAAGGGGCGCCGCATCGCCTGGTGCCCGCGTTTGGGCGGCGCGGTCGTGGATCCCGAGGTCGCCGCCATCACGGCCGATGCGGTGAAGGTCCTGGCCGAGCTCGGTGCCGAGCTGGAGGAGGCCGATCCCGGCCTCGGCAACAGCCGAGAGACCTTCGTCCGGCACTGGTATCCCGGCGCCGCCAACGCCATCCGGGCGCTCGGGCCGGAGGAGCGGAAGCTCATGGACCCCGGCCTGGTCGCCATCGCCGAGGCGGGCGCGCGGCTGCCGCTGATGGACTATCTCGCGGCGGTCCGCGAGCGCGAGACGATGGGACAGCGCATGAACCTGTTCCATCGGGACTGGGATCTGCTGGTGACGCCCGCCATGCCGATCGCCGCCTTCGAGGCCGGTCGCGAGACCCCGGCGGGCTCCGCCAACGAGCGCTGGGTGGACTGGACCCCGTTCACCTATCCCTTCAACCTGACGCGCCAGCCGGCGGCGGTCGTTCCCTGCGGCTTCACTGCGGCCGGCCTGCCGGTGGCGCTCCAGATCGTGGGCCCGCTCTACGGGGACGCTGCCGTGCTGCAGGCGGCGCATGCCTTCGAGCTTGCACGCCCGATCGCACCACCCCATTTCTAGGCGGTCCGCTTCGGCGGCTCATTCCACGGGACATCCGCGACACGATGACACAGCCGATCCGCTACGGTGCTGCCGCCGGCCAGAGCTTCTTCGCCAGCCTGAGGCGCGGCCTGTCCAGGCGCTGCCCGCAATGCGGCCACGGTCGCCTGTTCCGCGGCTACGTCAAGCCGCATGACAGCTGCGCCGGCTGCGACCTGCCCTTCGAGCCGCTCCGGTCCGACGACGCGGCGCCGTACTTCACGATCTTCATCGTCGGCCATGTGATCGTGCCGCTCGTCCTCCTGCTGGAGCAGTACGTGGCTCCGCCGGTCTGGCTGCAGCTCGCCGTCTGGCTGCCGGCGACCTTCCTGCTCACCATCACCCTCCTGCCCTACGTGAAGGGCGGGGTGATGGCCGCCATCTGGCATCTGAAGGCGAAGGACCCCTCCGACACGTCCGCCTGAAGCGCGGGGCTCAGCCTCGCTTCGGCTCGTAGATGACGTAGAGCTTCCTGACCGCTTCGACCGTCTCCCAGCTGCCCTTGAAGCCGGCCGGTATGATGAAGGCGTCGCCTTCCTCGAAGGTCTCCGCATGGCCGTCCGCGTCGGTGAGGATCACCTTGCCGCGGACCAGCGCGCAGAACTCCTCCTCCACGTAGTCGACGGCCCATTTCCCCGGCGTCGATTCCCAGATCCCCGAGAAGAACTGCTGGCCGGGATCGGTGTAGTAGTTGAGCGTCTTCGTCGTCGGATGGCCCGACAGCACGCCGGACGGCGTTCCCGTCTCCGCCTCGGGCGGGTTCTCTCCGATGCGGACGATCCTGGCGCGGCTCATGTGCGTCCCCCTTCGCGTTGCGGTGTGCGCCGCATCTTGCACGGGTTTTCCCGACCTGTCGCGTGCAGCAGGGCGTGTTCCCGACCGCGCAAGGTTGAAAAATCGCGGCGGGATGCTATAAACCCCTTGCCTGCTGCTCGTCAGGCTTCATCTGCTGGTTGGGGAGGACGCCATGTCTCGCGACGCCCTCTTTCAATTGGGGATGGGCTCAGCCCTGCTGAAGGCCTCCCAAGAGGAAGATTCCCTCGGCACGCGCGCCAGCTCCGCGCGCGGCACCTCGTCCGTCCTGAACGCGCGACTTGCGCGAGGGCGCCTCGGCATCGCACCGAAAGCTGCAGCCGGAAAACCGGGGTCGAGGCACTGACCGCCGTCGCGGCGGCAGGCGGCATCGGCGCGCGCGTTTCCATCGGATCCGCAAGCCGCGTGACCCGCGCCTGACCGGCGCGCGGGGCCTGACCTGCGCCCCAGCAGCTTTCCGAACGCGGCCCGTGACCGACGCGGGCCATCCAACCATCCAGGAAGCGATGATCCAGACACCCTTCTATCTCATCGACAAGGCCGCGCTGCTGCGCAATCTGCGCCGGATCGAGCAGCTGCGCACGCAGTCCGGCGCGAAGGTGCTGCTGGCGCTCAAATGCTTCGCGGCCTGGTCGGTGTTCGATCTCATGCGCGAGCACATGGACGGAACGACCTCGTCCTCGCTCTACGAGGTGAAGCTCGGCCGCGAGAAGTTCGGCGGCGAGACCCACGCCTACAGCGTCGCCTTCGCCGATCACGAGATCGACGAGGTGGTAGCCAACGCCGACAAGATCATCTTCAATTCGATCTCCCAGCTGGAGCGCTTCTCCGACAGCGCGGCCGGGATCGCGCGCGGGCTGCGCCTCAATCCGCAGGTCAGCTCCTCGAGCTTCGATCTCGCCGATCCGGCGCGCCCGTTCAGCCGGCTCGGCGAATGGGACGCCGCGAAGGTCGAGGCGGTCCTGCCGCAGATCACCGGCCTGATGATCCACAACAACTGCGAGAACGCGGATTTCGCCCTGTTCGACCGGCTTCTCGGCGTGGTGGAGGAGAAGTTCGGGCATCTCCTCGCGCGGCTCGACTGGGTGAGCCTCGGCGGCGGCATCCATTTCACCGGAGAGGATTATCCGCTCGACGCGTTCTGCGACCGGCTGGCCGCCTTTGCCCGGCGCTACGGCGTGCAGGTCTATCTGGAGCCCGGCGAGGCGGCGGTGACGGACAGCACGACCCTCGAGGTGACGGTGCTCGACACGCTCTACAACGGCAAGAACCTCGCCGTCGTCGACAGCTCGATCGAGGCGCACATGCTCGACCTGCTGATCTACCGGCATGGCGCCACGGTCCTGCCCGATGCCGGACCGAACATCTACATGATCTGCGGGAAGTCCTGCCTCGCCGGCGACGTGTTCGGCGAGTTCCGCTTCGAGCGCGAGCTGAAGCCCGGCGACCGCATCTCGATCCAGGATGCCGCCGGCTACACCATGGTCAAGAAGAACTGGTTCAACGGCGTCAACATGCCGTCGATCGTCGTGCACGAACTGGACGGGACGCTGAAGGCGGTGCGGACATTCTCGTACGACGACTACGTCGCGAGCCTTTCGTGAAGGCTCATCGGATCTCGAGCGAAGAGGAGATACCCAGCCGAATGAAGAAGAACGTTCTCATCGTCGGAGCCGGTGGCGTCGGTCATGTCGTGGCGCATAAATGCGCACAGCACAACGACGTGCTCGGCGACATCCATATCGCGTCGCGCACCGTGGAGAAATGCCGGGCGATCGTCGACTCGGTCCGCGAGAAACGCAGCTTAAAGCGGGACGGCGTGCTCGAGGCGCATGCGCTCGACGCGCTCGACGTCGAGGCGACGCGGGCTCTCATCGAGAGAACGGACAGCCGCATCGTCATCAATGTCGGCTCGCCCTTCGTCAACATGTCGGTCCTCTCCGCCTGCCTCGCCGCCGGCGCGGCCTATGTCGACACGGCGCTCCACGAGGATCCGCTGCACATCTACGACACGCCGCCCTGGTACGCCGGCTTCGAGTGGAAGCGCCGCGAGGAATGCGCCAAGGCGGGCGTGACCGCGATTCTTGGCTGCGGGTTCGATCCCGGCGTGGTGAACGCCTATGCCGCGCTGGCGCGCGACGACTATTTCGACCGCATCGAGTCGATCGATATCGTCGACGTCAATGCCGGAGAGCACGGACGCTACTTCGCGACCAATTTCGATCCGGAGATCAATCTGCGCGAGTTCATGGGCCGGGTCTGGTCCTGGCAGGACGGAAAGTGGACGGCGAACCGGATGTTCGAGGTCCGCAAGGACTGGGACCTGCCGGTGGTCGGGACGCGCATGACCTATCTGACGGGCCATGACGAGATCCATTCCCTGTCGCAGACCCTCGGCGTGCCGAACATCCGTTTCTGGATGGGCTTCGGCGAGCGCTACATGACCGTGTTCGACGTGCTCAAGAACCTGGGCCTCCTCTCCGAGCAGCCGGTGCGGACCGCCGAGGGGCTGGAGGTGGTGCCGCTCAAGGTGGTGAAGGCGGTGCTGCCGGATCCCGCGTCGCTCGCGCCCGACTACACCGGGAAGACCTGCATCGGCGACGTGGTGAAGGGCGTGAAGAACGGCAGGGAGCGCGAGATCTTCCTGTACAACGTCTGCGACCATGCCGAGACCTATCGCGAGGTGGGCAGCCAGGCGGTCTCCTACACGGCGGGCGTGCCGCCGGTCGCGGCCGCCATCCTGATCGCCCGGGGCGAGTGGGATGCCGGCCGCATGGCCCATGTGGAGGAGCTGCCGCCGCGGCCGTTCCTCGATCTCCTGAACCGGATGGGCCTGCCGACCCGGATCAAGGACGCCGAGGGCGACCGGGCACTCACTTTCGAGCCAGAGGTTCCGGCCGAACGACCGGCCCGGCGGGTGGCCGCCCGGTAAGGCGTTTCCCGGAGGCGTAAAACCCACCCACCCTCTCCCCGCTTCGCGGGGAGAGGGTGGCGCGCGTCAGCGCGCCGGGTGAGGGGCCGGCTCGGTGAAAACAGGAAGAGCTCTGGTCTGCGCAGCGCAACCTCCCTCCGTGACCACCCCAGCGCGCGGGTCACGCCGGCTTGCGTCCGCGATAGCGCCCGGGCCTGAGTTCGCCCTTGTCGAGCACCACGGCCATGGCGCGCCAGTCCTCGACGAAATGCGCCTGCTGCTCGGGACCCAGAAGCTCCCGCATCCGGGCGGCGAGCGGGCCCTGCATCAGCGCGTGCTCCTCGTGCACCTTGCGCCGGTACCAGCCGCCATCGTCGCTCAGCACGATATCCATGAAGCCGGCCTCCTCCAGGATCCGGCCATGCGCCTCCAGGGTCTCCATGGCGTAGGTGAGACCCTCGACCTCGAACCAGTAGCGCATGTCGTCGCTGTAGGGCTCCGGCCCGCGCATCCAGTCGTAGGAGATGAAGAGCCCGCCCGGCCGCAGCACGCGGTAGATGTCGCGGAAGGCGCCGAGCTTGTCGGCCACCTGGGTGAACACGCCGCTCGAATAGACCACGTCCACCGCCGCATCGTCGAGCGGCAGCGGCCCGGGCGTGGTGAGCATGAGCTCGACGCGGTCCGACAGCCCCGCCTTGTCCACGTAGCGCTGCGCGCGCTCGAGGAGCGGCGCCTCGATGTCGAGGCCGATCACGCGCGCGCCCATCTCGCCGGCGAGGATCAGGCTGCCGCCGCCGATGCCGCATCCGATGTCGACGACCAGCTTGTCGCGAAGGTCGAGCCCCGCGAGCGTCTCGCGCACCAGCTCCGGCCCGCCGGGCGCCATGAAGCCCTCGCCCCAGACGAGCTCGAGCATCGTCACCATGGCGTCGTGGTATTCGCCCCCAGTCTCCGTCCCGCTCATCTCCGATCATCCTCCTGCCGGCGGTTCATCCGATCCTCGCCGGCTCGAGACCGCCACGCCGATTTAGGAATCACGCCTGTCCGCTCGCCCTGCGCCGATGCGCTGCGATCGGCTGACGTCACCCGATCCGCACGATGATCTTGCCGAACACGCGGCGGCTCTCCAGCCGCTCCAGCCCCTTGCCGAAATCGGCCATGCCGAGCTCGCTGTCGATCACCGGACGCACGCGGCCCGAGGCCATCTTGGCGAGACCCTCCGCCACGTTGCGCATGGTCGAGCCGAACGAGCCGAAGATGCGGATCTGCTGCTGAAACAGCTGGAACAGGTTGGTCTCGGCCGAGATGCCGCTGGTCGAGCCGCAGGTGACGAGCCGGCCGCCCTTGGCGAGGGAGAACAGGCTGCCCGCCCAGGTGGCGGGGCCGACATGCTCGAACACCACGTCCACGCCGCGCTTGCCGGTGAGACGCCGGACGACGCCCTCGAAGCGGTCGGTGCGGTAGTTGATCACCGCATCCGCGCCGAGCGCCTTCGCCTTCTCCCTTTTCTCGTCGTCGCCCACCGTCGCGTACACCGTGGCGCCCGCGTCCTTCGCCATCAATATGGCGGTCGAGCCGACGCCGCTTCCGCCGGCATGCACCAGGATGGTCTCGCCCGCCTCCAGCCTGGCGTTGTCGAACAGCATGTGCTGGACCGTGCCGAAGGTGACGGAGGCGCAGGCCGCCTGGGCCCAGTCGAGACCGCCGGGAACGGGAATCAGCAGATGGGCCGGCAGGTTCGCCACCTCGGCCGCGAGCCCGTCGACATGGAAGCCCAGTATGCCGGCCACCTTCTCGCAGAGATTTTCGCGTCCCGCACGGCAGGCCTTGCAGTCCCGGCAGATCAGCCCGCCATAGACGGCCACCCGGTCGCCGGGCTTCACCCCGTCGACGCCGGCGCCGACCGCCTCGACCTCGCCGGCGCCCTCGACGCCGACGGTGATCGGCAGGCTGCGCCGGGCGAAGGCCATGCCACGATGGCCCCACAGGTCGATGTGATTGAGCGAGACCGCGCGGATGCGCACGCGCGCTTCGCCGGGGCCCGGCGGCGGCGCGGGCATAACCCAGGACGCGCCCGGTGAGGAGAAGGTCGTCACCATAAAGGCGCAGAAGCCCGGCATCTACGTCTATCACTGCGCCACGCCGAGCGTCGCCCACCACATAACCAGCGGCATGTACG
>DAIMFL010000123.1:9525-9826 GCA_036724615.1 Alphaproteobacteria bacterium | reverse complement strand
CTGTGGTGGCGCGACAACGACGCCGTCGCCCCCACGGGCGCGCTCGACCGGCTGCTCGGCATCGCCGCGGCGCAGGGGGCGGCCCTGGCCCTCGCCGTCATTCCGGCGGGCGCCTCGCCGGAGCTCGCCGCCCGGCTCGACGCCCATCCCGCGCCGGTCGCGGTGCTGCAGCACGGCTTTGCCCATGTCAGCCATGCGCCGTCGGGCGAGAAGAAGGCGGAGCTGGGCGCGCATCGGCCACCCCGAACGGTGCTGGACGAGCTCGCCGCCGGGAACCGCCGGCTGAGCGCGCTCTTCGGCG
>DAIMFL010000123.1:387-9515 GCA_036724615.1 Alphaproteobacteria bacterium | reverse complement strand
CCCACCCTGGAACCGCATTGCGGAGACCGTCGTCGCCGGGCTGCCCGGCGCCGGCTTCGCCGGGCTGTCGACCTATGGGCCGCGGCCCCGGCGCCACGCCGCGCCCGGCCTGCTGCAGGTCAACACCCATGCGGACATCGTGGACTGGCGCGGCAGCCGCGGATTCCTGGGCGAGGCGGCGGCGATCGGGCTCCTCGTCGGCCATCTGCGCATGCGCCGATCCGGAGCCGTGGACGCCGACGAGCCGACGGGCCTGATCACCCATCATCTCGTCCACGACGCGGCATGCTGGAGCTTCTGTACGCGGGTCGCCGCGCGCGTCGCCGCGCACCCGGCGGCTTGCTGGCTCGACGCCGCGAGTCTCTTTAACATGCCCCCGAACCGGGGACTCGACACGAACGACGCCCGGCCGCGACACGGGGAGTGACGTCCGACACATGCGCCGCATTCACAGCTATCCGGTACGCACGCTCCTGGCCGATTATGGCCGGGGGGCTGTCGGCGCCGGGGTGAGCGGCTTGTTCTGGGCGCTCTCGCCGGTCGCGCTTTATTCGATGCTGGTGTTCGGGGGGCTCACCGCATTGTTCCTGCTGTTCGTCCTGCGCACGGCGCTGCGCCAGCGCCAGCGCATCGAATCGTCCGATGCGGGAATCGGGATCGCCGGCAGGCCGCCCCTCGCGTGGCGCGATCTCGACGGCATCCGGCTGCGCTACTACGCCGTGCGGCGGAACAAGGGCCGCGGCTGGATGACCCTGACGCTCGACGCCGGCGGCCGCCGGCTCTCCGTCGACTCCACGCTGGACGGCTTCGACGACATCGCCGCACGGGCCGCCGCCGCGGCGCAGGCGAAGCGCCTGCCGCTCAGCGAGACCACCCTCGCCAACATGGCGGCGCTGGGACTGGATGTCGGCCTCGGGGACCGCGACGCCGCCTATGGGGCCGGCGGATGAGCGACCTGCTCCGGGTGGAGGATCTCGAGGTCTCGTTCCGCGTCGCCGAGGGACGGATCGATGCGGTGCGCGGCGTCTCGTTCCGCGTGCCCGTCGGCGGGTCCGTCGCGCTGGTCGGCGAATCCGGCTCCGGCAAGTCGGTGGTCAGCCAGAGCATCATGGGCATCCTGCCGAGCGTGGCGGAGATCCGCGGCGGGCGCATCCTGTTCGACGATCCGGGCGACGCCGCGGCGGGCCGGCCGCCCCTGGCGACCGACATCGCGCGGCTGCCGCGCGACAGCCAGGCGATGCGGGCGATCCGCGGCGGGCGCATCTCCATCATCTTCCAGGAGCCGATGACCTCCCTGTCGCCGCTGCACACGATCGGCGACCAGATCGGCGAGGCGCTGCACCTGCATCGCAAGGCGACGGTGGCGGAGGGCCGCGAGCTGACGGCCGAGATGCTGCGGCTGGTCGGCTTCGCCAATCCCAAGGACGCGCTCGACATCTATCCCTTCGAGCTGTCGGGCGGCCTCAGGCAGCGGGCGATGATCGCCATGGCGCTGATCTGCCGCCCGGCCCTGCTGATCGCGGACGAGCCGACCACCGCGCTCGACGTCACCATCCAGGCGCAGATCCTGAAGCTGGTGCGCGACCTGCAATCCGAGCTCGGCATGGCGCTGCTGCTCATCACCCACGACCTCGGCGTGGTCGCCAACATGGCCGAGGAGGTGGTCGTGATGTATCACGGCCAGGTCATGGAGAGCGGCGCGCTCGAGGACATCTTCCGCGACCCGCAGCATCCCTATCTGAAGGCCCTGCTGGGGGCGGTGCCGCGCTTTCACATGAAGCCCGGCGAGCGGCTGATGCCGATCCGCGAGATCAAGCCGGCGACGACCGGCAGCCTGCTGACCGCGAAGGAACCCTGGCCCGAGGGCGCCGACGCGGCCGGACCCCTGCTGTCGGTCCGTCATGTGACGAAGACCTTCCTCACCCGGGCGAAGGCGGGGCTGTTCGGCGGCGGCACGGCGACGCCGAAGCTCGCGGTGGACGACGTGAGCTTCGACATCAGGCGCGGCGAGTGCCTGGGCCTCGTCGGCGAATCCGGCTGCGGCAAGACGACCGTCAGCAAGCTCATCATGCGCGCGCTGACGGCCGACTCGGGGGATGTCGCCTTCAACGACCGCGGCCGGATCATCGACGTGCTGAAGCTCTCCCCCGAGGAGCTGATGCGCTTCCGCCGCCGCATCCAGTTCATCTTCCAGGACCCCTACGGCTCGCTCAACCCGCGCATGACGGTGTTCGACATCATCAGCGAGCCGCTGGTCATCCACGGCATCGGCGACGCGGCGAGCCGGCGCCAGATGGTGAAGGAGCTGATGCAGCTGGTCGGGCTCGACGTCCGCCACCTGAAGCGCTACCCGCACAGCTTCTCGGGCGGCCAGCGGCAGCGCATCGGCATCGCCCGCGCGCTCGCGCTGCGGCCCGACCTCATCATCTGCGACGAGCCGGTCTCGGCGCTCGACGTGTCGATCCAGGCGCAGATCCTGAACCTGCTCAAGGATCTGCAGGCGAAGCTCGGCCTCACCTATCTCTTCATCTCGCACAATCTCGCGGTGGTCGACTACATCGCCGACCGCATCGCGGTGATGTGTGCCGGCAGGCTGGTCGAGCTCGCCCCGTCGGAGATGCTGTTCCGCAACCCGGTCCACCCCTATACCCGCGCGCTGCTGGCGGCGGTGCCGGAGCCCGATCCGCGCTACCGGCTCGACTTCTCGCGGCTGATGGCCGACAGGGCCTCCGATCCGTCCGCCTGGCCGGCGCCTTTCACGGTCAACGGCACGACGCGGCCGCATCTCATCGATCTCGGCGACGGGCATTTCGTCCGGGCGACCGAGCGGCCGTCGGAGGTGCTCGTCGCATGAGGCGCGCCGGGATCGCGATCGCGGCGCTCGCCGCCGGCTTCGGCTGGATGGCGGCGGCGCTGGCGGGCGAGCTGCCGCTGCCGGCGCGCTATGTGGAGCCGCCGAGCCTTCTGCCGCAGGTCGAGGCGGGCGAGCTGCCGCCGGTGGAGGAGCGGCTGCCCGATCATCCGCAGGTCGCGCGCATGCCCTGGCCCGGGCAGACGCTCGGCCGGCACGGCGGCGAGATCGACATCCTGATGTCGTCGCAGCGCGACGTGCGGATGCTGACCGTCTACGGCTACGCCCGGCTGGTCGTGTACAACGAGAAGCTGGAGTTCGAGGCCGACCTCCTGGAGAGCTTCGAGGTTACGGAGGAGCGGATCTTCACCTTGCGGCTGCGGCCCGGCCACAGATGGTCGGACGGCGCGCCCTTCACCACCGAGGACTTCCGCTATTTCTGGGAGGACGTGGCGAACCACGAGGACCTGTCGCCGACCGGGCCGCCCAACATGATGCTGGTGGACGGCGAGCCGCCGCGGGTCGAGATCATCGACGAGCTGACGATCCGCTACAGCTGGTCGAAGCCGAACCCGGGCTTCCTGCCGATGCTGGCCGGGCCGAGCCCGCTCTACATCTTCCGGCCGAGCGCCTATCTGAAGCAGTTCCACGCGGACTACACCGAGCCGGAGGAGCTGAAGCAGCGCGTCAAGGCGGCGGGACAGCGCGACTGGGCGGCGCTGCACAACCGCCGGGACAACATGTACCGGAACGACAATCCGGAGCTGCCGACGCTGGAGCCCTGGATGCTGGTCACCAAGCCGCCGTCCGAGCGCTTCGTCTTCGCCCGCAATCCCTATTACCACCGGATCGACGCGGACGGCCGGCAGCTGCCCTATGCCGACAAGGTCGTCATGCAGGTGACCGACGGCAAGCTGGTGCCGGCGAAGACCGGCGCGGGCGAGGCCGACCTGCAGGCGCGCTATCTCCGCTTCGACAACTACACCTTCCTGAAGGAGGGCGAGGACACCGGCGGGTATCGCGTGCTGCTCTGGAACAGCGCGACCGGCTCGCAGATGGCGCTCTATCCGAACCTCAACGTCAACGATCCGGTCTGGCGCGCGCTGCTGCGCGACGTGCGCTTCCGCCGCGCCCTGTCGCTCGCGGTGAACCGCCACGAGATCAACCAGGTGATCTATTACGGCCTGGCCGACGAGCAGGGCAATTCCGTGCTGAAGCAGAGCCCGCTCTACGACGAGTCCTACGCCAAGGCCTGGACGGAATTCGACCCGGAGGAAGCCAATCGCCTGCTGGACGAGATCGGCCTCGTCCAGCGCGACGACGAGGGCATCCGCCTGCTGCCGGACGGCAGGCCGCTGGTGATCGTCGTCGAATCCGCGGGCGAGAACACCGAGGAGGTCGACGTGCTCGAGCTCATCGGCGATTCCTGGCGGGGGATCGGCGTCAAGCTGTTCGCGAAGCCGTCGCAGCGCGAGGTGTTCCGCAACCGCATCTTCTCCGGCGAGACGATCATGTCGGTATGGACGGGCCTGGAGAACGGCCTGCCCACGGCGGATATGAGCCCCTACGAGCTGGCGCCGACGACGCAGCAGCAGCTGATGTGGCCCAAATGGGGCCAGTACCTGGAGACGGGCGGCGAATCGGGCGAGGAGATCGACATGCCCGCGGCGAAGCGCCTCGCCGCGCTGCTCGAGGACTGGACCTACGCGGAGAGCCGCGATGCGCGCGAAGAGGTGTGGCGCGAGATGCTGTGGATCTTCGCCGACCAGGTCTTCACCATCGGCACCGTCGCCAACGTGCCGCAGCCGGTCGTCGTCGCGAACGAGCTGCGCAACGTGCCGGAGAAGGCCATGTACGGCTGGGATCCCGGCGCGCATTTCGGCATCTACAAGCCCGATTGCTTCTGGTTCGAGTCGGAGGACGCCCGCGATGTGGCGAAGCAGTAGGCGGCGCCGGGCGCCGGGCGCGAGCTAGCGGAAGCGGCGCCATGCTCGGCTATCTCGTCAATCGCGTGCTGACCATGATCCCGACGCTGTTCGTGATCAGCGTCCTGGTGTTCCTGATCATCCAGGCGCCGCCCGGCGACTATCTGACGACTTATATCGAGGAGCTGAAGAGCCAGGGCGAGGCGGTCGATCCGGCGAAGATCCAGTATCTGCGCGAGCAGTACGGGCTCGACCGGCCGCTCTACCAGCAGTACCTGGTCTGGGTCACCGGGCTGCTCCGGGGCGATCTCGGCTATTCCTTCGAATACGGCCTGCCCGTGTCCGAGGTGGTGGGAGACCGGCTGATGCTGACCGTCATCGTGTCGGCCGCCACCATCCTCTTCGTCTGGGTCGTGTCCTTCCCGATCGGCATCTACTCCGCGACGCGGCAGTACAGCATCGGCGACTACGGCCTGACCTTCCTGGGCTTCATCGGCCTTGCGACGCCGAGCTTCCTGCTCGCCCTCGTCCTGCTCTATTTCGCGAACGTCACCTTCGGCACCTCGATCGGCGGGCTGATGGACCCGGCCTATATCGACCAGCCGTGGAGCTGGGCGAAGCTCGGCTCCGTCCTGGAGCATCTCTGGGTCCCGGTGGTGGTGATCGGCACCTCGGGCACCGCCGGCATGATCCGGCGGCTGCGCGCCAACCTGCTCGACGAGCTGCAGAAGCAGTATGTGGTCACCGGCCGCGCCAAGGGCCTGCCGGCCGGGCGGCTGCTCGTGAAGTATCCGCTGCGCATGGCGCTCAACCCGTTCATCGCCGATATCGGCAGCCTGCTGCCCGAGGTCGTGTCGGGCGCGGTGATCGTCTCGGTCGTGCTGTCGCTGCCGACCACGGGCCCGATGCTGCTCGACGCGCTGCAGAGCCAGGACATGTATCTCGCCGGATCCTTCCTCATGTTCCTGGCGCTGCTCACGGTGATCGGCGTCTTCCTGTCCGACATCCTGCTCGCCATTCTCGACCCGCGGATCCGGCTCGGCGGAGGCGCCACGAAATGACCCCGCCGCCCAGCGACACGACGGCCGGGGCCGCCGCGCCGATCCCGCACCGGGTCTCCACCGCGCCGTTCGATCCCTATTCCGTCGAGCAGATGTCGGCGGAGCAGGAGCGCTACTACATGGCGTCGCAGTGGCGCATGATGTGGTGGAAGTTCCTGCGCCATCGGCTGGCCGTCGTCTCCGGCGCCGTGCTGCTGGTGATGTACGCCTCGATCCTGATCGTCGAGTGGCTGGCGCCCTACAACCTGCACAGCCGGGACGTCGACCACATCTTCGCGCCGCCGCAATCCGTCCATCTGTTCCACGAGGGCACGTTCGTCGGGCCGTTCGTCTACGGCTACGACTATCGCCTCAACATGGAGAACCTGAAGCGGGAGTACACGCCGGACCCGTCCGACGTCCAGCCGCTCCGCTTCTTCTGCCGCGGCGACGGCTATGCGTTCTGGGGGCTGTGGGAGGGGAGCTTCCATTTCGTCTGCCCGGCCGAAGGCGGCACGCTGTTCCTGGCCGGCACCGACCGGCTCGGCCGCGACGTGCTCTCCCGCATGATCTACGGCGCGCCCATCTCCCTCACCATCGGCCTGTTCGGCGTGGCGGTGAGCTTCGTGCTGGGGATCGTGATCGGCGGGCTCGCCGGCTATTACGGCGGCTGGATCGACAACCTGTCGCAGCGGCTGATCGAGGTGCTGCGCTCGCTGCCGCATGTCCCGCTGTGGCTCGCGCTCTCCGCCATCCTGCCGGTGACGTGGAGCCCGATCCTGATCTATTTCGGCATCACCATCATCCTGGGCCTCCTCGACTGGACGGGGCTCGCGCGGGCGGTGCGCTCCAAGCTGCTCGCCCTGCGCGAGGAGGATTTCTGCGTCGCCGCCCAGCTCATGGGCGCGCGGCCGTCGCGCATCATCGGCCGCCACCTGCTGCCGAGCTTCGCCAGCCATCTGATCGCGTCGGTGACGCTGTCGGTCCCGGCGATGATCCTCGGCGAGACGGCGCTGTCGTTCCTGGGCCTCGGCCTGCGGCCGCCGATCACCAGCTGGGGCGTGCTGCTCAACGAAGCGCAGAACATCAACGTGGTCGCGCTCTATCCCTGGCTGATGCTGCCGGTGGCGAACGTCATCATCGTGGTGCTCGCCTTCAACTTCCTGGGCGACGGCCTGCGCGACGCGGCCGACCCGTACAAGTAGCGCGGGCGCCACGCCCGTCAGGGGACGAGCGTCATGCCTTCCTTGGCGACGACCGTGCCGGGCCGCGCGCGCTCGGCGGCCGCGCCCACGCGATCCATGAAGTCGTCGTCGTGCGACGGGTCGTGGTGGAAGATCACGAGCTTCCTCGCCCCCGCCGCCTCGACCAGCCGCAGCCCTTCCTGCCAGGTCGAATGGCCCCAGGTGGAGAAGCGCGGAAATTCCTCGTCCGTATAGGTCGAATCGTAGACGACGATGTCGGCGCCGGCGATGAGGCCGAGGATGTTGCGGTCGGGCTGGCCCGGCACGTGCTGCGTGTCGGTGACGTAGCAGATCGCGCGGCCGTCATACTCGATGCGATAGCCGGTGGCGCCGTTCGGATGGTTGAGCGGCGCGGTGCGGAGCGTGACGTCGGGCTTGGGCGTCAGCGTCTCGCCGGCGACGAAGTCGCCATAGGTGGTCTGCGCGGTGAAGATGTCGATCGGCACCGGGAAGATCGGCGGCACCATCATGGTGCAGATCACCTCCTTCAGGCTGTGCTCCGGCTTCAGATGGCCGGCCCACAGCCGCACCCGGTTGGCCGGATTGAACAGCGCGCCGAAGAAGGGGATGCCGTTGATGTGGTCGATATGGCTGTGGGTGAGGAACAGGTCGCAGTCGATCGGCTCCTCGGCCTTGAGCGCGCTGCCCAGCGCGCGCAGGCCGGTGCCGCCGTCGAGGACCAGCAGATGCGGGCCGCAGCGCACCTCGAGGCAGGCGGTGTTGCCGCCGTAGCGGACATACTCCGCCCCCGGGCAGGGGACGCTGCCGCGAACGCCCCAGAAGCGCACGTAGAAATCGCCGCCGCCCGCGGGCTGCCGCTCTGCCGAATTCATGGCCTGCTATCTAAGCTGCCGGGAACCCGCGGGCAAATCGAAATCGGCTGGTTAACTATGGCCGGTCACTTTCCGCGGGCGCCGCTGGACCGCCCGTCATGGGTCAGACGACGAGGCGGTAGCCGCCGGGCTCGGTCACCAGGATCTCCGCCTGGGACGGATCGCGCTCGATCTTCTGGCGCAGTCTGTAGACATGCGTCTCCAGCGTGTGGGTGGTCACGCCGGCATTGTAGCCCCAGACCTCGCCCAGCAGCACGTCGCGCCCGACCACCCGGTCGCCGGCCCGGTAGAGGTATTTGAGGATCGCCGTCTCCTTTTCGGTGAGCCGGATCTTCCGGCCGGTCTCGTCCTGCAGCAGGAGCTTGGCCGCCGGGCGGAAGCTGAACGGGCCGATGGTGAACACGGCCGTCTCGCTCTGCTCGTGCTGGCGCAGCTGGGCGCGGAGCCGCGCCATCAGCACGTTCAGGCGGAACGGCTTGGTCACGTAGTCGTTGGCGCCGGAATCGAGCCCCAATATGGCATCGGCGTCGGAATCGGCCGCCGTCAGCATGATGATGGGCGCGGAGATCCCGTTGCGGCGCAGCAGCCGGCAGACCTCCCGCCCGTCCATGTCCGGCAGGCCGATGTCGAGCAGCACCGCGTCGACGTGATCGGTCTTGACGATGGCGAGCGCCTGGCTGCCGCTCTCCGCCTCGACCGTAGCGAACTCCTCGAACAGCCGCAGCTGCTCGGCCAGGGACTGGCGCAGCGCCACGTCGTCGTCCACCAGCAGGATCTTCTTGCCGGCGCTGCCGCGGCGCGCGCCGGGAAGGCCGGAGGAGGCCGGCGCGCTCATTGCCGTCCGTCCGCACCGCGGGGGCGGCTCTCGCGCCGGCCGCGTGGGGTTGCGGCAGTCCAGGCCTGGTGCTCCATCTCCCGCTGCTCCCGGATGCCGGTGGGCGGCCGCCCGCGCCTCGATCCCGGCTCAGATAGCACCGCCCGACGCGGCGCCGCAAGCCGGGGAGCGGCCAGGCGTAACCGGCGTCAACGCCGTCGCGGTGGCGCCGGTCCGAATGCCGGAAGATGGCCGCCATGCGGCGGGAGCGGTTGACCCGTCCGGCGGCGGGGAGTATTGCCGAGCCAGTGGCCGCCCCGCGAGAGGGGGCGGCCCGCAGATGCGCCCCTCTGTCGCAGCCCGGCGGAGAATGCTTCTCGAGGAGTTGGGCCGGGCCGCCGGCCTGCTACATTCAATCCGT
>DAIMFL010000123.1:0-242 GCA_036724615.1 Alphaproteobacteria bacterium | reverse complement strand
CGGCGCGCTGGGGCTGGCCGCCGAGACGGCCGTGGAGGAGATGCTGGCCGAGCTGGCGGGGCGCGCCGGCCCGGCGCGCCTCGCCCTGGCGATCGGCGTCCGGCGGGCGGCCGTGCTGGGCTTTCCCGGCGGCGAGGCGGGGGGGATTGCGGCGATCGCCTTCGACCCGGCGCAGGGCTCGGCCGTGCTGCGGCGCCTCGCCGATCCGACGCAGGATGGCGGGGCGACGCATCCGCTGGCCG
>DAIMFL010000122.1:0-9939 GCA_036724615.1 Alphaproteobacteria bacterium | reverse complement strand
AGGCATCGTGCCGGGCGGCGGCGTCGCCCTGCTCTATGCCGTGAAGGCGCTCGCCGGGCTGAAGCCCGAGAACGACGACCAGAAGGTCGGCATCGACATCGTGCGCCGGGCCATCGCTTCGCCGGCGCGCCAGATCGCCGACAACGCCGGGGCTGACGGCGCCGTCGTGGTCGGCAAGCTCCTCGAGTCGAAGAGCCCGACCTGGGGCTTCGACGCGCAGGAAGGCGACTACAAGGACCTGGTGAAGGCCGGCATCATCGACCCGACCAAGGTCGTGCGCACGGCTCTGCAGGATGCGGCCTCGGTCGCCGGTCTGCTCATCACCACCGAGGCCATGATCGCCGAGAAGCCGAAGAAGGAAGCCGCCGCCGGTGCGGGGGCTCCCGACATGGGCGGCATGGGCGGCATGGACTTCTAAGTCCGGACCGTCACAGTCCTAACGCGAAGGGCCGCAGCGCAAGCTGCGGCCCTTTTTTCTTGGCGGGACCGCGTCTGTAGAGGGTGACCTCCCCCTTTGGCGAGCTCAGGAGAGGTCGCTTTGTGCGGCTTCACGTCGTCGCCCCTCAGGATGAGGGCAAGTCGTCGTGGCACAAAGAAGGTCCTCATCCTGAGGAGGCCGCGCTCGTCAAGAGCGCGGCCGTCTCGAAGGACGCACATTGTCGATGCAGCAAAGATTCACAGGCTCCGACCTCGTCGAAGCATGCGGGCCTCGCGCCGAGCCGGACCTCGGAGGCTCTCACTCCCGGTAGATCTTGATCAGCCCCGAATGGTCGAGATCGCCCCAGCCGCGCGCGATCATGCGGTCCCAGAGCTCGATGCTGCGCGCGCTCGACGGCAGCTCCATCCCGACCGCCTGGCCGAGGTCGAGGGCGAGCTGCACGTCCTTGCGCTGGATGCGGGCGCGGCCGCCGGGCGCGAAGCTTTCCGCCACCATGCGCGCGCCGTGCACCTCGAGGATGCGCGAATCGGCGAAGCCGCCCTTCAGCGCCTGCTGCAGCACCGCCGGCGCGACGCCCGCCTTCTCGGCGAGCGCCATCGCCTCGGCCACTGCGCCGATGGTGAGCGCCACGATCATCTGGTTGGCGATCTTGGTGACCTGGCCGCAGCCGACCGGCCCGCAATGGGTGATGTTGCGGCCGAGCACCTCCAGCACCGGCCTGGCCCGCGCCGCCGCCTCGTCGCGCCCGCCCATGAAGACGGTGAGGCTCGCCGCCTCCGCCCCGACCACCCCGCCGGAGACCGGCGCGTCCACATAGGCGCCGCCGCGCGCCTCCACCTCGGCGGCGAAGCCGCGCGTCTCGGCGACGCCCGACGTCCCCATGTCGATGACCAGCGTGCCGGGCCTCAGGCCTTCGAGCAGACCGGCCGGGTCCGGGCCGCGCAGCGCCCGGTCCACCGCCATCGTGTCGACCAGGTTGACGATGATGGCGTCGCCGATTGCCATCGCCAGCTCGGCCGGCGAGGCCGCCACCCGCACCCGCCCCGGCGCCCCGGCAGAGAGGCCTTCCGCCTTCTCCCGGGTGCGGTTGTAGGCGACGAGATGGGCGCCGGCGGCGAGCAGGTTGCGACACATCGGCGCGCCCATGAGGCCCACGCCGACGAAGCCCAGAGTCCGTCCGGCGAGCGGCTGCGGAGTCATGCGCCGCCGCTGCTACAGCGTCGCGTGCCGCGCCTTGGCGCCGCGCTCGATGGCGGCGGCGGGCAGGCGCCCGATATCGAGCTCGTGGCGGATCATCTCCAGCATGCGCGCCTCCTCCTGGGTGACGTGCCCGTCGGCGGCCGCCACGTCGCAGGCCAGCGCATAGGCGGTCTCGCGCAGCTTCTGCGGCAGCGCCGCCTTGATCTCGTCGAACACCCGGTCGAGCCCGCCGTCGCCGTTGAGCTTCTCGGCGCAGGCGCTCGCCGCCCTGGTCAGGTTGTCGCGGTCGAAGTCGCGGAACACCGGCAGGTGCAGCACGATGTCGCCGATCGAGCGCATCTCGGCGTCGGTCATGTCGCGGTCGGCGGCGGAGACCAGGACCATGGTGTAGATCAAAGCGGCGTGGTGGGAGATCATGCCTCGTCCTTCGGGGGTGGAGCGCCGGCGGGAAGCCGGCGCCGGGACTTTAGGCCCTCCCGCCCCGCCGACTCACGGCCACGCGCCGCGGGCCGGCCGGCGGCCTTCGCGCCAGCCATGCGCGGCGGGCGGACGGCTCCGCGGTTTCCCCGCTCGACAGGGCGGTTCCGCCTCCCGCAAGCTGCGCGGCCATGACAGCATTCCTGGACTCCGCCGTCGCCACGGCCGTGCTCGACGTCGTGCTGCCGGTCTTCGGCATCGTGCTGGCCGGCTGGCTGTGCGGCCGCTTCGGCCTCCTCGGCCAGGCGAGCAGCGAGGCCCTGAACCGCTTCGTCTATTTCGTCGCGCTCCCGGCGCTGTTCTTTCTGTCCATGGCGCAGGCGCCGGTGGCCGAGATCCTGAACCTGCCGTTCCTGGCCGCCTTCGGCGGCGGCGTGCTGCTGGTGGCGCTCCTCTCCCTGCCGGTCTCGCGCCTCGCCTTCCGCAACGGGCTCGGGCCGTCGGGGCTCCACGCGCTCTCCGCCACCTTCTCCAACACCGGCTATATGGGCATCCCGCTCCTCGTCACCGCCTTCGGGCCGGAAGGCGCCTTGCCCGCCATCATCGCGACGGTGCTGAACGGCGCGGTCGTCATGGCGATCGGCATCGCGGTGATCGAGGCGGACCTGGCGCGCGGGCGCGGCGCGGCGCGCATCGTGCTCGACGTGGCGGGCGGCGTGGCGAGGAGCCCGCTCGTCCTCTCGGCGGCGGCCGGCATCGCGGCCTCCGCCTTGGGCCTCCCGCTGCCCAGGCCGCTCGTCACCTTCTGCGACATACTGGGTGCCGCGGCGCCGCCCGCCGCGCTCTTCGCCATCGGCCTGTTCATGGCCGGCCGCTCCATCACGACCGGCCTGGCCGAGGTGTCGTGGCTGACGGCGCTGAAGCTTCTCGTCCAGCCGGTGGTCACCTGGGTCATCGCCGTGCCGGTGCTGGGCCTCGACCCGTTCTGGGCAGCGAGCGCGGTCGTCCTCGCCGCGCTCCCGACCGGCAGCCTCGTCTTCGTCCTCGCCTCGCAATACGGCGTCTACGTCCAGCGCGCGACCGCGACCATCCTGGTCTCGACCGTGCTGTCGGTGATCACCCTGTCGGCGCTGCTGGGGATCCAGGGAGTGGGGCAGTAACGGACTTCCGGCGCCGGCGTCTCAGCTCTTCGTATCTCTCGGGCGAAAGCGGCGCGAGGCAGAGATATTCGACGTCGCCGGGTCTCGAGATCTCGCGGCCAAGATACCGGTTCGGATGCCGCCGGCAGCTTTCCAGGGCATCCGGTCCGACCTTGAGCATGTGCGTCACGTCGGATTCCCGGACGAACTGCCGGGTTTCCGCATCGACGACGGCGAACTTGCTGACCAGCATCTTGGAGAGCAGCCGGAACATCTTGTTCGTGAAACGATGAGCTTCCCGATCCTCCCGATCGTAGACGAAGTGAAAAGTCCCCTCATGCATCGTCTCTCGAAACGGTCCGGGCTGGCCCGCGGAGGAGTACACGTGATCTGTCCTGTGGTACAGCGCCTGCCGCCTCGGCAGCGCATTCCTGAACAGCATCCGGCCTCGGCAGGTGTCGTCGGAGAACAGCAATGCCGTCTGAAGCCGATCGAGCCATTGCTCACCCGGATCTGGGTCCACGATGAACACGGTGGGCAAGCCGCGTTCGTCGCCAAGCGAGCCGAGCACCCGCAGCTCTCGCTTGTCGTGCGCCACCGCGATGATCTCCAGGTTCGGGAAGTGCTCACGCAGAAGCGCGGTGAGCGCGATATCGTCCTCCCTCGTCATGATCACCTGGAAGCCGCGCTTAGCCTGACTGGGAAAACTGCGCTCGGCCATTGGCATTCTCTCGATGATCAAGTGCTCCACAACGAGAGGATGGCGCGAAAAGCGTCACTACGCCTTCCCTCCCGATGTCAGCCGTCGAGCGGTGGCCGCGACGCTCCGGTGTCAATCCTGCCGCGGCGGCCGCCCGATCCACCCCTCAGAACCACACCTGCCAGAGCCGCGACATGTGCTCCTTCACCCGCTGGGTGAAGGGCCGGTCCGCCCACGCCTCCGGATCGATCTCCTTCGCCTGGGCCAAGTCGCCCTCGAACATGCGCTCCATCTCGCGGCCGGTCTCGCTGCCCAGGACAATGGCGTCGACCTCGTCGTTGAAGATGACGCTGCGGTAGTCGAAGTTGGACGACCCCACGATCGACCACACCCCGTCGACGACGATGCTCTTGGAATGGAGCAGCACGTTCTGCGCCTCCCAGATGCGCACGCCCGCTTCCATCAGCTCGCCGTAATAGGACCGCGCGATGTCGATGGTGGTCGGGATGTCGGTGACCCCCGGCACCAGGATGCGCAGGTCGACGCCGCGCCGCGCGGCGGCCGTGAGGTCCGCGAGCTCCTGCTCCGTGGGCACGAAATAGGCGGCGGTCAGCCACACGCGCAGCTCCGCGTTGCGGATCGCCGTCAGCACCGAGACGTAGTAGCGCGGCAGCGCGTCCTCCGGCGAGCTGCCGATGACGCGCACCACCTCGTCGCCGCTCGGCTCCACTTTCGGGAAGAAGCCGTCCGTGTCGAGCGGCGGGCCGTTCTGCTGGCGCCAGTGCTCGATGAACAGGCGCTGGAACTGGGCCACGACCGGCCCTTCGACCAGCACCGAGGTGTCGCGCCAGCTCATCCCGTCCGCCGGCAGGTCGCCCGGGTCCGGATGCGTGCTCTGATAGGTGTGGGAGAGATTGATCCCGCCGGTGATGCCGTAGCGCCCGTCCACCACGACGATCTTGCGGTGGTTGCGGTCGTTCGGCTCGTAGGGAAGGCCGGAGTCGAGCGGGTTCAGCGGATTGTACTCGATCACCCGGACGCCGGCCTGGCGCAGCCGCTCGAAGAACGCGGGCGGCGTCTCCTGCGAGCCGTGGCTGTCGTAGATGATGTTGACCGCCACGCCCTCGCCGCGTTTCGCGACGAGGAGGTCGCCGAGCTTCGTCCCGTCGCTCTCCACGTCCTCGAGGATGTAGAACTCGAGATTGACGTGGTCGCGCGCGCCGCGGATCAGGTCGAAGACGACGCGGAAGGTCTCCGGCCCGTCGCGCAGGAGGCGCACCCGGTTGCCGGCGACGAGCGGCGTCTCCGCCACCTCCTGCTCCAGCGCCGCGTGCCGGGCGAGCAGCCCGGCCTCGCCGGGATCGTCGGTGATCTCCGCCAGAACCGCGCGGGCCTCCTCGGGCGACAGCGGCCCGTCATGGCCGACGATGCGCGGCGCCCCGGCATCCGCCGTCGTCGGGATCTCGCCGTCCACCTCCGGCACCGCGCCGCAGGCGGCGAGCGCCGCGCAGACCCACAGCGCCGCGCCCGCCCAGGACAGCAGGCCGGCGCGTGCGGGCGGGCGCCGCCGCCGCTTCTCGCTTGAAGACATTCCCATGCGCCGCCGTGACTTCGCCGGCATGAAAACGCCCGGGCGGGCGCCGGGTTGCATGCCGGGAACCCGCCGGCGATGACTATCAGAGTACGATCCGGCCGGTAGGCAAAGCGCGGACCGCATTTCGCACCAGCGGGCAAATCTCCTGGCGCCAGCGCTTCCGGGTCTTACCTTTGGACTTCGCGTATGTGTCGAAGCGCGTCTTGACGTCGGCATCGATGCGCCGCTTCAACGCCAGGATTGCCGCGCGCTAACGCCTCCCGCCGCCGAACAAGCGCGAGGGCATCATCGGGTCGAGCCGCACGAGCACGCCCCGTTCGTCGGCGCGGCGTACCGGCCGGCTGAACGAGGGCGGTGCCGGCTCTCAATCCTCTCGGGCGCGCCGCCTCTGCGAAGCGGCTGCATGCCTTTCTTGTAAACGCTCACTGAGTTCTGGATCGACGGTGCCGGGCGGCAGGTCTCGCAGGAAGTCGATCTCTATCCCCGTATCGGGGACTCCGCGGCCGTCGGGGATGGTGAGGATCCGCCGGATCGTGTCCTCGAGCACGTCCCGACGCCCGGCGGCGCTGGCGATGCGCGCACGATCGTTGAGGCAGTGCCGCAGCCATGCCCCGCCCGTTCGCTCGGCGACGATGACGGCGCGGTCGATGGTTTCCAATGCCGTCTCCATGGCGGCCTCGTCGCCGGTGCCGCAGATGCCATCGCAAAAGTGGCGATTTGCCAACGCGCACCAGCCGATCGGTTCGTCAGGAGCGAGCTCGACCCGCTCGATCATGACCTGAAGCGCGTCCGCGGGTTGGCCATTCAACTCCAGCACCATGGCCAGGTCGTCCATCGGCCCGAGCCGTGCCATGGGATCACGGATGGCGGCAATCTCCGACCGGAGAGCTTCAGCGACTTCTGCGAACCGCTTTGCGAGCATCAGCGCCTCGAACCGGTCCTCGAACGGCTGTCCAGGGCCGTGACGAGCACCGTCGTCAGCTGGGCCGATATCGGTCATCGCGTGCTCGACTCCTCGTCGGACGAAGAGAAGCTTACCCGTTGTCGCTCCTGGCCGGGCGATCACTTGTCCGGATTGAGGTCTGGATACTGTCTCTCGATCGGGAGCAGGAAATCCATCATTAAGCCGAGTACGTCGCCGAGAGTTTTCTCGTACCGTTTTCTCTCTTCTTCATCCTCGATGCGACCGATGAGGGCGTCCAAAGTCCCCAGCCCGTTGTCGAACGAAATGACTGCATCGACGATCAAAACGGCGAGATCTCTTCTCATCTGATCTCCCACATCGCACAGGTCTATTGCGATTGGCTCTTAGAAATCAAAACAGCCTTGATCCACCATGCAATCGCGAACGCATCTGCGATACACTAGTGGTGAATCACTCCCATTGCCAAGAGACAGCGGGACGCATTCCTCATGACACTCCTGCCGAACTTCATCGCAGTCGGGCTCCGGACAACACCCGCCTGAACTGCCAGCGTCCCCTCGGAAGACTTGCCCCAGGATACAGCTTTGCGGGTCCAGGGCACAGTACAGCTTGTACCAGTCGAAGCCGTCCCCTGCCTGCCTGACTTGCCTAACAGGTGATGAAGACGAGGTGGTTGGCAACAGATGGCCTTGAGCGGCATTGGTCCGCCGAACAGATCCTGCCCGGGCGTGCGCATCGGATACCATATCGAGCAGGAAGCCGTTTCGAGAGGCAGGGTGTGCTGGGTTCCTGCTGGCGGGCTGGCGCGGTCGCCATCCCATCGCGAGAAGCCGCTCGCGTTCGGCGGCCATGTGTTCTTCGTCGTCGAGCAGGCGATAGAACTGCCGGGCGCCCCATTCAGTGGAGCCGCGAGCTGGCTGTGACCCGAGTGGCCGATAGACCACCGATGTTCTCCTGGAGGTGAGCATCCAGATGCGGCGCGACAGGGGTGGGGGTCGCTGTCTGTCGCTCTGGGTTGACGAAAGCTGGGAGCGGAACGCGAAAAGCCCGCCGCGGCTGGTGCCGGGCGGGCCCTTCAGGGGCTGGACGCTGCGTTGCCCGCTTTGACGGACGCGACTATCCAGTGGATATTATGTTTATAGGCTTATTATCCTATAAGTCAATACTCGATCCTGCAGCCAGGAACTTCCTCACCCCCTCCACCGCTTGCCTAAGCCCCACCCGCTCCGGCGTCACGCCGTCCGGAAAGGCGCCGAACAGGCGCGACGGCATCATCGGGTCGAGCAGCACGAACACGCCGCGGTCGTCGGCGCGGCGCACCAGACGGCCGAAGGCCTGCTTCAGTCGGAGCCGCGCGACCGCGTCGTCATAGGCCTTGCCGCCGAACGCCTTGCGCCGCGCCTTGTGCAATATGTCGGGCCGGGCCCAGGGCACGCGGTCGAACACGATGAGGCGGAGCGAGCGCCCGGGCACGTCGACGCCGTCCCTGACCGCGTCGGTGCCGAGCAGGCAGGCGTCCTCCTCGGCGCGGAAGATGTCGACGAGCGTCGAGGTGTCGAGCCCGTCCACATGCTGGGCGAGGAGCGGCAGCCCGGCCTCCTCCAGGGCCGGCGCGATCTTGCGGTGCACGGCCTTGAGCCGCGAGATCGCCGTGAACAGGCCGAGCCCGCCGCCGCGCGCCGCCAGGAGCAGCGCGCGATAGGCGGCAGCCACCTGGTCGAGATCGTCCTTGCGCACGTCGGTGACGATGTAGACGCGCGTCTGGCCGGCATAGTCGAAGGGCGAGGGCACGCGCGCGCGGACCGCCGGCGCCGCCAGGTGGCGTGCGCCGGTGCGCGCCTCAGCGCTCGCCCAGAAGGCGTCGGCGTCCGACTCCGGCTCGCCGCCGTCGGTGAGCGTGGCCGAGGTGACGACGAGGCCGTGCGCCGGCGCGGCGACGACGCGGGCGAAGGGCAGCATCGGATCGATCCAGTGGCGGTGCAGACCCACGTCGATGTCGCGGCCTTCGATGCGCTCCACCGCCGCCCAGTCGACGAAGGCCTCGGGCGTCGCCCGGCCGAGATTGCGCAGCATGGCGCGCCAGCTCGCCAGCTCCATCTCGGCGCGGCGGCGCAGGGACCGCAGGATCGCCTCGATGCGGGTGCGCGTCTGGCTGTCGAGCTCCTCCGCGTCGTCGGCGAGCCGGCGGGCGAGGCGGCGGGCGAGCTCCGTCATCGGGCGCAGCAGCGCGCCGAGCGCCGCGTCGAGCGCGGCCGCCGCCGTGAGCAGCGCCTCGGGCGGCGCCGTCATCTCGGCTTCGATCCCATAGGGTCCGTCGCTCGCCAGCGCCCGCGCATAGACGAGGCGGCGGAGCTCGGCCAGGAAGCCCTCCGCCGCGTTCTGCGGCCGCCCGTCGGCGACACGCTGGTGCCAGCCCTCCGCCGGCAGCGCCTTCGCCGCCGTGAGCACCGCGTCGAGCGCCGCCGCGGCGGCTGCGTCCTCGCCGATCAGATCCTCGCCCCGGCGCTTCAGCCCGCGCGCCCGGCTCGCCCGTCCGCCCGCCTCGGCGCCGAGCAGCCAGCGCCGCAGCTCCGCCGTCTCCAGCCCCGAGAGCAGGCTCGAGAAGGCGCTGTCCGCCGCGTGGAACAGGTGATGCCCCTCGTCGAAGACATAGCGCGTGGGAAGCGCGCCCGTGTCCTCGCCGGCGTCGCCGCCGCCGGTCGCCTGGTGCAGCGCCGCCTGGATCATCACCAGCGCATGGTTGGCGACCACGATGTCGGCGCGCCGCGCCCGGCGCACGCTGCGCTCGATGAAGCAGCGGCGGTAATGCGGACAGGCGGAATAGACGCATTCGCCGCGCCGGTCGGCGAGGCCCAGGCTGCGCCCGCGGCCGATCAGGTCCGGCAGCCATCCGGGGAAGTCGCCGCCCACCATGTCGCCGTCGCGGGTCCGGAGCGCCCAGCGCGCCATGAGGCCGAGCGCCGCCGCGTCGCCGGGGCGGGTCGCCATCCCGCGCGCCGCGTCCTCCAGATTGAGCAGGCAGAGATAGTTCTCGCGGCCTTTGCGGATCACCGCGCGCAGCGCCTTGGTCCGACGGTCGGGATAGAGCCGGTCGAGCTCGCCGTCGATCTGGTGCTGCAGGTTGCGCGTGTAGGTGCTGACCCAGACCGCGCCGCCGTTCTTCTCCGACCACAGGCTCGCCGGCGCGATGTAGCCGAGCGTCTTGCCGACCCCGGTCCCCGCCTCGGCCAGCACGAAGCGCGGCTCGCTTTGGGTCTCGCGCGGCTGGAAGGCGGCGGTGATGGCGGAAGCGTAGTCCGCCTGCTGCGGCCGCGGCTCGGCGTCGCTGCCGAGGAGCCCGGCCAGGCGCTGCCGCGCCTCCGCCGGCTCGACCGGCGCCGATCCCGGCGCTGCCTCCGGCGCGTGCTCCGACCATTCGTCGAGCTCGGCCCAGACGTCGAGCCCGGCCGACGACCCCAGCGGCCCGGCGGCGCCCAGCGCCGCCACCGCGCCGCGTTCCACGCTGTCGGTGTCGGAGGCCACCAG
>DAIMFL010000121.1:6621-10073 GCA_036724615.1 Alphaproteobacteria bacterium | reverse complement strand
ATGATCTTACACCCGAGTGGATCGGCGGCGCCGGGCGCGGCGGGCGCGCCCGGCTGCGTCCGGTCAGGCCGGCACCTTCAGGTAGCTCTTCACCAGGGTCTCGCCGATCTGCACGGCGTTCAGCGCCGCGCCCTTGCGCAGGTTGTCGGAGACCACCCAGATCGACAGGCCGTTCTCCACCGTCGGGTCGGTGCGGATGCGGCTGACATAGACCGCGTCCTCGCCGGCACTCTCGACCGGGGTGACGTAGCCCTCGTTGGCGCGGTGGTCGACGCCCACGCAGCCGGCCTGGGCGGAGAGCGCCTTGCGCGCCTGGTCCTCGGTGATCGGCTTCTCGAACTCGATGGTAAGCGCCTCGGAGTGGCCGACGAACACCGGCACGCGCACGCAGGTCGCCGTCAGCTTGATCGCCGGGTCGAGGATCTTCTTGGTCTCGGCCACCATCTTCCACTCTTCCTTGGTGTAGCCGTCGTCCATGAAGACGTCGATGTGCGGGATCACGTTGAAGGCAATCTGCTTGGTGAACTCCTCCGGGCGCACCGGCTCGTTCACGTAGATGCCGCGGGTCTGGTTGAACAGCTCGTCCATGCCGTCCTTGCCGGCGCCGGAAACCGACTGGTAGGTCGCCACCACGACGCGCTTGATCTTCGCCAGGTCGTGCAGCGGCTTCAGCGCCACCACCATCTGGATGGTCGAGCAGTTCGGGTTGGCGATGATGTTGCGCTTCGTATAGCCGGCGATGGCCTTCGCATTCACCTCCGGCACCACGAGCGGCACGTCCGGATCCATGCGGAACTGCGAGGTGTTGTCGATGACGATGCAGCCGGCCGCCGCGGCGCGCGGCGCGTGCACCGCCGAGACCTTGGCGCCCGGCGAGAACAGGGCGATGTCCCAGCCCTTGAAGTCGAAGGTATCGAGGCTCTGCACCTTGAGGACGTCGTCCTCGCCGTAGGAGACCTCCAAGCCCGCCGAGCGCGAGGAGGCGACGGCCGCCACCTCGTCGGCAGGGAACTCGCGCTGGACCAGGGTGGCGAGCATCTCGCGCCCGACATTCCCCGTGGCTCCGACGACTGCGACTCTGTAGCCCATGATGCGTCATCCGTCAGGTTGAGCGGGGCGCCCTGTCGGGCGTCCCGGTGGCCGGCGTTCACTTACGAGGCGCCGGCCGGTTTGGCAAGGATCCGCGCCGCATGGGCCCGGACCCGAACGAGAAAGGCCGCCCCTGGCTCCTCCAGGGGCGGCCTTTCGCCGCTGTCCAGAGGAGGAGGGATGTTCAGCCGCCGGTCTTGGTCTCCGTGGCCGGAGTCATCGGCGGAATGGTCGTGGTGGTGGCGCCGTCGGCCGTGGTGACCGGCGTGCTCTGCGCGGAAACGGAGGTCTTCATGCAGGCGGCGGCCATGCCGGGGGCGAGCGCCGCCGCGGCGAAGGCCGTCGCAATCGAAAGGGCGATGAGCCTGGTCATGACCCGCTCTCCTGCCAATGAACGGCGCCACCATACGCCGTTGCCGCCGCGCTGTCGACCGCTCCGGACGGCTCGACCGACGGCCAATGGAAAGGCCGCCGCGGCGGGGCCGGGCGGCCTCCAAGGATCGTTCGCGTCCCTCGCTCAGCCGCCGCTCTGGTCCGTGGTCGGAACCGGCGTGGCGGGCGGGGTAACGGTGCCGCTGCCGTCGGCCACGGTGGCCGGTGTGCTGGCGGTCTTCATGTGGCCGGCGCAATCGGCCCAGGCCAGGCCCGGAACCGCAGCCGCAAAGGCCACAGCCAGGAAGGCAGCCGTTGCTTTGATCATTGCGGGTGCTCCAACTGCTGTGGTCGGGTTAACGAATGTAAACCCGGCCCGCCGGCCTGTCGACCCGCGCCCGGCCGGTCAGCCGTTGGCGTCGGCGGGTGCCGGGACGGTGGCGGGCGCCGGGGCGGCCGGCGGCGGTGCCGACGGGACCTCGCCGACCAAGCCGTTGAGCGAGCCGTATTTCTTGATCATGTATTCCTTCTGGCAGCCGCAGGCCGCGGCCGGCGACGCCGCCAGCGACAGGGCGAGAAGGCCGCCCGCAGCGGCCGCAATCACGCGGATGTGACCCTTCATCGTATATCTCTCTCCCCGTCTTGCTCCTGCCGAGGAGCCTAGGCCCGCGGCGGCGCGGCCGTCAAATGGCCCGACTGGTCACGCCGCCAGCCGATCGAGTTCCCGGAGCAGCGCGTCGCCCATGCCGGTGGTCGAGACCCGGGTGGTTCCGGGCGTGGCGATGTCGGCCGTGCGGATCCCGGCGGCGAGCACGTTCTCCACCGCCTTCTCGACGAGGTCGGCGTCGTCGGTCAGGCCGAAGGAATAGCGCAGCAGCATGGCGAAGCTCAGCAGCGTCGCCAGCGGGTTCGCCATGTCCTTGCCGGCGATGTCGGGCGCCGAGCCGTGCACCGGCTCGTAGAGCGCCTTGCGCCGGCCGGCCGCGTCCGCGGCGCCGAGCGAGGCGGAGGGCAGCATGCCGAGCGATCCGGTCAGCATCGCGGCGCAATCCGACAGCAGGTCGCCGAACAGGTTGTCGGTGACGATCACGTCGAACTGCTTGGGCTGGCGCACCAGCTGCATGGCGCAGTTGTCGGCGTACATGTGGCTGAGCTCGACGTCCTTGTACTCGGCGTCGTGCAGCTTCTGCACCTCCTCGCGCCAGAGCACGCCGCTCTCCATCACGTTCGCCTTCTCGACCGAGCAGACCTTCCGGTTGCGCAGCCGCGCCAGCTCGAAGGCGACCCGGGCGACGCGCTGGATCTCCGGCGTCGTGTAGACCTGGGTGTTGATACCGCGCCGCGTGCCGTCGGGCAGCGTCTCGATGCCGCGCGGGCTGCCGAAATAGACGCCGCCGGTGAGCTCCCGCACGATCAGGATGTCGAGCCCGCGCACCAGGTCGGGCTTCAGGCTCGAGGCGTCGACCAGCGGCGCGAACACCATCGCCGGCCTCAGATTGGCGAACAGCTCCATGTCCTTCCTGAGCCGCAGCAGGCCGCGCTCCGGCTTCTGCGCGAAGGGCAGGCTGTCCCATTTCGGCCCGCCGACCGCGCCCATCAGCACGGCGTCGGCCGCCATCGCCCGTTCCATCGTGGCGTCGGTGACCGGCGTGCCGTGCGCGTCGATGGCGGCGCCGCCCACCAGGTCTTCCGTGATGTCGAACCGCACGGCGCGGCGCTTGTCGAACCAGTCCACGGCACGGCGCACCTGGCGCATGACTTCGACGCCGATCCCGTCGCCGGGCAGGATGAGCAGGGTCTTGTTGGCGGTCACTTGATGCTTTCCCTGTTGGATTTTGGCGGTGGCCCGACCTCACCCGCCTCGCTGCGCTCGGCACCCTCTCCCGCCTTCGCGGGAGAGGGAGGGGCCCGCCGCGTCAGCGGCGGGAGGGTGAGGGCGGCGGTAAAGAAAACCCCAGCACGAAGCCCAGCAGCACGTTGCCCGCGATGAC
>DAIMFL010000121.1:0-6611 GCA_036724615.1 Alphaproteobacteria bacterium | reverse complement strand
GGGCCGGCGGCGTCTGGGGGGGGTGGGTGTGGGTATCCGTATCACGGTGGCGTGCAGAGGGCGGTCACCACAGCCAGGGCTGGCCGGCGCGGTTCTGCGACTCGAAACTGCCGATCGCAGTCGCCTTCTCGAGGGTGAGCCCGATGTCGTCGAGGCCGTTCAGCAGGCAATGCTTGCGGAACGGATCGATCTCGAACCGCAGGCGGCCGCCATCCGGCCCGGTGATCTCCTGCGTCTCCAGATCGACGGTCAGGATGGCGTTGGCGCCGCGCTCGGCGTCGTCCATCAGCTTGTCGACCTCCTCCTGCGGCAGCTGGATCGGCAGGATGCCGTTCTTGAAGCAGTTGTTGTAGAAGATGTCCGCGAAGCTCGGCGCGATCACGCAGCGAATGCCGAAGTCGAGCAGCGCCCAGGGGGCGTGCTCGCGGCTGGAGCCGCAGCCGAAATTGGCGCCGGCCACCAGGATCTCGGCCTTGCGATAGGCCGGCCGGTTCAGCACGAAATCCGGTTTCTCCGTGCCGTCCGGCTCGTAGCGCATCTCGTCGAAGAGATGCTTGCCGAGGCCGGTGCGCTTGATGGTCTTCAGGAACTGCTTCGGGATGATCATGTCGGTGTCGACGTTGATCATCGGCAGGGGCGCGGCGATGCCGCGCAGCTTGGTGAATTTCTGCATCGCTCGTCCTCGGCCCCGGGGTGGCCTCAGGGCTGCCCGAACCGGGCGGGCGCCCACGAAAAGGCCTCATCCTGAGCCTGTCGAAGGGTGAGGCCGGGCCAGTTGCGGCCCGGCCAGGCGGCGCCTGTTATGTCACGCCGGTTGCGCGATCACAAGGTCGGCCGGCATCCGCAGGCGGGGCTCAGTCGGGCTCGAGGCGGTACCAGATATCGGCGAGGAAACCGGCCGCATCGACGGCCCTGGGCGCGCCTTCGATCACCGGCTGCCCGGCCGCGCAGCGCCAGGCATGGATCGTCGCCCGCCCCGTCACCACGGCGGGGACGGCCTCGGCCTCCGGCTGCTCGCGGCAGAAGTCCCGCACCGCCGCGGCGGGCTCGCGGCCGGGGTCGGCCTTGGTCATGCAGGGCAGGTTCGCCCCGACCGTGCAGGCGAAGACCTGGCCGTCCATGCAGCGCCAGAACGCGCCCTCTCGGAACAGCGCGAGCGGCGCGTCCGCGGCGGCGCCGGTCGCCGCCTTGAGCTTCCGCGCCAGCCTGTCGGGCATGGCCGGCCCGCTATACGGCGGGCCCGGCCGGTCGACCGTGCCGACCGCTGCGCAGTACTCGAACGGATCGTCATAGGTCGCGCCCCCGGCGGCTGCGGGGCGCGACGCCATGAGGATGGCCACGCAGCCGGCGGCCGGCAGAAGCAGGAGAGCTCGGATTCGCTTGTCCGTCACGGCAGAACCCCTTCCAGCCGTTCGAGGTCGGTCAACGGCCGGCTCTCCACCCCCGGCACGTGCGGTTCGTCCAGCGGCGAGTCGAGGGCGGGGGTCCAGATCCGCGGCGTCAGATAGACCACCACCTCCTTGTTCTGATCCAGCGACTCCTGCTTCGCGAGCAGCACGTTGAGGAGCGGGATCCGGCGCAGCCAGGGCGGCCCGGAATTCGCCGTGGCGAGCCGGCGGACGTTGAGCCCGCCGACCACGATGGTCTGGCCGCTGCGCACGTTCATGGCGGTCTGCGCCGTGTTGCGGTCCTTCTGCACGAGCACGTCGCCGACGGTGGGCTCGAACTCCGATTCCTCGACCTGCAGATCGACCCGGATCATGCCGTCCCCCGCCACCACCGGGGTGATCTGCAGCTTGACTCCCGCGCTGATCGAATCGGGCGACGTGATGGATGCCCCCGAATCGCTCTCCTCGACGGCGACGAAGCGGTCCTCCGCGATCTCGATCGTGGCCTGGTGGTTGCTGAGCGCGGCGAGATAGGGGCGCGAGAGGATCTGCGCCTTGTCCTGGCTGACCAGGAGATCGATCAGCACCGAGAGCTGGGTCGGGTTCACGGGCCCTTCGAGAAAGCTGAAGCTGATATTGCCGCCGACCCCGCCCGGCAACAGGCTGATGTCGCCGAACTCCCCTGAGGCTGCGTTGGTGATGTCCGTGCCGAGGGCCACGGCGGCGGTCACGTCCAGCTCGACGACGAGCGCCTCGATCAGCACGTGCGGTACCTCGCGGTCGGCCCGGTTCAGGAGGGCGACGCCTTCCTGGACGGCCCTGCGCTGTCCCGCCAGGTAGACCGTGTTCAGCTCCGCCAGGCTGCCGAAGGTGACCGAGGGAGCGTCGTCGTCATCGTCGTCGTCGCCCCCGTCATAGAGATCCTTCAGCAGGGTGACGGCGTCCGCCGCCGACAGGTTCTGCAGGCTCACCTCCATGTAGAGGGGACCGTCGGCCCCGGCGGCCGGCTGCCCGTCCTCGCCGGCTTCCGCCGTCACGGGACCCGCTGCACCGGGATCGATCTGCCCGCCATGCCGGAAGACGAGCACGCCATCCTGCCTGGCGACGGAGACGCCGTGCGGGTTGAGGAGCTGGTTCAGCGCGCTGGGCAGGGGCAGGCCGCTGAAGCGCGCCGTGACGGTTCCGGCAAGGCGCACGCTCGTCAGGTTGAACGGTGACGCGGTCATGTCGAGGATCCGTCCGACCACCCGCGACAGCGGCGCCCCGGCCAGGTCGACGCTGACCAGGAAGCCTGGGTCATCCGGGGCACGGACGACCTCGAGACGCCGGATCGCCGCCGCCTCGCGCGCCCGGCGCTGCTCCTCGATCGCGGCATTGCGCTCCCGGTACGCCTCCAGGAGGGTTCGGAGATCCTCGTCTTCATGGAAATCGGGCTCCTGCACGCATCCGGCGGCCGTCAGCAGCATTGCCACGGCCAGTATGGTCCCCGTCGCCGACCGACCGATGTGACGCTGCCGATGGGATGCCAGCATGGCACGGGCGCTATCGCCGCCATCTCCGTCCCGGAGATGCACATGCGCCGGCCGCGATCAGGGGCATGGGGCGCCGGGCTCGGCTTCCTGGAGGTCGGCGCTCTTGTCGTCCCTGGACGCCCTCATCCTGAGCCTGTCGAAGGATGAGGGCTCCAGGTCGTGAACGTGCTCGGTGTCCGCTTGGCCGGATTGTCACGGGCACGGAGCGCCGGAATCGACCTGCTGCAGGTCGGCGCTCTTGTAGTCGCCGGACCCGTTCTTCTCGAGCGAGATCAGCTGATACGCGCCCTTGCCCCAGCTGTGGTCCACGAAGCTGCCCTTGTTGAGGCAGCTCGAGCAGCTGCCGTCGGAGCAGTGCTCCGAAATCCAGAACTTGCAATTGGCGTCGCAGGTGAAATGCTTCGTCTCGCCTTCCGAGTAGATGTGGTCTCCGGTAATGTTCCACATCGGCTCGCCATTGAGGTCGTGCCCCGCCGGGTCGAGGGCGCAGATCCTGACCTGCTGCGGCTGGCAGCTGGTGAGATCGATCTGCGCCGCGCCGGCAGGGGAGGCGACGGCGAGCAGGCCGAGCGCCAGACCGAGCGAAATCACGGTTCCGCTGGCACGGCTCGGATACCGCCATCAGTGGATCGTCCGAGGCGCGCGCAAGGCCATCTGTTCACGACCGACTTCCATTGCAATGCTCTCCCATAAAACGGCTGTCCCGCGTGACGAAACCAGTCTGCGCCGGCCTCCCCCTTCGACGAGCTCAGGGTGAGGCCGAAAGCTCCCCCTCATCCTGAGCTCGTCGAAGGATGAGGGCTCAGCAGTCGAGAAAGTGCTTCGTCACTGGCATTGCGCGCCGGCATCGACCTTCTGAAGGTCGGAGCTCTTGTAGGCATCGGACGAGCTCTTCTCGAGCGCGATCAGCTGATAGGCCCCCTTGCCCCAGCTATGGTCCACGAACGAGCCGGATCCCTGGCAGGGCGAGCACTTGCCGTTTTTGCAGTCCGCGACGATCGAGAACTTGCAGTTGGCGCGGCAGGTGAAGTGGTGCGTCTGGCCCATTTCGGAATAGACGTGATCGCCCTGCAGCTCCCATCCGAGCTGGTCGTCGTCCCACGCGCAGACCCTCACCTCCTTGCTCTGGCAGTTGGTGAGATCGATCTGGGCAGCGCCGGCCGGCGTGCCGAATGCGAGGGATCCCATCAGCAGCGCGGCAGCCGCCATGATGCCCCCCAGGTGCCGCGGGCTCATCGCATAGATCCTCATCTTCGCCTCCAAGTGGACGTTGTCACACCTTGCCGCATTTGTTGCCGTGCGCGTCCTGCGGCGGGTCCGGCAGGGTCTTGCCTTCGTCGGCGGCCTTGTCCTTGGCGTCGTCCGACCACACGACCTTCGAGTGCCAGTCGTTGGACAAGGTGGTGCCGTCGGTCTTTTCCTCGATCTGGCAGCCGGGGATCAGGTAGAGCTTCCTGTCCTTCTTGTTGCCGAGCTGGATCTGGATGACCAGGTGGTACTCGCACGGCGCAGGAACCACGAACGTGTCGTACTGGCCGACATCGAGGCCGTTGGAGAACTCGGTGCTCCAGTCCGCCGAGCAATTGGGATTGGCGGTGACGCCGCTCGGCATGGAGCCGAGGCCGTTCAGCTTGACGGGGTTCACCACGTAGGCGCCGTCGATGATCGCGCCGCATTGCGAGCTGTCCTGTTCGCATGCCGGGTGGGTATAGCGTTGCTTCTCCGTGGGGCCGGCCTCGGCGACCGGGTACGGGTGCATGAGGGCGATACCGCTCAGCAGAACGACTGTGGCAAGCCGGTGCATGTCCGCCTCCGGATAGTGCGCTTGTCGACGGGGAGGGGTGACGGAGCCGGCGTCTTCGGAGCACAGCCGCGGACAACCGGCAATCCGTCCCGGCTGGCGAGAATGCCGGCGATGGGCCGGACGATCGATGGACGGACGTCTCGACTTGAATGTCCCGGAGTCTCACCGCCCGGACGGCGGGCGGGCGGAAGGCGCGCGGCCTCAGCTGCCGGAGGGTGCCCCAGTTCGGAAACCGGCGCCGGGCGGAACGGCAAGCGTCGGCGCGGACGGGAGGCGGACTTCCGCCGACCGGCTGGCCTCGAAGACCTCGGTCGGCCACAGATCGAACTGCCTGCGGAACGCGCGGCTGAAGTGATAGGGGCAGGCGAAGCCCCAGCGCTCGGCGACCTGCCGCACCCGGCCCCGGCCGGGAGGCAGGCTGGCGAGATCGCGGAAGGCACGATCGAGCCGGCGCCGGGCGACGAAGCGGGCGACCCCACCTTCTTCGGCGAAATCGCGATAGATCGTCGCGCGCGAGGCGCCGAAGGCCGCGCAGAGGCTGGCCACGCCGAGCTCCGGATCCGAGAGATGCTCGTCCAGATAGCGCCGCATGGCGAGGTGCCGGGCCGTCTCGAACTCGCGTGAAGATGCGGCCGATCGGTTGCCGGTCAGCATCAGGCCGGCGACGAGGCCGGCGAATGCCGCCGCCAGGGTCGTGGCCTCGGCCCGACCGGCGCGCGGCAGCTCCGCGAACAGCGCCTCCATGGACGGCCACAGCATGCGGCCGAGGGCATCATCCACGCCGACGCGGATATGGCCGGGATGGCGCTTCGGCTCGTACCGGACCGCCGAATAGGGCAGGAAGACGGACGCCATGCGGTGCCAGCCGGAGGTCAGGCCACGGCATTCGGCCGCCTGGTCGAAGAGATGGATCTCGCCCGGGCGGGTGCGGAACGGGGCGTCCTCGAAGATACCCTCGGAATGTCCCTCCCAGTACAGCCTGACGAGGAGAACGTCGCCCGCCTTGCGCGCGCGCCGATGGTAGGCGATCGGGCTCAGGCCGAGCTCGTTGAAGAACAGGTCGTCCACGGCCCAGCCGGTGGAGGACACCCGCCGCGCGTCCCGGCTTCCCTGCGCCGGCTGAATCTCGTCGCCGGCGATCGGAACATCCCTTGCCCGGGACGGCTCGGTCCGGGTCGTCGGCATGGCCTGGGATGGTAGGGCGACAGCACGCCCTCTCTCAAGATTTTTGGCTGTCCCCGTTACGGTCTGCCTGATGCCGCACCGCCCGCGAATACTGCGGCATGCTACTCGGGATCAAAGTCCGCCCGGGAAGCCGGGGTCCTCGTCGGTGCGCCGGCGCGGCAGGCCGTCTTCCATCCTGAGCCAGGAGACCCAGCTCTCGACGCCCCAATGCACCTCCGGCGGCGCGATCTCCGGGTGGTCGAGGCTGCCGATGGTGACGGCGATCTGCTCCGGCTCCGCGTCATAGGCGAAGGTGAGCGGCGTCCCGCAGGTCGCGCAGAAGCCCCGTACCGCGATCTTCGACGAGCGGTAGTCCTTGGGCTTGCCGGCGGTGAAGCGGAAGCGGTCGGCGGGAAAGGAGACCAGCGCGCCGAACACGTTGCCGTAGGCCTTCTGGCACATGCGGCAATGGCAGAGGCTGGGGCGGATCGGCGGCGCGTCGGCCTGGTAGCGGACGGCGCCGCACTGGCAGCCGCCGGTGACGGGCAGATCGACGGGCGGGCGGTCAGCCAAGGTCGCGCACGTCGGTGAGGCGGCCGGTCACCGCCGCCGCCGCCGCCATGGCCGGGCTCATCAGATGGGTCCGCCCGCCGCGCCCCTGCCGGCCCTCGAAATTGCGGTTCGAGGTGGAGGCGCAGCGCTCGCCCGGCTCCAGCCGGTCGG
>DAIMFL010000120.1:0-10239 GCA_036724615.1 Alphaproteobacteria bacterium | reverse complement strand
ATGCGCCGGGTGAGCGGGGTCAGCCGCCGCCGGCGCCGCAGGCGGCGCACCGCCTCGGCGCTCGGCGCCCTGGGCTCGGCGGCGGGCTCGGCTGTCTTTGCCGTGGCGCCGGACCGGTCCGCCTCGGGGCGTGCTCTCTTCTTGCTGCGGGCCGGGCGGGCCGGCGCCGCCTCGCGCAGTGCCGGCTGCGTCTTCCGCCCCTCCGGTCCAGGCAGGCGCGCCTCCGGACGAGGGGCGGCCAGCTCGGGGGCGGCGTCCGCCGTGCCGAAATGCGGCTCCACCCGCTGCCGGGCCGACCGCTCGCTCACCTGGCGCGGTCCGGGGTCAGCGGCCGCATGGCAGGCGTCCCGTCATCGCTCGCGGTAGCGATAGCCGACTCCGTACAGCGTCTCGATCTGGTTGAATTCCGGATCGATCGCCTTGAACTTCTTGCGGAGCCGCTTGATGTGGCTGTCGATGGTGCGGTCGTCCACATAGATGTGCTCGCCATAGGCGGCGTCCATCAGCTGGTCGCGGTTCTTCACATGACCCGGCCGGCTGGCGAGCGCCTTCAGAAGCAGGAATTCCGTCACGGTGAGCTGCACCGGCTCGCCCTTCCACGCGCACATGTGGCGGGCCCCGTCCATCACCAGCTCGCCCCGGGTCAGCACCTCGGCGCCGGACTGGGGGCTGCTGCCCTCGCGGGTGAGCGCCTCCCGCCGCAGCAGGGCGCGGATGCGCTCGATCAGCAGGCGCTGCGAGAACGGCTTCTTGATGTAGTCGTCGGCCCCCATGCGCAGGCCCATCAGCTCGTCCACCTCGTCGTCCTTGGAGGTCAGGAAGATCACCGGCAGGTCCGAGCCGCGCCGCAGCTTCTCCAGGAGCTCCATCCCGTCCATGCGCGGCATCTTGATGTCGAGGATGGCGAGGTCGACCGGCGCCTGGGTGAGGCCACGCAGCGCCTCGGCGCCGTCCGTATAGGTGCGCACGGCAAAGCCTTCGGCCTCGAGCATCATCGAGACGGAGGTCAGGATGTTGCGGTCGTCGTCGACCAGGGCGATGGTCTGGGGCACGTCGGGTCCTCGTCCGGCTGTCGCTAGATGTAAAGCTTCGCGGGGCCGCTGCCAAGCCGCGGGGCCCGGGCTCCGCCAAGGAAAGGCTTTGTTGCCAAAGGGTTGCCCCGCCACGCCGGAAAGCTCGCAGGGGAATATGGCGGCTTTGCGGCGGGTTGACGCCGGGCGCGCCGTGATCTCACCTGCGGGGATGAGCAAGCAGCCCGCCCCTGCCAAGCCCGATCCCGCCCCCGCCGAGGAGGTGCGCCGGCTTCTGCGCAGCCTGGATCGGGCGGCGCTGGCGACCCGCATGACTCCGGACGGGGCGGCGGGCCTCGGCGGCTGGCCGTACGGATCGCTGGTGCTGCTGGCGGTGGACCAGACGGCGGCGCCGCTGCTGCTGCTCTCCGATCTCGCCGAGCACAGCCGCAACATCAAGGCGGATCCGCGCGTGGCGCTGCTGGTCGACGGCACGGCCGGGCTGGCCGACCCGCTGACCGGCGCCCGTGCCACGGTGCTCGGTCGCGCCACGATCTGCGAGGACCAGCGGGCGCGCGACCGCTACGTCGCCCGGCATCCCAGCGCCGCACTCTATGCCGGCTTCACGGACTTCCATCTCTATCGGGTGGAGATCGCGTCCGCCCATCTCGTCGCCGGCTTCGGCCGCATCGACTGGGTGGCGGCGGCGGCGATCCTCGACGCGCCCGCCCCGGCCCTGATCGAGGCGGAGGCGGAGATCGTCGCGCATATGAACGGGGACCATGCCGACGCGCTCGACCTCATGGCGCGCGCCGCCGGTCTCGCCGGCGAGGGCTGGCGCATGACCGGCATCGATCCCGAAGGGATCGACCTGCGCCGCGGCGGCGCGGTCGGCCGCATTCCGTTCGGCGCGCGCGTGGAGCATGCCGGCGCGGCCCGCGCGGAGCTGGTGCGCCTGACGCACGCGGCGCGCGGCGCCTGAAAGCTCGTGACTGGTTGCTGGATCGACGATGTGCGTCCTTCGAGACGGGCGCGCTCTTGACGATCGCGGCCTCCTCAGGATGAGGATTTTCTTTGTGCCACAAAGACTGCTTCCTCATCCTGAGAAGCGCGCCTCTTGGGCGCGCGTCTCGAAGAACGCACCATGCTGATGCAATCTTTCTGAGAGCTCGAGACCGGGCGGACGGGAAAGAAAAGCCGGCCCCCTTTGCGGAGGGCCGGCGAGAGAGTCACGTCCAACAGGGCAGGCAGGTCGTCGTGTCCGGGAAGCGGAAACGCCTCCCCGAGCCGGAGCGCTACTTCGTCTGGTCGATGATGTAGCCGGTGGCGGCACCCGCGCCCGCGCCGATCGCGGCGCCGGTCGCGATGCCGAGCCCGCCGGTCACCGCGCCGACCACGGCGCCGGCACCGGCGCCGATCGCGCCGCCGCTCAGCATGCGCTGCTCGGTGGAGTTCATGTTGCTGCAGCCGGCAGTGACCAGCAGAGCCGCCAGAGCCAGGCCGACAGTCACGCGCTTCATAACGCACGCTCCCCTTTCTGAAAAACGTCGCACGACAACATAGGAATGCTGGCCTGACTCGCAAGCTCCGCCGTGGTGGCAAAGTTGTGGCTGCTGGATCGGGGCTGAAAATTTTCCCTGCGCCTCAGGCGGATGCGCCACGCTCGTGACGCCGGTCACGTGACGGTATCCACGACGAATGGTCTTACAAGGAAACCAATCTTAGGCGGCGGGACATGCGTCGATCGGGGATGCATGCAGCCGACCGAGGTCTCATTGAATCCCGGCCAGGGTGGCGAGGCGCCGGGGGACGTTCGTGACCGGCTTGCCGCCCGTCGGCAAGAGGTGTAAATTTTTAACCACGGGGCTTGCGGCAGACGCCCCGTCAGGCGCGCTCCCCGCGTCCAAGCTCTGCCTCCAGCCCGGCGCGCCCGCGCCGGAAGGAGGTTCGCCTTGGACGCTTCCATCTCTCCCCAGGATCTGTTCGCACGGCTCGATCCCGTCGAGCGGCCGCTCATCCTCGACGTCCGGCGGGACGCCGCATGGCGCCAGTGGGACCGGGCCCTGCCCTGGGCGCTGCGCCGCGATCCGGACCGCATCGCCGACTGGCAGGGCAGGCTCGAGCTCGGCCGGCCGGTCGTCGCCTACTGCGTGCACGGGCACGAGGTCAGCCGGGATGCCGCGGCGGCGCTGTCCGCCATCGGGTATCACGCCGGTCATCTCGAGGGCGGGATCGAGGGCTGGGCGGCTGCCGGCCTGCCGCTCGTGCCGCGCCGCGATGCGCCGTCGCTCTGGGTGACGCGCGAGCGGCCGAAGATCGACCGCATCGCCTGCCCCTGGCTGATCCGGCGCTTCATCGACGCGGATGCCCGTATCCTGTTCGTGCCGCCCGAGCGGGTCCTCGACACGGCGCGCCAGGCCGCCGCCACGCCCTTCGACGTGCCGGACGTCCCGTACAGCCATGACGGGGAGCGCTGCAGCTTCGACGCCTTCATCGCGCGGCACGGGCTGGACGACGGCGCGCTGGCCGAGCTCGCCGTGATCGTGCGCGCCGCCGATACCGGCCGGCCGGAGCTGGCGCCCCAGGCGGCGGGGCTGCTCGCCGTGTCGCTCGGCCTGTCGGCCCGCTTCGCCGACGACCAGGAGGCGCTGCGCCACGGCCTCGTCGTCTACGACGCGCTCTACGCCTGGCTGCGCAAGGCGCGCGCGGAGACCCACGGATGGCCGCCGGCCGCACTCGGCGCCCAAGAGAGGCAGGCGAGGGCGTCGTGACCGACAGCGCTCCGGCGGACGCGCGCGAATCGGAGGGCCGCGCCGCCCTCGACCCGGTCCCCTTCGCCGAAGCCGTCCGCACCTGGGCGCGCATCGCCCTGCTGAGCTTCGGCGGGCCGGCCGGGCAGATCGCCGTGATGCATCGCATCCTGGTGGAGGAGAAGCGATGGATCGGCGACACGCGATTCCTCCACGCGCTCAACTTCTGCATGCTGCTGCCGGGGCCGGAGGCGCAGCAGCTCGCCGTCTATGTCGGCTGGCTGCTGCACCGGACCCGCGGCGGCATCGTGGCCGGCGTGCTCTTCGTGCTGCCCGGCGCGATCACGATCCTGGCGCTGAGCTGGATCTACGTGACCTTCGGCGATGTGGGCGTGGTCGCGGCGGCCTTTTTCGGCCTGAAGGCCGCCGTGCTCGCCATCGTGCTCGAGGCGGTGCTGCGCATCGGACGGCGCGCGCTGCACGGCCGGACGATGCTGGCGATCGCCGCCGCGTCGTTCGTCGCCATCTTCGTGTTCGGGGTGCCCTTCCCGCTGATCGTCGCGGCGGCGGCGCTGCTGGGCCTCGCGGGCGGCATGGCGGGCTCGCGCGCGTTCCGGCCGGGGGGCGGCCATGCCGGGGGTGGCCGCGATCACGTCCGGGATGCCGACACGCTGCTGGGCGAAGACCTGCCCGGCCATGCGCGGCCGAATGCGGCCTGGTCGCTCCGGGTCGTCGCCGTGCTCCTGGCGCTCTGGCTCCTGCCCACATCGCTGATCGTCGGCTGGCTCGGTGGCGGGAACGTCTTCGCCGAGATCGCGCTGTTCTTCTCCAAGATGGCCGTGGTGACCTTCGGCGGCGCCTATGCGGTGCTGGCCTACGTGGCCCAGCAGGCGGTCGAATCCTATGGCTGGCTCGAGGCCGGGGAGATGCTGGACGGGCTCGGCATGGCCGAGACCACGCCCGGGCCGCTCATCATGGTCACCCAGTTCGTGGGCTTCGTCGCCGCCTATCGCGAGCCGGGCACGCTGCCGCCGCTCCTCGCCGGCACGCTGGGCGGGCTGCTCACCACCTGGGTGACCTTCGCGCCCTGTTTCCTGTGGATCTTCCTCGGCGCGCCCTATGTGGAGCGGCTCCGCAGGAACGCGGCCCTCGCCGCCGCCCTCGCCGCGATCACCGCAGGCGTGGTCGGGGTGGTGCTCAATCTCGCCGTCTGGTTCGGCATCCATGCGCTGTTCGGCGAGGTCCGCGGCTTCACCGGCTTCGGCATGGATCTCGACCTGCCGGTCCCGGCGTCGCTCGATCCTGCTGCGGCGCTGCTGACGGCGGCGGCCCTCCTCGCCGTGTTCGGGTTGCGGGCCGGCATGCTCCCGACCCTCGCCGGCTGTGCGGCGGCCGGCATCGTCTTCCGGCTGCTCGGGATCGTTAACGGGTCGTAAAGCCGGCTGGTCTAGGCTCCATCCCGACGCGGCGGCCGGAAGGAGTCGGGATGCTCTACTACATGCACGAGATGCAGCGCCTCGGCATGGCGCCGGCGCGGCTCTTCGCCGAGGCGACGAAGCGCGCCATGCGCAACCCGCTCAATCCCGTCGCCGGCACCTATTTCGGCCGGGTGCTCGGCTCCGCCGCCGATCTGTTCGAGCATCAGACGCGGCGCTACGGCAAGCCGGACTGGGGCATCGACTCCACCGTCGTCGACGGCGAGGTGGTGCCGGTCGAGATCGAAGAGGCGATCCATCGCACCTGGTGCCGCCTGCTGCATTTCAAGCGCGCGACGGAGCGCGACGATCCGCGCCTGCTGATCTGCGCGCCCTATTCGGGCCATTTCGCCACGCTGCTGCGCGGCACCGTCGAGCGCCTGCTCCCGAACCACGACGTCTACGTGACCGACTGGAGCGACGCGCGCATGGTCCCGATGACGGAAGACCGGTTCAACTTCTTCGACTACGTGGACTACGTCGTCGATTTCCTGCATTTCCTCGGGCCCAACACGCATGTCATGGCGGTCTGCCAGCCCTCCGTGCCGGTGATGGCCGCGGTCGCGCTGATGTCGGGCTGGGGCGACGGCTGCGCGCCGCCCACGATGATGCTGCTCGGCGGGCCGGTCGACACGCGCCGCTCGGCGACCGCGGTCAACAAGCTCGCCACCGATCACCCGCTCGAGTGGTTCGAGCGCAACGTGATCGTGCAGGTGCCGCCGCCCTATCCCGGGATGATGCGCAACGTCTATCCGGGCTTCATCCAGCTCACCAATTTCATCTCGATGAATCTCGACCGGCATATCGAGGCGCAGCACGCGCTGTTCGAGCATCTGGTCAAGGGCGACGAGGACGCCGCGGAGAAACGGCGCAGCTTCTACGAGGAATACATGGCGGTGCTCGACCTGCCGGCCGAGTTCTATCTCTCGACCATCGACCTGGTGTTCCAGCGCCATTTGCTGCCCCGGGGCGAGCTCGTCGTGCGCTGGCACAAGGTGAAGCCGGAGGCGATCGACCGCACGGCCATCCTCTGCATCGAGGGCGAGCTCGACGACATCTCGGGCATCGGCCAGACCAAGGCGGCGCTCGACATCACGCCGAACCTGCCGGCGCGGATGAAGCACTATCACCTGCAGCCGCAGACCGGCCATTACGGCCTGTTCAACGGCACCAGGTGGCGCGACGAGATCGCGCCGGTGATCGAGGACTTCGTCCGGGCGCATGACCGGGTGGGTCGTGGCTAGCCTAGCTTTCCGACCAGCCACAATTTTCCCACCCGCGGCGCGGTCGCCCGTATGTCACCGTTCATAGATACCAGCCGTTCCTGACGTCCGGACGTTTCGACGCGCAGCGGCAGGCCTCCGCAGCCTGTCGTGAGCCGCAGGGGAGGTCGGTTCTCCGATGGACATCCGGCTCGGCTCCCTGTCTTCCCGGAGCATCGCAACAGCGGCCCGCAGATCGCCGAGGAGGTGATCCGCTTTCCGCGCGCCGCCCGCTCGGCGGTGGCGGGGATCGTCGGCTACTCGGCGACCTTCCAGGGCGAGGATCACCATCTCGGCCGCCTCCAGGTGAAGCTGGAGACCGTCATCGACGCCGCCGATCCGCACAACGTCACCGTGCGCGGCATCTATGGCCTGCGCGACTGGAGCAACAGCTGGGACGACACCTATACGGGCACCGTGCAGTTCGCCCTGCTGGGCGAGCTGGAGCCGGCGGTGCCGCCGCCCCCGGGCGGGGCACGGCCCGACCTGATCGTCGTCGACATGGAAGTGAACCAGGTCATTCAGCATTTCCGCAGCCAGTTCCACCTGGATGCGCCCAACGTCTTTCCCGACAACTCCGTCCGTCTCGTCGCCGACAAGGCGACCGGCATCCGCTTCTATGTCGACTACGACCGCAATTCGGGGCTTCAGGAGATCCCGTACCTCACCGGCACGCTGGAGGTGATCGGCGGCAACGGCGGCTCGATGACCCTGCTGCCCCTCGGCAGCATCGTGCCGCGGCGCGACGCTGCGATCGACCGGCGGATGTTCGGTCACACCCTCAACTTCATCATCCCCGAGGGGCTGTGCCGCGGCGCAGTCACGCTGCGCTGCCAGGTGCGCGACGCGCTGGACGCCAGCCAGGTCTCGGAGCCGTTCGAAATGCAGCTTCTGTTCGAGACCCGGCCGCAGCTTCCGGTCTTCGCCGTCGGCATCGACTACACCGGGCCCGATGTCATCGCAGGGATGCCGACCACGGCGCCGACGCTGGCCGACTTCGTGGCGACACTGCCCTTCACGGAGCTGCTCTATCCGGTGCCGGCGGTCACGCTGACCGGCTTCCAGACCATGACCTATGACGAGGAGGTGAGGTCGAATCTCGACAACGGCTGCGAGAAGATGGGCGACCTCAAGGATGCGGTCGGCGATCTGCGCGGCGATTCGAACGACGTCTTCCTCGGCCTGCTCAACACCGGAGTCGACACCGGCAGCGTGAAGGGCTGCGGCGGCGCCGGCGCCGGCGCGGCGGTCACCATCGTCAACCGCCAGACTACGACGGCGCACGAGATCGGCCATGTGCTCGGGCGGCAGCCCGCGCCCTGCGACAACGTCGCGCGCTGCAAGCGGCCGAAGAACACCGACGGGACCTATCCGGACTATGCCGGCTACGATTCGGATTCGATCGGTGAATACGGGTTCGACACGCGGAGCGGCAGCATCAAGGACCCGGCCGTCGCCCACGACATCATGGGCTATTCCGACGACGACTGGATGAGCCCCTATACCTACAAGGCGCTGATGAGCCGCATCCCGGTCTTCACCGGCGTGGCCGCGCTCGCCGCATCCGCCGCGGCGCCCGGCGCCGGCCGTCCGGCGGAGGACCGCCCCGAATGGCGGCCGCTCAAGGAGGAGCAGCTCTTCCTCAACCTGCGCATCCACCGCGACCGCCGGGTCGAGCTCAAGCCGGCCTTCCACTTTCCCGCGCTCACGCGCGCGGTGGAGGCGATGGCGACGGACTTCGTCGTCGAGCTCACCGACGCCGCCGGCGAGGTGCTGAGCGCAGACTGCCTGTACGGGCCGGGCGATCCCTGCGGCTGCTGCGGCGGGGGAGCGAAGCTCTGGCCGAAGCAGATCGTACAGGCCGTGCCGTTCAGCACGCGGGCGCGCAGGCTGGCCATCTACGAGCGCGACGAGCTGATCCACGAGCAGGACATCCCGGCCCCGCCCAGGCTGCACCTCGCCTGCACCGGCGGCGACGAGGATTCGCCGGCGGACAGCCTGTCGTTCCGCTGGACCGCGGGAGCGGACGGCAATGGCGGCGATCTCTGGTACCTCCTGCACTGGCGCGACCGCGGCGGCACGTGGCGCGGGGTCATGCCGCGCACCCGGGCCACCAGCGCGGAGGTGCCGAAGCGCCTGTTCGGCCGGCAGGCGCGGGTCGCGGTGCGCGTGCTGGCGACCTCGGGCATCGCCACCGGCATGGCCGTCTGGGAAGGCGACATCTACCACGCGCCACTGCCGCCGCGGCGGCGCGGGCCGATCCTGGTGCCGCAGGGGATGGAGGCGCCGGGGACGGAGCCCGGCGAGCTGCCGCCGGTGCTGCGCGTGACGGCGATCGACCGCCACGGCGCCGGGATCGCCGCGCCGGAGATCGTCTGGTTCTCCGGAAACGGTGCCGAGATCGCGCGCGGCCGCAGCCTCGACCTGCGGCTGCTGCCGCCGGGCCGGCAGGTGGTGCGCGCCGTGCTGCTCGACAGCGGGGAGGGCACTGCGGTCGCCGCGTTCCTGATCGAGCGCGGCCGCGACGGAGGTTTCCGGCTCGTCCGCGGCGATGCCGGACGGGACTAGCCTGCCGACCGCGCGGGAGGAACGCCATGCAGATCAAGACCGGCAGCATCGGCTTCAATTCCTGGAGCGGCAGCGGCCCGCAGGAGGCATCGGCCGACATAATGCTCGATGCCGATGCCGTCCAGGCGACCGCGATCATGACGGGCTTCAACGCCGCCTATTCGCCCTCCGACGACGACCATCATCTCGGCAATCTGGAGATCCGCCTGCGCACCGAGACCGTGACGCCCCGCATCATCCGGGTGACCGTGCTGTTCGGCCTGCGCGACTGGTCCGGCGACTGGGACGACCGGTACGAAGGCATCGTCGACTTCGCCGTCATCGCGGAATAGCGCGGAAGGCGGAACAGCCGTGGCGCCTGTCCGGCGCGACGAATGCAGATCTCGAAGTTCCCTTGGAACCGCCGCTGTTGTCCGGCGCAGGCGGCTCAGGAACCCATGTGGCTGCCCCGACGTTGGGTGGGTGCGGGGGCTGACGCAACGGAGACGAAAATGCGGCAGCTTTGGATGATCTTGGCGATCGGATCGCTGGCGGCCCTGCCGGCCTGCGCCGATCGCGAGGCGCGGATGGACACCAGCGCGCCGACCGTCACCTTCGAGTACGATGACGACGACGACTACGACGAGATCGTGCAGAAGGCGGAGCTCTATTGCGAGGAGCAGTACGACAGGGATGCCGTGCTGGTCGATCGCGACGCCGATGCCGACGACCTGGACGACGATCTCGACGACGACGCGGATATCGACTATCAGGCGACCTTCGCCTGCGAATAGACTCCGCCCTCGCGTCTGAGCCGCCGCGGCAAGGGCCGCCTGCGGGGGCAGCCCGACGGGCCGACCGCCCCTGCAGGTGATCCGATGCGCCGGACCTGGCACTCCCTCTGGATGGACGCTGCGCTCCTCGGCATCGAGGCGCAATGGGTCGTTGGGCTCCGCATGATGCGCCTCTTCGCCGGCGGAGCGGCCGCGGAGGCGGAGATGACCCGTCTCGTCTGGGAGAAGGCCATCGCCGCCGGCGCCGCCTGGGCGGATGCGGCGCTCGACGCGGCCAGCGGCCGGAGCCATCTCGACATCGCCCACCGGACGCTCCGCGGCTATCGCCGCCGCGTGCGCGCGAACCGGCGGCGTTTGACGCGGTAGCGGCTCGAATGGACGATTTCCGCCGAAGCTCCCCC
>DAIMFL010000119.1:4152-10568 GCA_036724615.1 Alphaproteobacteria bacterium | reverse complement strand
TGCGGCGTCTTTTAAATTGGGCCGGCTCTCCTCTTCGTAACGCCGGCCCGACTCCCTTGGGCTTCTTGGTCTTGGGATCTTTACCGAAGCGTCGTTCTACTCCGCCGCCTTGCCGGCGGCTTCGCTCAAGAGCTGCTCGGCCAGCTTGCGCTTGGCGACCGGATCCAGCTTCTTGATCTCGTTGTGCAGCATCCGCTCGTTGACCGCCTGGTTCCAGTAGTCGAGCGAGCCGAAGCCGAGCAGCGCCGACTTGCCGATGAACTGGCGCAGCACCTCGTTGGTCGGGCCCATCACCCAGCCGGCCTTGCCGTCGCGCAGGTAGCGCTCGATGCCGAGCCCGGGCTTGTAGCCGGTGCCGCCGCAGGCGTGGAGCATCTTGTCGGAGACATGCGCCACGTTCTTCGCGGCGTTGAACTTCACCTGCCACATCCAGTGCAGCAGCGTGGCGCGCGGCAGCTTGGCCGGATCCCTGTGGATCGACCAGTCGCAGTCGTTGGTGACCTGGTCGAGCGCCTTGGCCATGCCGAAGGTCATCATCCGCGACGCGTTGGTGTCGGAGATCGCCTCGCCGAAGTAGTCCTGGATGGTGGGGTAGTCGCAGACCCGCATGCCGACATCGGCGTGCTTCTTCTTCGTGGTGTGCCCCTTGGCGATGTCGATCATCCCCAGCGAGATGCCGTTCCAGCAGGACGACGAGCAGAGCAGGAAGAACGGATCGACGCATTCGTCGTTCGAGCTGGCGCCGTCGCCCTTCGGCCCCACCATGTGGTCGAAGGGCACCACCGTGTCGATCTCGATCGTGCCGGACTGGTTGCCCCGGAGGCCGAGCCCGTCCCATTTCGACGGGTCCGCCTTGGCGTCCTCCTTCATGATGAGGAAGCACGACAGATCGGCGTAGTTGCCGCCGAAGTCGGGGCTCGTCGTCTGCACGATGTACCAGTCGGCGAAGCCGCCGGAGGTGGTCCAGGACGCCTTCTTGCGGACGTGCCAGCCTTTCTCGGTGCGCTCGGCGCCCGACGACACCGGATACCAGAAATGCGAGCCGGTCTCGGGATCGGAGTAGGAGAGGGTGCCGATCAGCACGTCCTTGTCGATGCGGCGGAAGATGTCCTTGAGCGTCTCGTTGTCGTGGTGGCGGAACAGCCCGGCCGCGACGGCGCCCAGATGCATCGTGTAGCACATGGCGGTCGAGGCGCAGCCGTAGCGCGCGATGGTCTCCACCGCCATGGCGGCGCAGACGTGGTTCTCGCCGAGCCCGCCCAGCTCCTTCGGCACCAGCAGCCCGAGCAGGCCGAGCTTCGCCAGCGCCTCGAAATTCTTGCGGGGAAAGAGCAGCTTCTTGTCGGATTCGACGGCGTTGTCCCGCAAGGTCGTCCGGGCGAGGTCGATCAGCTTCGCCTGCAAGTCCTTCTGCGCATCGCTGAGCAGCCACTGCGGGTCGTATTCGAAGCCGACTCCCCAGAACTCCTCAGAGCCCCATTTCTTGACGTCACTCATGTCTCCCTCACCTGGCTGTTCGGTCGGCCAAGACGCGACTTCTTCTTTTTCTGAGTCGGCTGCTCGGATGGCGAGCCGCTTTGCTCCCTTTGCGTCGAGGGTACACGATGATTTCGCGGGCATGCAAACAGATTGCAGGCCAAAACCGCCAGCTCCTGTGCCAATGCTGGACCGCTTCGGCCGTTGCGCGGACCAAAGCGGCGGGAGCAGCCGCGCGATGGGTGGCAGCAGCGGTTCCGTCGCCGACGCGCCCGCGGAAATTGGTCGAGTATTGGTCCGTACGCTCCCGCGATGCTCATTGCGCGGCTTCGGCAAGCGTGCAGTAGCCGCCGCGATAGTAGAGCAGGGGCGCGCCCTCGGCGTTGCGCTTCATCCGCATCACCTCGCCGACGAAAATGACATGATCGCCGCCCTCGTGGGTGGCGTGCGTCCGGCATTCGAAATTGGCGAGGCAGTCGGTGAGGATCGGCGCGCCGGTCGCCCAGACGTCGTAGCGCACGCCGCTCCACTTGTCGGCGAGCGCCTTGGCGAAGACGTTCGACAGATCCTTCTGCGTATCGCGCAGCACGTTGATGGCGAAGCAGCCGGCCTGCTCGAACGCCTTCAGGCTGAAGGCGTTGCGATGAAGGCTGAAGAGGACGAGCGGCGGGCTGAGCGAGACGGAGTTGAAGGAGTTCGCGGTGAGGCCGAGCAGCTCGCCATCGGGCGTCACGGAGGTGACGATCGTCACGCCGGTTGCGAAGCAGCCGAGCGTATCCCGAAGCTGGCGTGGATCGATGGTCATGATGTCTCCGTCCGACTCCGCGCGGCTGTGCCGCGGCGCCAGCGCGCGCCCGGCTCACGTCTGCTTTTAGGGTGGAGGGAAATGGCTCAATCCCCTATGCCGCCGCCGGGCCAAACGCCGGGGCGTCCACGAGGTGCTCTCGGGTCGGGCGGCAACGGGACGCATTTGATCATCCGGCGCCGCCGCGGCGGCCGTTCCGCTCGACTCAGCAGCCGCTTTTCATATGCCGGTCGGGCGGCTGCACGCCCGCCCCGGCGACTTGCGCCCGGTAGCGATGCCCGGACGGCTTGCCGGGACTCAGCGGGGCTGATGGTCCCGTGGGCCGAAGGGGCGCCGCGGCCGCGTGTTGCGCGGCGTCGCTGTGCTGGTGTCCAGACTCAGGACCCTCAGAACCTGAATGCCTTTGCGGCCCTGACCCACCTCGCAGTGGATCGATGAACCTTCTGGCGCATCCTGCAGCCCCGCCTGCTTGAGGGCGGATATGTGCAGAAAGACGTCCTGCGACCCGTCCGCCGGTGACACGAAGCCAAACCCCTTTTCCGGGTTGAACCACTTGATGGTGCCGTGCAGCTCGCTGCCAGCACCCACCCCGGGACCACCGGAATATTCTCGTTCGTTCATCACGCGTACTCGGCTGTGGAGACAGAGGCTGCCGGTGGCTTGGAATGCCTGTCGGTGCTTCCTGCATCCGCGCCGCTGCGTCGGGGGCACAAGGGCCCACGGGAGCCGCGTCGTGGGACGGCCGTTCTCTAGCGATGATACGGCAACCGAACATAGATTGCGGGGGGTCTGCGACAATTGCAAGTCCGGCCTTCGAACGAGTCCATTCCCATCACCGAATTGCCACGCCGGGGCATTCCGGCCGGGAGCCGGAGATGGGGGCGGTGTTCAGCGGCCTGCGGCAAGCGCGGATACAGGCAGCGGCCCGCGAAGCTGCGCCATGGCGGCGCGGCCATAGCCGCCGTCATAACCGTCGCCGACCTCCCGGAAGCGGGCAGGCAGACGCCACCAGGGCAGATGCGGCTCCCGGTGATGCACCCGGTGCAGGTTCATGTTGAGGATGAGCAGCTGCATGGGCCGCGGGAGCTCGAGATTGTAGGCGAAGTCCACGCGGTCGAGCGGCGTGCGGTAGTGGTACACGTTGTCCAGGAAGGAGATGACCGCGCCGCGGCCGAGAACGAAGGCGATGAGGAGCGGCCAGTCGGCGCCCCAGGCGAAGGCCGAGGCGCCGATCAGCAGGGCGATGCAGCCAGCGTCCTGCCGCAGCTCGGCCAGGGCGCGCGGCCCCAGGAAGGTCTGCCGCGCGATCGAGCCGACCTGCTGCACGGTCGCGTCGGGATGGGCGTAGATCCGGTCGAGGATGCGTTTACAGACACTACGCGGCAGCAGGAAGAGCGGCGGAATCGCCACCTCGATCAGATAGAAGCCGCCGGCCAGCTCGAAGAAGTACCTGAGCCGCGCCCGCCAGGCCGGAATCTCCGCCGGATCGAAGCAATCCGGCCGGTCCATGCGATAGCGGTTGAAGCGGTGATGCATCAGATGCCCGAAGCGCAGCAGCCTGAAGGACGATCCGCCGAGGATCGACAGCGCCCGCCCCGCGGCCCGGTTGGACCTCGGCTCCGGATGAAACAGCCCGTGGATCGCCTCGTGCAGCAGCGCCCAGTGGCTGGGCGTCAGCAGCGCGACCGGCACCAGGCTCCAGGCCCAGAGCCGGTCGAGAGGCATCAGCCAGAGCGGCAGCAGAAACAGCGCGAACAGCACCGCTGCGGCGAGCAGAGCGGCGAGCGCGCAGTTGAGCAGAATCCCCCTGGACGGACGACCGGCCGTCCTTTTCCCCACAGCCATGCGGCGGTTATACGAACGGCTTCGGCTGGTTACAAGGCGACCTTGGGGACCGATGCAAAGGCCGGATCCGGGCGGCGGGACCGGTGCTGCCGGACCCCTCGTGCGGTCGCGAAACTCCCGTCGACTACCGGATCGCCGCCTCGGCCCGCGTGATGCGGCCGTCCCGTTCTTCCGACGCCGTCTGCGAAGGCGCGGGCCCAGTGGCCGGATCGGGCGGGCGCCTGTCCCCGTCGGCCGGATCCCAGCCGTTCCGCCAGGCGGTCAGCGGCAGGACCATGGCCGGCGCGCCGTTATCGTAGAACCACGAATCGACCGCGTAGGCGATCCCGCTGGTGGTATCCGTCACGACCGCCGTGTTATGCGCGTCGACCAGATCGAGCAGGCGGTTCGCGGGAAGCCCGACCCGGTGCCAGCGCAGCAGGCCGCGATCCTCGAACAGGCGGAGATAGGTCGTCGTGTTGACCGCTTCGTCGACGCAATCGAGCTGCTGGCTCTGGTCGCGGACGGAGGCGTTGCGGCCGACGTCGTGCCGGGTGCCGGCCTGATGGCCGACCAGAATCTCCATGATGCCCACCGCGAGCGCGATCCGGCGGCGCTCCTCCGCCGGGTCCGCGGGCGGCACGCCGAACAGGGCGTCGATCATCGCCCAGTCGCCCGCGCCGAGCCGGACCGGATGGCGGTAGGCGCAGCCGCTGCCGCTGCAGACCGACAGCTCGCGGAAGCTCGCCTCCTCGGGCAGCAGCTTGGCGATGCGCTTCTCCTCGGCGGTGTTGCTGCAGGCCGCCAGGAGCAGGGCGAGGACGAGGAGGGAAACCGGGCGGGCGAACGGCAAATCGGTCATGGCCTGCGTGACGGCTGCTCCGGACGATCTCGACCGAGCTTAGGAAAGACCGGGAGCCTTGCGAAGAGCCTCGTTGGGGGCGATTGACCTCGATCGCCCCGCTTCGCAGACTGGGCCGCATGAAGGCCCGGCACCTGTTCGGCTTCGGCGCATGGGTCGCCACAGCCGCCGTTCTGCCGGCCGCGACTGCCGGCGCGGACGGCGCGGCGGCCCCGGCGGCGGAGCGGTTTCCAGAGCTGCACGGCGCCTATTACGACATGTCCGTCTGCGAGTATTGCGGGCTGGTCAGCGCCGAGGTCGTGGACGGCTGGCGGCGCGAGGTCGCCGACCTCCTCAGCCGGGACGGGCTCGACGAGGCGCAGCATCGCGCCATACGGCGCAAGGCCTGGACCGCGGCCGATCTGGAGTACGGCAATCGGGGGCTCGGCGGATTCCGGAACTGGTGCAGGACCGAGGGCGCCGCCGCGGTGCGGCGCTTCCTCGACTACCGCGCGCGGGCGCTCGCCGGTGAGACCGAAGCCCGGTGAGACCGCGGGCCACAGGGCGGGCGGCGGGACATCCCGCAAGGCCCGATGGCACCCCATGCTGACGCTCCTTTGCGCCGTCGCGGCGGTGTATTTCGGGCTGCTGGCCGTGCTGTTCATATTCCAGCGCCAGCTCATCTACGTGCCGGACGCGCGCCGCGCCGATCTCGCGACCGTCGGCGCGGTGGAGCTGATGGAGGCGCTCGAGCTCACCGCGGCCGACGGCATGTCGACGGTGTCCTGGTACCGTCCGCCCGCCGGGCCGGAGCACCCGGTGCTGGTCCTGTTCCAGGGCAATGCCGGCAATATCGGCGACCGGCTGTACAAGGTCGCGACCTTCGTTCAGGAAGGCTGGGGCGTGATGCTCGTGGGCTATCGCGGCTACGGCGGCAATGCGGGGAAGCCCACGGAGGCCGGGCTTTACGCCGATGCGCGCGCGGCGCTGCGTTTCCTGCAGGACCTCGGAGTCCATCCCGAGCGGCTGGTGCTCTATGGCGAGTCCCTGGGCAGCGGGATCGCCACGGAAATGGCGCTGGAGACCAAGGCCCGTGCCCTCATTCTCGAGGCGCCGTTCACCTCGATCGCGGACATGGCGCAGCAGCGGTTTCCGTTCTTTCCGGCGCGCTGGCTGGTGCTCGACCGTTTCGACACGGTCGGCAAGATCGGGCGGGTCGGCATTCCCGTCCTGGTGCTGCATGGCGAGCGGGACGGCGTGACCCCGGCCGAGCTCGGCCGGCGCGTCTACGCGGCGGCGGGGGAGCCGAAGCGCCTGCGTGTGTTTCCCGATGCGGGACATGTGGACCTGTTCGAGCACGGCGCCGACGGGGCGGTGGTGGAGTTCGTGGAGGAGGTGGTCGAGGGCTGAGGCGCCTATGCGCTGCGACACCCCCCACCCCGACCCTCCCCCACAAGGGGGGAGGGGACT
>DAIMFL010000119.1:0-4142 GCA_036724615.1 Alphaproteobacteria bacterium | reverse complement strand
TCTACCCCGCCTGCGGATCGACGGCCGGGCGATTGATCGCGGCGAGGGCGTCCGGCGTGTCCACGTCGACGAGGACGGCATCGTCCGGCATCGCCACCTCGCAGACGAGATCGGCATGCTCGCCGATCAGGTGGCGGGCGCCGACATCGCCGTGGAGCTCCGCCATCTCGGGGAAGAAGCGCCGGGCCCACAGCACCGGATTGCCGCGCTTGCCGTTCCAGGTGGGCAGGCAGATCGCGCGCCCTTCGACGGGGTTGAAGGCGGCGATCAGACGGTCGAGCGTCGCCGCGCTCACGCGCGGCATGTCGGCCAGGCAGACGAGCACGCCGTCCACCTCGGCCCCGAAGGCGGCGAGGCCCCGCTGCAGGGACGTGCTCATGCCCGCCGCGTAATCCGGGTTCTCGACGATCGTCACCTGGCGGGAGCCGATCGCGGCACGCACCCGGTCCGCGTCATGGCCGGTGACGATGACGACCGGCCTGGCGCGGGAGGCGAGGGCGGCATCGGCCGCCCGGGCTACCATGGGCTTGCCGTCCACCTCGGCCAGAAGCTTGTTCGCCGCGCCCATGCGCGTCGAGCGGCCGGCGGCGAGGATGAGCGCGCCGATCTTCGGCGCGCGCTGGACGGTCGCGGCGGGCGCACCGGCGCGCGGCTGCGGCCGCGACGGGATCTCCTTCAACAGCCCGCCGACGCCGAGCCGCATGATGTCCTTGCGCGTCACCGGCAGGTCGGCGATGAGGCGCGGCAGCACCCAGTCGAAGCCGTTGAGCTTGGGCGAGCGGACACAGCCCGGCAGGCCCAGGAACGGCGCGCCGTCGAGCTTGCCCAGCAGCAGCAGGTTGCCGGGATCGACCGGCATGCCGAAATGCTCGACCGTGCCGCCGAGCCGCTCGAGCGAGGCCGGAATCACGTCGCGGCGGTCGGTGATCGCGGAGGCGCCGGAGGCCAGCACCATCTCGGCACCGTCGCGGCGGAGCGCCTCGATGGTTTCGGTCAGCGCCGCCTCGTCATGGGCGCAGCGGCGCTCTAGGACCGGCGGGCAGCCGAGCGCCGCCAGTCGCCCGTTCAGGCTCTCGACCGTCTTGTCGAGCACGCTGTCCTTGGTGCTCGGCTGCCTGGTCTGGGCGAGACCGATCTGGCGCGGCCGGAATTGCGCAACGCGCAGCAGCGGCCCGCCTTCGGCCGCGACAGCGGCGCAGCGCTCGGCCACGTCCCGCGCCACGGCGAAGGGGATGATCTTGACCGTGGCGACCATCTGCTGCGGCTCGACCACGTCATAGGGCGGCAGGCTGGCGAAGGTGACGGCCTCGTCCACCTCGTTCAGCCGGTCGAGGCGGTCGCGGTCCACCACGACGACGCCGGCCGCGGCGGCGATCAGGTTGCAGCGGCCGGTGAAAGCGGCGGCGACGGTGACGTTGGCTCCGGCGCCGGCCTGAGCAACCAGCGCCGCTGCGGCGTCCTCGCCCATGTCGTCGGGACCGAGCTTGGCCGCGGTGACGGAGGCGTGGCCGGCAGCACGCAGCGCGGCGATATCCTCGGCCGAGAGCACGCGGCCCTTCTTGAAGCTGGCCTTGTCCACCCGGACGCTGTGCGCAAGGATGGCGCCTTCTGCGTCCTCCAGCGGCAGCTCGCCGAAGATCATGCCGCTTCGCCGCGGAGCGCGGCGGCCTCCGGACCGGCGTGCAGCACCGCCGTCACCTGGGCGAGGATGGAGATCGCGATCTCGGCCGGCGACTTCGCGCCGATCGTGAGGCCGATCGGTCCGTGGATGCGCGCCGTGGCCCGCTCGTCGAAGCCCGCTTCGCGCAGCCGCGCCAGCCGGTTCGCATGGGTCCTCTTGCTGCCGAGCGCGCCGATGTAGAAGGCGTCGGAGCGCAGCGCGACGGAAAGAGCGGGATCGTCGATCTTGGGGTCGTGGGTGAGGGCGACGACCGCCGTGCGGCTGTCGGGCCGCAGCTTTTCCATCGCCTCGTCGGGCCAGTCGCCGACCAGCTTCACGTCGGGAAAGCGCTGGTCGGTGGCGAAAGCGCGGCGCGGATCGATCACCGTCACGTCATAGCCGGCGAGGGCGGCCATCGGGGCCAGCGCCTGGGTGATGTGAACGGCGCCCACGATCAGCATGCGCAGGGGCGGATTGCTCACCTGGAGGAAGATGCGCCGCCCCGCAATGTCCAGAATGCCGCTGCGGTCGGCTCTGAGTGCCGTGCGCGCGGCCTCCAGCATGGCCGTATCGAGCGCGAGATCGCCCCGCACGTCGTCGAGGCGGACGAGGGCCTGCGTGCCGCTGTCGAGATCGGTCGCGACGGCGGCGGGGCGCTTGGCCGCGCGATCGGCGAGCAGCCGGTCGAGGAGGTCGCGCTTCACTCCACCGCCTCCACGTAGACCTGCAGCTTGCCGCCGCAGGCGAGGCCGACCTCCCAGGCCTGCTCGTTGGTGATGCCGAAATCGAGCAGTCGCGGCTTGCGGTCCTTCATCACGCCCTGCGCCTCCAGCACGACGGCGCCCTCGATGCAGCCGCCGGAGACCGAGCCCGCCATGTTGCTGCGGTCGTCCACCGCCATCTGGCTGCCGACCGGGCGCGGGGACGATCCCCAAGTGGCGATCACCGTGGCGAGCGCCACGTTCCGGCCCTCGGCGCGCCACGCCGCCGCCTGCTCCAGCACGTCGTCGCTGCGGTTGCTCATCCCTCTGCCTCCGTTCCGCCCGCGGCCAGCCACTCGCTCGCGCTTTCGAGCCGCCGCCGGCCGGGGCGGCTCAGGACCCGGGTCAGGTCCGTCAGGCTCTCCAGATTGTGGACGGTGCGGAATTCGTCCACGTGCGGCATGATCGCGCGGGCTCCTTGTGATTTTGGCTCGTAGGCGGCGTAGCGCAAGAGGGGGTTGAGCCAGATGAGCCGGCGGCAGGACTTGTGCAGCCGCTCCATCTCCTTGGCCAGTCCCGCCGCGCCCTCGCGGTCCAGCCCGTCAGTGATCAGCAGCACGACCGCGCCCTGGCCCAGCACGCGGCGCGACCAGCGGGCGTTGAACTCCGCCAGCGCGGCGCCGATGCGCGTCCCGCCGGACCAGTCCTCGACCACCTCGGCCACCTTGTCCAGGGCGAGGTCGACGTCGCGCTGGCGCAGATAGCGCGTGACGTTGGTGAGCCGCGTCCCGAACAGGAAGGTGTGCACGCGGTCGCGGTCGTTGGTGACGGCGTGCATGAAATGGAGAAGCAGGCGCGAATAGCGGCTCATGGAGCCGGAGATGTCGCAGAGCACGACGAGCGGCGGGTGTCGGCGCCGGCGCTCCCGCCGCTTCAGCGGAATGCTGCCGGCGGAGCGCAGCGCGGCGCGCAGCGTGGCGCGCATGTCGACGCGGCGGCCCTGGAGGTGGGGGCGGAAGCGGCGCGTCGGCACGTCCATGATCGGCAGGCGCATGGCGGCGATCGACCGCTTGGCGAGCGCCAGCTCCTCGGTCGACATCTTCTCGAAGTCCATGGCCTGCAGCACTTCCCGGCCCGACCAGGTGAGCGCCGCGTCGATCTCGATCTTGTCCTCGGGCGGCGTCTCGCTGTCGCTCTCGCCTTCGCCCGCTCTGTCGGGGCGCAAGGCCTCGGCCAGGCGCCGCATCAGCTCCAGCCCCTGATCCTCGGCGCCGGGCACGCGCAGCTGCGGCAGCATCATCGCCATCATGCGCTCGAGGAACTGCGGGTTGCGCCAGAACACGTGGAAAGCCTGGTCGAACAGCTCCTGCTGGTCGCGGCGGTTGACGAAGACCGAATGGAGCGCCCAGTAGAAGTCGTCGCGGTTGGCGATCCCGACGGTCTCCACGGCGCGGATCGCATCGATCACCTTGCCGGGGCCGACCGGCAGCCCGGCGGCGCGCAGCGTGCGCGCAAAATGCATGATGTTCTCGACGAGCTTGCCGCCGCCGTCGGAGGGGGAGGGTGTCAGTGATGGCATCGACGCATCCCTGCGCGATGCGATACCCCCCCCCCTGGCCCTCCCCCACAAGGGGGGAGGGGATTCCTGCTGCGCGCTCGATCGGCCCCCTTCCCCTCGATGGGGGAGGGTTGGGGTGGGGGTGATGCCAGCCGCCTGCTGACCTCGTCCTTCGACAGGCTCAGGATGAGGCCCTCATGGTGAGCCTGTCGAACCATGAGGG
>DAIMFL010000118.1:0-10704 GCA_036724615.1 Alphaproteobacteria bacterium | reverse complement strand
CATCGGAGACGCCGCCGTGCCGACACGCCCCGCCACCGCCCGGGCCTTGCCGGTGCCCTTGTCCCTGCCGTCGATGGAGTCGGAGACGGTCGAGGACCTGCCCACCGGGCCGGGCTGGCTCTACGAGCCGAAGCATGACGGCTTCCGCTGCCTGGCTTTCCGCAACGGCGAGTCCGTCCGGCTGCAGTCGCGCCGGCAGAAGCCGCTCGAGCGGTTTTTCCCGGAGCTCGCCGCAGGCCTCGGCGCGCTCGCGGTCGAGCGCTTCGTACTGGACGGCGAGATCGTCATTCTCGGCGCGCCGTTCGACACGCTCCAGCTCCGCCTCCACCCCGCAGCGTCGCGCATCGCGAAACTCGCGCAGGAGCATCCGGCCGTGCTGATCGCCTTCGACCTGCTCGCCGACGAGAACGGACGATCGCTCCTCGAGACGCCGTTCGAGGAGCGCCGCGCCGCATTGGAGCGCATGATGAAGGCCGCGGGGCGAAGCCCGGTGCTGCGGCTCTCGACGGCGACGAGATCGGCCGCGACGGCGCGCAGCTGGCTCGGCCGCGAGGGGCTCGACGGCATCATGGCCAAGCGGCTCGACCTGCCGTACCGGCCGGGCGAGCGCGCCATGCTGAAATTCAAGCAGTGGAAGACGGTCGATTGCGTGGTCGGCGGGCTGTACTGGAAGGAGGGGACCCGCCGGGTCGACTCCCTGCTGCTCGGTCTCTACGACGAGGACGGACGGCTGAACTATGTGGGCCGGGCGCGGGCCGGCGCCGACGGGGCGGCGCTGACTGCACGGCTCACGCCGCTGATCGGCGGCGAAGGCTTCACCGGCCGCGCGCCCGGCGTGAAGAACCGGTGGTCGGGCCGGGAGCGACAGCCGGTGCCGCTCAGGCCCGTGCTGGTCGCCGAGGTCAGCGCGGATCACATCACCGGCGACTACATGCGCCACGGCGCACGGCTGCTGCGCTGGCGCGACGACAAGGCGCCGGAGAGCTGCACCATGGATCAGATCCGCTGAGGAAAACAGTCCCGGGCACCTGGCGCGGCGAAAAGGGACGCCGGGGCTGCCAGACCCCGGCGACGCATGAATCGGCTGCGCGCTACTGGATTCCGAGCTGCCGCTTCGCCAGGGTCACGGAGGTCATGCACTCCGCTTCCTTGCCGGCCGCGTCGTACTCGCGCGCCTGCTGCAGGTGATCGGTCACGTCGCTCTGCCCGGCGGCGGGAGCCATCTCGCCGGCCTGGGCCGCCTCCGACGCGGTCGGCTGGCCGGTGTTCTGCTGCTGCACGTCCTGCGGCGAGGTGGCGATGCCTTCCGTCACCTCGTTCATCGCCGGCGTCGCCTCGGTCCCCGGCACCTCGCCCGCTGTCGGCGTGTCCGCCGTGCCCGCATCTGCGCTCTGAGAGCTTTCCGCCATGCCGGTGTCCACCGGGCCCATGCCCGCGTCCTTGCTGGACAGCTGCTTCTCCAGCATGGCGATTTCGTCGCTGCAGGGCCCCGCCTGCGCCAGCCCGCTCGCGAGGAGCAGCGAGGCGCCGCCTGCAATCAGCAGAAGATGTGGTCTCATGATCGTCTCCTGTTCCGTGGGGCCGCATGTCCGGGCCGAGCCGGGCGAGGCCGCCTGCGAGGGGAACTAAGCACCCGCCAAAAAGGTCCGGCGGATCCGGGGAAACGACGGTCTATTTCGCCCGCGGCTCGCGAAGCCCGGTGCCGGCCGCGGCCAGCTTGCCGGCGCGCATGGCGGCCACGCCCTCGAGCAGCGTGAGCGCGGCATTGCGGACCTCGTCCTGGATCGCCTGGTCGCCGTCGAGCGCCTCGTGGCTCGTGGCGTAGGGTTCCCAGTAGCCGATATAGCGGTCGATCTCGGCCAAGGGCCCGGCCGGACAGAGATGCATGTAGCAGAGCCAGTCGGAGATGCTGCGGCGGACGTTCTCCACCCGGCCACGTCGCCATGCACGACGACCGCGAACAGCCGGCCGGCGAGATGGCGCGGATAGTCCCAGCCCTCGAGCTCGATCCGTTTGGCCTGCCGCGCATCCTTGCCGTGGGTGCGCGTCGGGTCCGGGTTGCCGCCGTCGGCGCAGACGAGGCGATCCATCATCAGCTTGAGCGGCGAGGTCACCTGGTACCAGTTCACCGGCGTCACGATCATGATCCCGTGCGCCGCGACCCAGAGCGGATAGATGTCGTTCATCCAGTCCTGCGTCTGGCCGAGCGAGTAGTTGGGGTAGCAGGAGCACGGCCAGTGGCAGAGCGCCGGCGCGGTGGAAAAGCAGGCCTTGCAGGGGTGGATGTGCCGGCCGTACTCGGCGGCGAGCCGGCTCAGCTCGAGCAGGTCCACCGCGACCTTTCCCGTGCTCTCCAGTGTCTCCCTTGCGATCTGCGTCAGCCGGTAGGACTTCGACATCTCGCTCGGGCAGGTGTGCTCGCTGCGCGAGGAAGCCGAGATCAGAAGGATGCGGAGCGGCAGGCTCGCGTCGCGATGGCGGCGCTCGGCCTCGAGCACCGCCTCCCTGGCCGCGAGCCAGTCGGTCGACAGCTCGTATTCGGGATCGGCGAAGCCGGGTCCCGCCTTCCGGGTGTGCGGGCTCTTCCGTGAATGGGAATAGGCGTCCCACGCGGCCTCCGCGATCCGATCGAGCTCCGCGGCGAGCGGCCCGAAAGCGGGATCCCGGAATTGCGACAGGAAGCGCTTGCGGAATTCCTCCCGCCCCAGCTTCGGATCGGGTGTGCCCCGGCGCGGCTCGCATCTGTCCATGTGTCCTCCTCTCCCATGCACGACGGCAGTGGGGAAAGTAGATGGAACCGCCATTCCGGGCTCCCCGTTCCGCTTCCGGAACCGCGCTTCCGCGGGATCGTTCTCATGGGTGATCCGACGGACGCAGCGAGGGATTCAGGCATGAGTGATGCGAACGGCCGACGGGACTCCGACGAGCGCACCGTGCTGCCGCCGACCAAGGCGCGCTCGGGGCGCACGACCGGCCATGTCCGCGTGATCCTCGGCGTGTCGCTGTTCCTGGCGGTGATCGCCATGGGAATCGTGCTGCTCGACTGGACGATGGGAAGCTGAGGCGCGGCTCCGGTCGCCGCCGCCGCGTCGCAACAGGGAAACGGCCGCGCCAGGGGCGCGGCCGTTCCGTCGTCCGGGCGGACGAGCCTCAACGCCAGTAAGGGGTCACGCCGAAATGGCCGTAGACCCGGCTGCCCCATTCCGGGTCGTTGTATTCGCGCTCGGAGATGCCCGCCGGCGCATTGCGCAGAACCTCGTCGGCCGCATCCACCACGTAGCCGTCGCGTTCCTCGTCGTAAGTGAGCAGCTGCCAGGGCAGGGCGCGGCGCTCCTCACCCATGCCGAGGAACCCGCCGAAGCTCACCACGGCATAGGCGACCTTGCCCGACCGCTTGTCGATCATCACGTTCTTCACCTCGCCGAGGTGATCCCCGCGCCGGGTATAGACCTCGGTGCCTTCCACCTTCTCCGACGAGATCAGGCTGAAGGTCTCGTTCTTCTTCAGCGTCTCCTGATCCTTCGGCATCTTCTCGGTCGACTTCATGTCTCCGCTCCTTCGATTTCACGTGCAGTGTCAACGGGCAGCGCCGCCGCTCGTTCCGCAGCGACGCGCCCCACCGTCCAGGAACCGCTGTCAGGCCCGATTGTTTGCCAGGGACAAGCGGGCCGGCACGCCGTCGGCACGAGCCACCGATCAAGCAGGAGGACTGAAATGGCCAACGACGCCTTGAAGGCCCGGCCGCATGTCGAGACTCCCGAAACCGGTATCGAGCCGCGCGACACGGCCGCGCTCGCCGACGGGCTCGGCCGCGCCCTGGCGGACACGTTCTCGCTCTACCTCAAGACGCAGGGCGTGCACTGGAACGTGGTCGGGCCGAACTTCTTCGGCCTGCACAAGCTGACGGAGGCGCAGTACGAGGACCTGCAGGACGCCGTCGACAAGATCGCGGAGCGGATCAGGGCGCTCGGCTATCCGGCGCCGGCCGGCTTCTCGGAGTTCCGGGAGCGCAGCGTGATCAACGCGGAGATGGGGATCGAGAGCGCCGGCGACATGATCCGCGAGCTCATCGCCGACAACGAGACGGTGGCGCGCCGCATGCGCGACTTCTCGGACGTGGCGGCGGACGCGCGCGACAAGTTCAGCGAGGACCTGCTGATCCAGCGCATGGGCGTGCACGAGCAGAATGTCTGGATGCTGCGCGCCCTGATCGCGAACTGACCGAGGGACGAGGCTGGCAGCCTCACAGGCCGGCAGGCGCCGCTTGCCGGCCTGTTTTTCATTCCAGTTCTGACGAGAGGAAACCTGCGGGGGAGGGAAGCGGCCCCGATCCGGTCGGGGGACTAGGGGGGACGGAATAACCGGATCGGGGCCTCGTAGAAGCGCGGGGGGCTCTGAGGAACCTGACGATCGCTTCTACGAGAGACAGAACGCCATCGCCCGGGATCGGTTCCGCAGAGGGCGGACAAAAATCTGACTTCAGTCGGGCCTGCGCCTCAGACCTGTCACGAGCTGGCGCACCGCTTCCGGATTGAGGCCGACGGCGATGCCGGCCAGCAGGGCGACGACCGTCGCCGGCACCGCGCTCCTCGGGAGCTGCTGGCGCAGCAGCTCGGTCGCCTGCAGGGCGAGCGCCTGGCCGTCATGGGCCGGCACAGGGCTGGACGCCGGACGCCCGCGTCCGCTCAGCCGCCAGATCAGCACCAGACCGACGATGCCGGCGGCGACCAGGAAAATGGCGCCGCTGAGCCACCAGGCGAGCTCGGGCCCGAGATCGGGGAGAAAACGGTGATAGATCGCCAGGGCAAAGGCGACGAGCGCCACCAGCGCGAGCGCCACCATCACCATGACCAGGGCGAGCACCACGGCGACGGCGGCGACCTGCCGCTTGACGACCGCGAGGAGGAAGCTCGGCATGCGCCGGAGCGGGACTCAGCGACGCAGCATCGAGCCGATCAGCACACCGATCCCCGCCGCCACCAGGATGCTGGTCATCGGGTTGGCTTCGATCTTGTGTACGGTCGCGCTGTAGCCCCGCTCGCCCGCCTGCGCGGCGGAGGAGAACGCCTGCCGCGCCGCCGCCGAGACTCCGTCGGTGGCGCGGGCGACGCTGTCGCTCAGTTCGGCGGCGAGCGATTCGTTCAGGGCCTTGATGTCGCTCCGCAGCGCGCTGAGATCCCTCTTCAGGGCCTCGACGTCTGCGGCGAGGTCGGTGGCAGCCATGGCTTCCTCCCCGTTTTCTGATGTTCGGCCGCGGCTAGAACGCGGCGTGGTTGCGGAGGTTCCCGGTCGCCGCTCCGGGCGGGCCGCGCGGAGTGATCGCGTAGGCTGCATCTCAGGTTGAGCGAGCCCGCCGGGACCCCGTCAGGACTGGGGACTTTTCTGCCCCCGATCGGCATCCCGCCCGAAGGGCTGTGCGCCGAGAGACTCGGAAGCGAGCAGCGCGCGAAAGGACTCCGGCACCGGCTCCTCGACGACGGCCTGATAGACCTGCCGCAATCCTGCGTTGATCTCGTTGATCCTGGTCTTGCGCTCGCTCGCGGACGGCGCCCTGCGCCGGTCCAGGCGACCTGCGGGTGGGGGCCGCTTCCTATCCCGATCGTCGATCACCGATTCTCGAAGCTCCTCGAGCCAGACCTTCATGGTCGGCATTGCCGGGAGAGAAGGCGCCTGCCCGACGGAGGTTAAACCCGCGGAGCCTGCCGCCGTTCCCGCCCCGCCGGGCGCCCGTGGAGCCGGACGTCAGGACTCCACGATCTTGTCCACCTCGGTGAGGATGGCGTCCGCGGCCTCGGTGGCCTGGGTCCCGTTCTCCGCCCGCGGCGGGCAGGTGCCGTCCAGGAACATGCGTTCCAGGGCGACCCGGGCACGGGCGACCCGGCTCTTGATCGTGCCGATCGCACAATCGCAGATCTTCGCCGCTTCCTCGTAGGAGAAGCCGCCGGCGCCGACCAGGATCAGCGCCTCGCGCTGCGCGGCCGGCAGTCGCATCAGGGCGCGCTGCAGATCGCTCACCTGCATCTGCTGCTCCTGGGCGGCCGGCGCGGAGAGGGTCCGCGCCGCCACGCCTTCGTCCCACTCCCCCTTGAAGCGGGCGCGGCGCATCTGTGATAGGAAGACGTTGCGCAGGATGATGAACACCCAGGCGCGCAGATTCGTCCCCGGCTGGAACTTCTCCCGGGCCGCCCAGGCCTTGAGCAGCGCCTCCTGAGCGAGATCGTCGGCCAGCTCGCGGTGACCGCAGAGGCTGCGGGCGAAGGCGCGCAGTTGCGGAATCAGCCTCTCCAGCTCGCCTTTGAACTGGGCATCGTCGAACGCTGCCGCCTCCGGCTCCTGCCGCTCGTCACTCACCGCAGCCCCGTCCTGGCCGTGGAGGGAAACTGGCGAGGGCGCATCCCTGGTCGGTCCCGCGATCGAAGAAGGCTGTACGCCGTCCGGCACGCGATGCATTCACGCTCCCTCCTTGCCTTGCCGACGCCGCCCGCACGCCCGCCCTTCGGGTCCGCCGCAGGCGGGGCGCTCCGACCGCCGATGGAAGCGAGCGCAGCCGTCCCTGGAATGCTGCCGATACACGCGCCGCCCCCCGGATGATGCCGCGAATCGGGCCGGTAAAGCGGGAACATAGGACCGGCACCCGTTCGCCGAACATCAGATGGACCAGATCCAGGCAGGATTATTCCACCGCCTCCGCGCGACCGGGCGGCTCATGAAGGAATAGCGCGGGAGAGGCTCGCCAGCGCCGGGCTGGGAGCGCTCCGGAACGGGTCTGGAATTGCCCGTGGACGGCGGGGCGACCCGCGCAAGAAGCGCCGGTCGCGGGCACATCGTGACTACTGGCCCCGCAGCCAGGTATCGATCTCGCGCTCGGCCTCTTCCTTGTTCTTGCCGTAACGCTCCTGCAGGCGGCCGGCCAGCTCCTCGCGCCTGCCCTCGATCATGCTGAGATCCGAGTCGGTGAGCTTGCCCCACTGCTGCTGGACCTTGCCGCGCATCTGCTTCCACTGACCCTGGACCTGGTCCCAGTTCATTTCATCTGCTCCTTTCGCAATCGATATCCTCGTCACCAGTCAACCCGGGAACCCCCAGGGGGTTCCTGGTCCGTTTGCAAAGGGGCTGGCTCAAAAAGGAAAGGCCCCTTTTCGGGGCCTTCCGAGCGGCTATCCGTACGCCTCAGACGGGCGGCCGGCGTCCGCTCATGAGGCCGACGACGAGACTCACCACGAAGAGGACCAGGAACACGAAGAAGAGGATCTTCGCGATGCCGGCCGATGCCGCCGCGATGCCGCCGAAGCCGAGGAATGCGGCAATGAGCGCGATGACGAAGAATACTGCAGCCCAGTAGAGCATGACCCGCTCCTTTCCTGAGAATTGGCCGATCCAGGGGCAGCTCCGTCAGTCGCGACGGCTCGCGGCTGACGGCGCGGAGCTGCCGCTCAGTTCGCTTCCTCTGCCTCTTCCTCGATGGCCTCACCGGCGCTTTGCATGTCCTCGCCGAAACCCTCGGTGGTATTGCAGCCGGAAACGCCAATGCCCATCAGAACGAAGGCGAGAGCGGCCCAGAACATCTTGCTGTCAGACATCGTCGTATCCCTGCTCAACCGTTGCGGGGAGACACGGTGCAGCTTTGCAACGCCGCGTCCCTTTGACGTGGATGAAACGAGCATCCGCGGCTTGTGTTCCTGCGGAACCCCGGAAGGCCTAGTCCCGCTCGGCCCTCCTGGCCGGCTTGGGCCCGTCCTCGGCCGCACCCGTGATCCAGCGCTTCTCGAGCGGGCGCAGCAGGGCGAGCACGGCGGTGGCCAGAAGCATGGAGATGACCGCCAGCGCGTAGTGGCCGCTGCCGCAGGCGACGCCCACCGCACCGGCGAGCCACATGCCGGCGCCGGTCGTGATCCCCTGCACCTTCCCGCGCGACTGGATGATCGCCCCGGCCGCCAGGAAGGCGACGCCTGCCGTCACCGCCTCGATGATGCGCAGCGGATCGGCCGAGTTGTTGGGGTCGGCGCGATTGAGGTCTTCGTGCAGCTCCATGGTGAGGACCGTGAAGAGCGCGGCGGCGAGCGCCGTCAGCATGTGCGTCCGCAGCCCCGCGGGCCGGTCCTTGGCCTCGCGCTCGAAGCCGATCACCCCGCCGAGCAGGGTGGCGACCAGCAGCCGGATCAGATACTGCACGGTCTCGGGAGTGATCCCGAACTGCTGGAAGTCCATGGAGCGCCGCCTCCGGCAAGGAAAGGGTGCCGGCCGCCAGGGAACTCTGCCGGCATGCCACTCAACGAGGCTCTTCGGCGCGGGTTCCGTGTGCCGCGGGCTTTCGCGCCCGCTTCGGAGGCGCGCGACGGCATGCCGGTTTCGCCGGATCGCCGGCTGCGCTAGGCTTCGTCGCGGGGTCCCGAGTCGCTGTGTGGGGGCTCCGCAGGGGGGAGCAACAACCGGTGTCCGACAGCACGCGCGACGATCGCACGATCGACGACCTGATCGAGGCGCTCGAATCCGCGCCGTCCGGCAGCGGCGAGCTCGACCGCATGGTGGCCTTCCAGCTGGGGCTGCCGCTCGGCGAGTCGGATCAGATGATCAAGCTGCTAATGTTCGAGGGTTATAGCTGGGACATCATTTCCGAGCTGGTGCAGAGCGACAATCCCGGCTTCACCACGTCGCTCGACGCGCGGATTCCCGGCGAGAACGTGGTGCTCGCGATGCTGTCGCCGAAGCGCCGCCAGTGGGTCGCCGTTCATCGCAGCGTAGGCGGCGCCGAATTCACCGCCTGGGCGGCGACGGAGCCGCTGGCCCGGCGCGCGGCGGCGCTGCGCGGCGTGCGCGCAGCCTCGGCCTTCGAGGCCAGGCGCGGCGCCGCAGTTCCTGCAGATATCCCCTCCGCTGCGGACAAGCCGTCGGGCGGGCTGCACGAGCCGGCGCCGTCCGGCGGCGCGGAGTCCGCTCCGCCGCCGGAGCAGCCGTCGCCGAATGGCGAGTGGAAGATCCTCTTCTGAGCCGCGTGGCGGAGCGCCGGGCATGACGGACACCGATCAGCAGGCGCCGCGCCCCTATGTCATCGTCGTCGGCAACGAGAAGGGCGGCACCGGCAAGTCCACCACGGCCGTCAACCTGGCGGTCGCGCTGATGCGCATCGGCTTCGCGGTCGGCAGCATCGATCTCGACGGGCGGCAGCGCACGCTCTCGCGCTATCTCGCCAACCGGCGCGCCTTCGCGATGGAGACCGGCCGGCCGCTGCCCGGTCCCGAGCATCGCTTCATCGAGCGCTCGACCCTGGGCTCGGTCGCGGAGGCGCAGGCCGACGAGGCGACGCGGCTCGAGGCTGCCTTCGCGGCGCTGGCCGGCTGCCAGTTCGTGATCGTCGACACGCCGGGCAGCGATTCCCATCTTTCCCGCCTGGGCCATGCCGCCGCCGATACGCTCGTCACGCCGATCAACGACAGCCTGGTGGACATCGACGTGCTGGCCGAGATCGACCGGGCGCAGCGCACCGTCACGGGGCCGAGCGTCTACACGCGGATGGTGTGGGAGCAGAACAACAGGCGCGTCGTCGAAGATCGCGCGCCGATCGACTGGATCGTTCTCAGGAACCGCCTCACCCACATCGATTCGCGCAACAAGCGCGACATCGGCAAGCTGCTCGAGAAGCTCGCGCACCGCATCGGCTTCCGCGTCACGCCGGGATTGGGCGAGCGCATGGTCTACCGCGAGCTGTTCCTGAGCGGCGTGACGGTGTTCGATCTGACGGCGGGCGGCGATTCCGTCGGCAGCTCGGCCGCGGCCCGCGGCGAGATCGAGTCCCTTCTCCAGGCGATCGGCGTGCGGGAGCCGGTACCGGTCTGATCCTGCCGGCGGTCCGGACGGACGGCTTTATTCGGAGGCCTCCTGGCGCACGACCAGGCAGTCCTGGCCGGCCGCGTCGAGCTCGCTGCAGAGCTGGCGCGCCGTTTCCCGGTCCGCGAACGGACCCGTGCGGACGCGATAGAACGTGCCCCGGCCGCTGAGCTCCACCGCGTCGATCTCGGCCTCCGCCGCGCCGAGCTGAGCCGCATGCGCCTGCTGCAGCCGCGTCCATTCGCGCTCGGCGTCGGCGGCCGAGGGCACGGAGGCGAGCTGCACCATATAGGCGGTGGGCGCGGCCGATCCCGCGACCGGCTTGTGCGCCGGGTAGGGCAGGTCGCCGGTCCCTTCCGGCACGGGGTCGGCGCGGACGTCTGCCTGCTCGACCACGACGGCGCCCTCGGGCGTGGCGACGGCCAAAGTGAGCTCGTGCCGGCCGGCCGGCAGCGGCGCATAGGCCACCATCGCCCATTCGCCGTTCGCATCCGCCCGCGCCGTGCCGATCATCGTGCCGTTGTCGAGCACGATCAGCTCGCTGCCCGGCGCGGCGCGTCCGGCGAGGACCGGCGGCGCATCGGGTGCGACCCGGACCACCTCGAAGCTCGGCATGATGGCGAGGGGGGCCTCTGCAGGAGAGACGTCCGCCACGGAAGGGCCGGGCTCGGGCGCTGCCGCCATCGGCACCTCTTTCGCGACGGCGGGCGGGACCGCAGCCTCTGCGGCAGCCGTCTGCGTCGCGGCGGCCTCCACGGCCAATGGTTCGGTCGTCTCGCCCGGTGCGGCTGCCGCCGGTGGAAGCTGCGGCTCGGCAGCGGCGGCAACGGGCTCGGCTTCGACGGGCATGGCGGGCGACATCGCGGTATCCGGCGCATC
>DAIMFL010000117.1:0-10710 GCA_036724615.1 Alphaproteobacteria bacterium | reverse complement strand
GACGGCATCGCGGTCGAGGGCATGCGGCTGGTCAAGGACTGGCTGCCGGTGGCGGTGAAGGACGGCAAGAACCTGGCCGCCCGCGCCTACATGCTGACGGCGGCCAGCATGGGCGCCACCGCCTTCCAGAAGGGCCTCGGGGCGATCCACGCTTTGTCCCACCCGATCGGCGCGGTCTACGACACCCATCACGGGCTGACCAACGCCGTGTTCATGCCCTATGTGCTGGAGTTCAACCGCAAGGCCATCGACGAACGGATGGTGCGCCTCGCCGCCTGGCTCGGCCTGCCGAACCCGTCCTTCAAGGCGGTGATGGACTGGGTGCTCGCCCTCCGCGCGGAGCTCAAGATTCCGCACACGCTGAAGGAGCTCGGCGTCGGCACCGACCGGCTCGACGAGCTGTCGAAGATGGCGGCCGAGGATCCCTCCGCCGGCGGCAACCCGCTGCCGGTCGGCGTGCCGGAGCTCCGGCAGATGTTCGAGGCCTCGCTCGAAGGCCGGCTCGCCGCGTAGCCGGGCGAGTGCTCAGGAAGGCCTGGGGACAGGCCGCCCTCGAAGCTTGATCAGGCAAGCGGCGGCCCCTCACCGGAGCCGCCGCTTCCGTTTCCGGCACCGGCCTGATTTCTGCGAATAATTCTCAGTTGCGCACAGACCGGCTTTCCGGCATAGTCGCGGCGTGTTGCGAACGGTTCGCAACTTGGGCCTAGCCAGAACGCGTCTCCCGGCGCGGCGCCGCCGGACGAGACGCCTCCCGGACAGCACTGAGGATTAGCCATGACCCTGAGAGCCAAGATCGCCGCCGGACTGATCGCCGCCGGCTGCATGGGCAGCGCGGCCGACGCGTGGGCCGCCGAGGAAGTGAACGTCTACACCACGCGGCAGGAGGTGCTGATCCGGCCGCTGCTCGACACGTTCGAGCAGGAGACCGGGATCCGGGTCAACGTCGTCTTCGCCAAGGAAGGCGTGATCGAGCGGATGAAGAGCGAGGGCGCGAACAGCCCGGCCGACGCCATCCTGACCGCCGATGTGGGCTACATGCTCCAGGCCAAGAGCGAGGGGCTGCTGCAGCCGATCCAGTCCGAGGTGCTGAACGCGGCGATCCCGTCCCAGTACCGCGATCCGGAGGGGACCTGGTACGGCCTCGCGCTGCGCGCCCGGCCGATCATGTACGCCAAGGACCGCGTCGATCCGTCCGAGCTGTCGACCTACGAGGATCTCGCCGACCCGAAATGGAAGGGGCGGATCTGCATCCGGTCGTCGTCGAACATCTACAACCAGTCGCTCGTCTCCTCGATGATCGCCGCCCAGGGCGTCGAAAAGGTGGAGGAATGGGCGAAGGGCTTCGTCGCCAATTTCGCGCGCGAGCCGGCCGGCGGCGACCGCGACCAGATCATGGCGGTCGCGGCGGGCGAGTGCGACATCGCCATCGCCAACACCTATTACCTCGCGGGCATGCTGAGCGGCGACGACGCGGCGCAGAAGGAAGCCGCGCAGAAGGTCGCGGTGTTCTGGCCCAACCAGGACGGGCGCGGCGTGCATGTGAACATCAGCGGCGGCGGCGTCACCGCCAGCGCGCAGCATGTCGACAATGCCGTGAAGCTGCTCGAGTTCATGGTGAGCGACGAGGCACAGAAGATCTACGCCGAGGCGGTCAACGAATACCCGGTGAAGCCGGGCATTCCGGCCTCGGACGCGGTTGCCGGGTTCGGCGAGTACAAGGCCGACCCGCTCGATCTCGCCGTCATCGGCGAGCACAACGTCGAGGCGGTTAGGCTTATGGACCGAGCCGGCTGGCGTTGATCCCCGGCCTTCGGGCCGGGGAGGTTCTCCCCATCAGACTTCGGCCGGCCCGAGCGATCGGGCCGGCCATTTTTCTCTTCAGAGCGCGAGCTCGGGCGACTCGCCGTAATCGTCGTATCGCGGCAGGTCATCCGTCGTCTGGAACCAGGCAATCTGGCTGGCGCAATAGATATGCCGGCGCGGCGGCAGCGCTTCCGGCCGGTCGAGCGTCGGCACGTTGATCAAGACGTAGCGCGGATTCTCCGCGGGCCGGAAGGTGAGCTGGCTGCCGCAGTCGGGGCAGAAGTGGCGCACCGCCCAATCGGACGAGCGATAGGCCTTCGGCTCCCCGTGCAGCAGGAGGAAGCCTGCGATGGGGATCTCGGCCGAGACCTGTGCCGGCGCGCCCGAGCTCTTCTGGCACATGCGGCAGTGACAATATCCGCCGTCGACCGGCGGCTCGGTCACCCGATAGCGCACGGCGCCGCACAGGCAGCCGCCCTCCAACGGCTCGGACATGGCAACCCTCCCAGCCATCCGGCCGCGCATCGCGCCGCCCGGAAGTTCAATCTGTAGCATTTCCGGTCCGCCGCGGCGCGGCGAGACCGTCATTCCGGCAGATAGGGCCGGTCCTGCTCGGCGATGCGCACCCAGGCATTGATGCCGATCACGAGCAGCGGGGCGGCGAGGAAGGCGCCGATGGCGCCCCACAGCCAGGTGCCGAGCACGATCGCCAGAAAGACGATCAGCGGATTGACGTCGAACCTCCTGCCGAGCAGCGAGGGCGTCACGAACTGGCTCTCGGTCGCGTGCAGCACGATGTAGACGAGCGCCGGCGCCAGCGCCCAGCCCAGGCTCTCGAAGGTCAGCAGCCCGCCCAGCGCGAGCAGGCAGGCCGTGACGATGGGACCCACATAGGGAACGAAATTGAAGGCGAAGGCGATCACGGCCCAGAGCACGGGATTGGACAGGCCGATGATCGCGAGCGCGACTCCGACCAGCGCGGCAAGCCCCAGATTGATGACGGTGATCGTGCCGAAGTAATGCCCGAGATCCTGCTGGATCCCGGCGAAGACGCGCAGCGCCGTCAGCCGCCGCTCGCGGGTGTTGAACGCCATCACCACCGTCTTGCGGACGCGCTCGCGGCTGACCAGGATGAAGAACAGGGTCCCGACGAAGATCAGGACCTGGCCGACCGCGGGCGACAGGGTGACGACGATGGACTGGCCGAGCGACGGCCCGGCCACCTCCACGTCGAGCGCCTTGTCCACGCCGAACGATCCCTCGACCATGTCCTGGATGCGCTCGGCCGATTTCAGCGGCTCGATCAGGAAGCCGAGCCGGCGCTGCATCAAGGCGCCGATCTCGGGCGCCCGTTCGATCCAGGAGGAGAGCGGCGCCGCGAGCAGCACGAAGGTCGCGGTCAGGAACAGCGTGAGCCCGGCGACGAGCCCGAGCGCGATGACGAAGGCAGGAAGGCCGAGCCTGCCGAGCCGGTCCGCCGCCGGACCCAGCGCGAAGCCGGTCACCAGCGCCGCGGTGATCGGAATGGCGATCGCGCTCATCTCCCTGAGCGCGATGCCGATCATGACGATCGCCACGCCAACGACGGAGAGCTGGACGGCGCGGGCCCAGCGGTCCTGCGGGGAGCCGGTCCCGGCCTGCTGCGGCGGCGGCTCCGGCGCCGCCCGCGGCGCAATGGCACGCTCGCTCCCCTTCATCGCTTCTGTCCAGACGGGGAGCCGCGACCGACGTCATCCGGTCCGCGCGGCTCGGGTGACGAAAATGCGCGGACCTTGGCTTTGTTCCGGAACCCCGGCGGGCCTGTCCCGACCGCGGCCGGCTCAGAGCGGCACCTCTTCCTCCTGCAGCGAGAGCAGGCTCGCGTTGCCGCCCGCCGCGGTGGTGTCGACGGCGAGGACGCGCTCGGTGGCGAAGCGGTGCAGGTAGCGCGGGCCTCCGGCCTTCGGTCCCGTGCCCGACAGCCCCTCGCCGCCGAAGGGCTGCACCCCGACCACCGCGCCGATCATGTTGCGGTTGACGTAGGCGTTGCCGACGCGCACACGGCTGGCGACCTGACGGACCGTCGCGTCGATCCGGCTGTGAATGCCGAGCGTGAGGCCGTAGCCGGTGGCGTTCACCGCCTCGATCACCTGGTCGAGCCGGTCGGCCTGCCAGCGCACCACATGGGCGATCGGGCCGAATATCTCGCGCGTGAGGCGCGGCAGCCCGTCGATCTCGAAAAGCTGCGGCGGGAAGAAGCTGCCATGGCCCGTGTCGGGCGACAGCTTGACGCGGTACAGCAGCTTGCCCTCGCGCTCCATGCGTTTCGCATGCTGGGCGAGCGCCGCCTTGGCCTCCTCGTCGATCACCGGGCCGACATCGGTCGAGAGCAAAGCCGGATCGCCGACCCTTAGCTCCTCCATCGCGCCGGCGAGCATGCGGATCGTGCGATCGGCGACGTCGTCCTGCAGGAACAGCACGCGCATGGCCGAGCAGCGCTGCCCGGCGCTCTGGAAGCTCGAGGTCAGCACGTCGCGCACGACCTGCTCGGGCAACGCCGAGGAATCGACGATCATGGCGTTCTGCCCACCAGTCTCGGCGATGAGCGTCGCGAGCGGCCCGTTCTTCGCGGCGAGCGCGCGGTTGATCGCCTGGGCGGTTTCGGTCGATCCGGTGAAGGCGACGCCGGCGATGCGCGGATCGGCGACGAGCGGCGCGCCGACCGATGGGCCGTCGCCCGGAAGAAGGTGCAGCACGTCGGCCGGCTGCTCGGCCGGTTTCGCGATGACCGCGTTGCCGGCCGCGAGCGCCGCCGCGACCTGGCCCGTGAAGATGGCGAGCGGGAAGTTCCACGGCGCGATGCAGACGAAGACGCCGCGGCCGGCGAGCATGATCTGGTTGCGCTCGCCGGTCGGGCCGGGCAGGAGCACCGGCGCGGTGAAATCGGCGCGGGCGCGCGCCGCGTAGTAGCGGCAGAAATCGACCGCCTCGCGCACCTCGGCGACCGCATCGGCGAGGGTCTTGCCGGCCTCGCGGACGGCGATCGCCATCAAGGCGGGCATGTCCTCTTCCATGAGGTCGGCCGCGCGGTCGAGCGCCCGCGCGCGCAGCTCGGCGGGGGTCGCGTCCCAGGTCGCGGCGGCGCGGCTGGCGCGCGCCAGCGCCTGCTCCACATCGTCCGCGGTCGCTTCGACGACGTGGCCGACCACGCGGCGGCGGTCGGCGGGGTCGGTGACCGGCCGGCCGTTGCCGCTGCGCTCCAGCCCGCCCACGATGGGGGCGGCGGTCCAGCCGCGCGACGCCGCATCGCTCATTGCCTTGGCGAGGGGGCCCAGCACCTCCGGATCGGAGAGGTCGATGCCGCGGCTGTTCCTGCGCTCCGGCTGGAAGAGATCGACCGGGAGCGGGATGCGCGGATGCGGCTTCTTCGGCAGGCGCCGCGCCCGGGCGACCGGATCGGCGACGATCTCGTCGATCGGCGCCTTCTCGTCGACGATGCGGTTGACGAAGGAGGTGTTGGCGCCGTTCTCGAGCAGCCGGCGGACGAGATAGGCGAGCAGGTCCTCGTGGCTGCCGACCGGGGCGTAGATCCTGACCGGCAGGTTGAGCTTCTCCGGCCCGACGATCTCGTCGTGCAGCGCCTCGCCCATGCCGTGCAGCCGCTGGAACTCGAAGTTGCGCCGCGCGGCGCCCGGGCCGCCGTGCCCGGCCATCTCCAGCACCGCCGCCACCGTATGCGCGTTGTGCGAGGCGAACTGCGGGTAGAAGGCGATCGGATCGGCGAGCAGCGCCCGGGCGCAGGCGATGTAGGAGACGTCCGTCGAGACCTTGCGGGTGAAGACGGGATAGCCGGAGAGCCCGCGCTCCTGCGCCACCTTGATCTCGCTGTCCCAATAGGCGCCCTTCACCAGCCGGACCATCAGCCGCCTTCCGTCGCGCCGCGCCAGGTTGCGCAGCCAGTCGATCAGCACCAGGCAGCGCTTCTGGTAGGCCTGGACGGCGAGGCCCAGACCCTCCCAGCCGGCGAGGTCGCGGTCGGCCGAGAGCGCCTCGATGACGTCGAGCGAGAGGTCGAGCCGGTCCGCCTCCTCCGCGTCGATGGTGAATCCGATGCCGACCCCCTTGGCGGCGGCGGCGAGCGCCTTCAGCCGCGGCAGCAGCTCGCCCATGACGCGGTCGCGCTGGGAGAATTCGTAGCGCGGGTGGAGCGCCGAGAGCTTCACGGAGATTCCCGGCGAATCGATCGGGCCACGGCCCTGCGCCGCGCGGCCGATCGCCTGGATCGCCTTGGCATAGGAGGCGGCGTAGCGCTCCGCGTCCGCCATGGTGCGCGCGGCCTCGCCCAGCATGTCGTAGGAGTAGCGATAGCCGCGCTTCTCGTTCGCCTTCGCGCGGTCGAGCGCCTCGGCGATGTTGCGGCCCATCACGAACTGGCGGCCGAGGATGCGCATCGCCTGGGTCACCGCCTGGCGGATCACCGGCTCGCCGCTGCGCGCCACCATGCGCTTCAGCACCCCGGCGAGATCCTGGGTCTCGCCGCGGTCGAGGCGGATCACCCGGCCGGTCAGCATGAGCGCCCAGGTCGAGGCGTTGACGAACAGGGACTCGCTCGAGCCCAGATGCTTCTCCCACTCGGCGTCGCCGAGCTTGTCCTTGATCAGCAGGTTGGCCGTCTCGGCATCGGGGATCCTGAGGAGCGCCTCGGCGAGGCACATGAGGACCACCCCTTCCCGGCTCGACAGCTCGTATTCGTGCAGGAAGGCGTCGAGCCCGCTCTGGGTGCGCCGGGCGCGCACCGCACGGACCAGGCCGCGGGCGCGCTCTGCGATGCGGTCGAGCGAATCGGCGGGAAGCTCGGCGGCGGCCACCAGGGCCTCCACCATCAGGGTCTCGTCGGCGCGATAATCGGCGTGCAGGCGCTTGCGCACCGGATCGGGCTGGGGCGGCGGGCTGGCGAAGATCATGGGAGGGACTCGGGCGGCTGGCGATACGCGGCGGATCTGCCCGCGATCCTAGCCTCCCTGTCGGTCCTTGCCCACTCCTCCCGATGCCGCAGCGAGCAGCGCGGCGGGATCCGCCCAGCCATAGGTGCAGTCCCAGACCGGCTTGCCTTGATCCTCGAACACGACCTGCCGCCCGACGTATTCCGCCCCGAGACGTTCATAGAGTCGCCGCGCCCGACGGTTGTCTTCGAACACCGTCGCGCGGATCGGCACCAGACCTTCGTCGACGAGGCGATGCGCTGCGGCGCCGAGAATCCGGGTCCCGATGCCCTGCCCCTGGATCGCCGGCCGCAGATAGAGCCGTGCGATCTCGCCCAGATAGCCGCAGCCCGGATCCTTGCAGGCGCCGAAATGACAATAGCCGGCGAGCGCGTCCTCGGCCTCGATGACCCACAACCATTCGTCCATGCCGCTGCGGTCGACGACCGCCAGGAAGTACTGGGGATCGTGGAACGGGCTCTGCGGCAAGCCGTCGAGCAGCGCCCGGCTCAGGATCCGCCGGTAGCTGGCGCGCCACACGTCGACATCGAGCGCAGAGAGCGCCCCAGCATCGTCGACCGTGGCGGCCCGGAGAACGACGTCCACCATCCCCGAGAACTTATGTGCCCTCCCCGCCTTGGCAACCCCTGAAACCGGAATGGCCGGAGGTTTGACAATCGGGCGGCCGTGGCGTCGGATGCCGCCTGCCGCCGGCCCGCGACAGGTTGCCCGTGACCCGCTCTGCGCCTCCCCGCCTCCTCTATCTCGTCACCGAGGACTGGTATTTCTGCTCGCACCGCCTGCCGGTCGCGCGGGCGGCGCGGGACGACGGCGCCGAGATCATCGTGGCGACCCGGGTGAACGCCCATGGCGCTGCGATCCGGGCCGAGGGGTTCCGCCTGGCGCCGCTCCGCTGGCGGCGCGGCAGCCACGCGCCCGGCGCCGAGCTCGCCGCCATAGCCGAGATCGCGCGCCTCTACGCCCGCGAGCGGCCCGACCTCGTGCATCACGTCGCCCTGAAGCCGGTGATCTACGGCTCGGTCGCCGCGACGCTGACCGGCGTGCCGCACACGGTGAACGCGCTCACCGGGCTCGGCGCGCTCTTCATCGGGTCGAGCGCGAAGACGCGGGCGCTCGGCGTGCTGTCGCGCCTGGCGCTGCGGCCGCTGCTCAACCGCGCCGGGGGCCGCGTGATCCTGCAGAACGAGGACGACCGGCGCCTGCTCGAAGCGCGCGGCCTGCTGCGGCACGACCGGGTGAGCCTGATCCGCGGCTCGGGTGTCGACACGCGCCGCTTCGCGCCCGCGCCGGAGCCGGACGGTCCACCGGTCGCCGTGCTCGTGGCCCGCATGCTCCGCGACAAGGGCGTCGGCGAGTTCGTCGCGGCCGCGCGGCTGCTGAAGGAGCGCGGCGTTCCGGTGCGGATGCAGCTCGCCGGGCCGACGGATCCGGACAACCCGGCGGCCTTGGACGAGGCCAGCTTGCGGCAGTGGAAGGCGGAGGGAATCGTCGAGTGGCTCGGTCCCGTGGCGGACATGCCGGCGCTCTGGGCGCGCAGCCACATGGCCGTGCTGCCCTCCTATCGCGAGGGCCTGCCCAAGGCGCTGCTCGAGGCCGCTTCCTGCGGCCGGCCGATGGTGGCGGCCGACGTGCCCGGTTGCCGCGAGATCGTGCGGCATGGCGAGACCGGTCTTCTGGCGCCGGTGCGGGACGCGAAGGGCCTTGCCGATGCGATCGCCGCGCTCGCCCGGGATGCGGAGCTGCGCCGCCGCATGGGCGCCCGCGCCCGCGCCGTGGCGGAGGCGGAGTTCGCCGAAGAGATCGTGGTGCGCGAGACTCTGGCGCTCTATCGCGAGCTGCTGGCCGGACGACTCGGATAATCGATCTCGCCGCCGTGGCGAGATGATGAGGTGGGCAATGACGGTGACGATACGGGCCGAAGATCCCGCCGATATCCCTGCCATCCGCGACGTCGTCGTTGCGGCGTTCGGTCGAGACATGGAGGCGGAGCTGGTCGATCGTCTGCGCGGCGACGGCGACGGCGTGATCTCGCTCGTCGCGGTGGAGGGCGGCCGGATCGTCGGCCATGTCCTGTTCTCCCGGATGTCGGCCCCGTTCCGGGCGCTCGGCCTCGCGCCGGACTCGGTGGCCCCCGCCCGCCAACCCACCGGCAACGGCAGTGGCCTGAAACGCGCCGGGCAGGCGCGGTCGGCGCGGGACGGCTGGCACGCAATGTACTATATATGAGATACAGAGTTCTACCGCCTGTTCGTCTACGATCACGATCTGGCCAAAGGCTTCAGCTCGCCCTATGCCGGTCCCTACCTGATGGCGCTCGCCCTCGACGGCCGGCTCCCGGTCACTAAGGGGGAGATCGAGTATGCGGCAGCTTTCGCTGGGTTAACCTGAGCGGCAACATGGATGCGTACGACGTCGAGATCGTGGATTATCACAAGGGATGATCACTATGGTTCCAATCCACCCGGGACGCATCTTGAAGCGCGAGCTGGCTGCGCGCGAGCTGTCGGCCAATCAGCTTGCGTTGGCTTTGCGCGTGCCGTCGGGCCGGATCACCGGAATCCTGAACGGCAAGCGCGGCGTTACGGCGGAGACTGCCCTGCGGCTCGCGCGCTATTTCGGCAATAACGCCCAGTTCTGGATGAACCTGCAAAGCCGCTATGAGCTGGCGGTTGCCGAGCGCGAGCTGGGCGCCAAGGTCAAGTCCGAGGTCTCCAGCGCCGCATGAGCCGCCTCACCTGAAATCGCGCGAGGTGAAGACCGGGTCGCGCCGCTGGATCGGCGAGGTCGGCTTCGGGCGGCGGGCGTCGGTTCCCGCGTCCGGCGGGTCGCGCGGATCTCGCCCGGGATTCCTGAAATGGTCGGCGCGGGTCAGCGCCGGGACGAGTGGGCGGTCGCCGGTGCCCAGCCCGCGCAGCAGGTGGGAGAGGTCGACGATCTTCTCCGCCACCACGTGGATGACCTTTTCCTCGCGCTGCAGCCTGCCTTCGATGCCCATGAGGCTCGCCGTCAGCACGATGCGGCGGAAGCGCTCGAAGGCGGTCGACCAGATGATGACGTTGGCGATGCCGGTCTCGTCCTCGAGCGTCGCGAAGATGACGCCGCTCGCCGTGCCGGGGCGCTGGCGCACCAGCACGAGGCCCGCGACCCTGACCCGCCGGTCGACCGGCAGATGCGCGAGCGCCTCGGCCTTCGCGTAGCCCTGGCGCGCCACGTCACCGCGCAGCAGCGCCATGGGATGCGCCTTCAGGGACAGCTTGAGGCTGGTGTAGTCCTCGCTCACCTGCTCGCCGAGCGACATGGCGGGAAGCGCGACCTCGGGCTCCTCGCCCGCCTCCTCCTCGTTCATGGCGGCGAAGAGCGGCAGCGGCTTCGGCGCCGCGGCCTTCACCGCCCAGAGCGCCTCGCGCCGCCCGAGCCCCATGGAGCGGAAGGCGTCGGCCTGGGCGAGGCGCTCCAGCGCGCGGGCGTCGAGCCCGGCGCGGCGCCACAGGGCGCGCGGATCCATGTAGCCGTTGCCCCGCGCGGCGACCAGCCGCTCGGCATCGGCCTGGGAGAATCCCTTGATCTGGCGGAAGCCGAGGCGCAGCGCATAGCCGCCGCCCGTCTGTCCCGGCTGGCCCCACTCCGCCCGCCGGCAGAGTGACGTGGAAGGACGAACCACAGAGGCACAGAGGCACAGAGAGGACGAGCCTGTCGCATCGCATGCTGCATGCATGCTTTCTTGCGCGGGCTCCGCCCGCGCATTTCCCGTCCTCTGTGCCTCTGTGTCTCTGTGGTTCTCTTCTGGGAACCCAGTGAACGGCTCCAGGGTGCAGTCCCAGTCGCTGAAGTTCACGTCGACGGGGAGGATCTCGACGCCGTGCTCCTCGGCGTCGCGCACGATCTGCGCCGGCGCGTAGAAGCCCATGGGCTGGCTGTTGAGGAG
>DAIMFL010000116.1:0-10740 GCA_036724615.1 Alphaproteobacteria bacterium | reverse complement strand
GGGCCGCCGCGCTCCCCCAGACCGGCCAGGGCGCCGGCTCCGCCGGCCCGGCCGCGCCGCCGCCCGCCGCGAGCACCAGCAGCAGGAGCAGCGGCCAGTGGAAGAGATAGACGGAATAGCTCATGCCGGCGAGCCAGCGCACCGGCCCCGCCGCCGCCTCGAGCCAGCCCGCGAGCCGGGCGCCCAGTGGATCGGCCGCGGCGGGCGCCGCGATCGCGGCGAAGCCGAGCAGGTTGGCGGCGGCGAGGGCCCCCACGATCAGCTTCCACCAGAACTCGGTCGACCAGCCGAGCTCGATCCCGGCCGGCACCAGGCGCTCCGCCCGCCACTCGAGGCCCGGGCGCAGCTCCAGCGCGTGGGCGACGGCATAGGCGGCGATCGAGCCGCCGAACAGCGCCCAGCCGAGCCCGGGGGAAAGGGCGAGGGGGCCGATCCGACCGCCGCGCATGACGATGCGCTGCACGGCGACGCCCATCGCCCAGACCGGCAGCAGGATCAGGATCTTCGGCCCGGCGACGAGGGAAGCGGCGCCGACCGCGACCAGCCGGCGGCGCCCGTTCAGATAGAGCGCGCAGCCGAACAGCACGTAGTACCAGAACTCGTAGCCGATCGACCAATAGGGCACGTTGCCAGGCATCTGCAGGGAGGCGAACCACAGCTCGTGCAGGAAGGCGAGCCCCGCCGCCACCCGGCCCAGCGCGTGCGGCTCGTTCCAGAACGGGTCGAGCGGGTGGAGGGCGCTCCCCAGCCGGTCGACGGCGAGCGCGAGGAGCAGCGCCGGCACCGCCACCGACCACAGCCTGGCGAGCCGCGCCGCGGCATAGTCGCGCAAGGTGCCGTGCCGCGAAGCCGCCGTATGGGCGACGACGAAGCCCGACAGCACGAAGAACCCCATCACCGCGTCCTCGGCGGTCCACCAGAACTCCGGCAGGCCGGTCTGCGGCAGGAGCAGCGCCGCATGGGCCAGGAAGACCCAGAGCGCCGCCGAGAACCGCAGCAGGTCGAGATAGAGCGAGAGCCGGCCGTCCATCGTACCGGCCGAGCCTGAGGCAAGACCGTGTTCCCGTCCACAACCCACCCGCGCGCCCGCCCCTCCGCCACCGATTTGCCACCGGGCGCGGGCGCCCCCGCCCCTCGCCCTGAACGGCCGGTCGCCGCCCCTCCGCCCAAAAACAACTGTCATGCGCGGACTTGATCCGCGCATCCATCCCGCCGCCAGGCGCCGGCCGATCGATGGATTGCCGGGTCGGGGCCCGGCAATGACAGCAGTGGCGGAAAGCCCCTCGCCCTTCGAGACGCCGCCTGCGGCGGCTCCTCAGGACGAGGGCTCAGGACGAGGGGCTTCTTCTTGCTAGAACAAAGAACGGCCTCATCCTGAGCCCGTCGAAGGATGAGGCCGTCACCGCACACCGCCGAGGAGGGCGGGCGGCCCCGCCTTGCGGCGGCGCGGCGGGTTCCGGCATAGTCCGGTGGGCGCGGCACAGGCCGGGGGCCCCGGCGGCGCCACAGATCGGGCCTGGCATGAGCATCCGGCGCTCCCTCGCCTTCTCCTTCCTCGAGAAATACGCCAGCACGGCGATCAACGTCGCCTCGACGCTGGCGCTCGCCCGCCTCCTGACGCCGGAGGAGATCGGCGTGTTCTCGGTCGGCGCCGCGGTGGTGGGGATCGTCCACGCGCTGCGCGACTTCGGCGTCACCAACTACCTGATCCAGGAGCGCGAGGTCGACCGGCAGAAGCTCCGGACCGCCTTCACCGTGACGCTCGGCCTCTCCTGGCTGTTCGCCGCCGTGCTGCTGCTCATGAGCGGCATCGCCGCCGATTTCTATCGCGAGGACGGGCTGCGCGAGGTCATCTGGGTGATGGCCGCCAATTTCGTACTGATCCCGTTCGGCTCGCCGATCCTGGCGCTGATGCGGCGCGAGATGCAGTTCGGCCGCCTCGCCGCGATCCATGTGGCGGCGACCGCCGTCAACGCCGCGACCGGCATCACCCTGGCGGCGACGGGCTTCGGCTTCATGAGCCTCGCCTGGGCCTCGCTCGCCGGGGTGGCGACGACGAGCGGCCTCGCCTTCCTGTCGCGGCCGCACGCCTTCCTGCTGCGTCCGGGCCTCCACGAATGGCGCAGCGTGCTCTCCTTCGGCGGCTATGCCAGCGCCAACGCGCTCATCGGCGATTTCCGCCAGGTCGGGCCGGACCTCATCATCGGCCGCATGCTGGGCTTCGAGGCGGTCGGGCTGCACAGCCGGGCGCGGGGCCTGCTGTCGATCTTCTCGCGGCTGATCACCCAGGCGCTGCAGCCGGTGCTGCTGCCGGCGCTCGCCCAGAAGGTGCGGCGCGGCGAGGACCTGCGCGAGACCTATCTCAAGGCGATGGAGTACGTGACCGTGCTCTACTGGCCGTTCCTCGCCTTCCTCGGGCTGATGTCGGACCCGATCGTCTACATCCTGCTCGGGCCGCAATGGGACGCGGTGGCGCCGCTCGTCTCCATCCTCTGCGGCTCCTACGCCCTCGCCTTTCCCTCCTTCCTCACCCAGCCGCTCCTGATCTCGCTCGGCCGGATCCGCGACACGCTGACGCTCAACCTGATCATGCTGCCGGTCGGGCTGTTCTTCCTGACGGTGGGCGCGCTGCACAGCCTCACCATGGTGGTCATCCTCTCCTACCCCACCGCCTTTCTCGGCACGGTGGTGACGCTGACGCTGGTGCGGCGCCAGGTGCGCTTCTCGCTGCCTGAGCTCGCGCGGCGCACGGGGCGGAGCGCCCTCGTCACCCTGGCCGCCGCCGCCGTGCCGGTCGCCGTCCTCGCCTGGGCGAACGGGGACGAGGTGCCGCTGCCGCTGTTCCTGCTCGCCGCGGTCGCTTTCTGCCTGCTCTGGGGGGCGGCGCTCCTCCTGCTGCGCCACCCCTTCGCCGACGAGCTGCGCCATACCCTGGCGCTGGTCGCCGGGAAGCTCCGGGCCGGCCGGTTCTCGCGGCGCTGAGCGGCGCGCCCGCGGAATCCCACTACCGGGAACCCCGGATCGTCGGTATAGATTCCTGACCACCCGCGCCGCGGGCGCCGTGTGGCAGGGGGCCGGTATCGTGAAGCTCGTGGACAGCAGCGTCGCGCCCTCGCCCGAGCGGGACGGCTGCCTGCGAGCCGCGGCCGCCATCGCGGCGGATCGCGGCGGGGCCGTCCACGAGATCTGGTTCGACATCCCCGCCCGCTGCGGCGACGCGATCTCGCGCGCCGGCAATCCCTGGCTGGTGCTGATGCTGCCCCTGGCCATGGCGGCGGGCGAGGACATCGCGCTCCCCCTGCCGGTCGATCCCCATCTGGCGGAGAACCTGCGCGGGCGCATGCGCTTCTGGCACGCGGCGTTCCCGGAGCTCCGCCCCGCCGGGATCGACGCCCCGCTGCTCGAGGACGCGCCGGGCCCGGGCGCGCGGCGCGCCATGTTCTTCTCCGGCGGCGTCGATTCGACCTTCACCCTGCTGCGCCACGACCGCAGCGCCGCGGGCTGCGGCGGCGGCCCGGTCGACGACCTCCTCTTCGTCGCCGGCTTCGGCATCCCGCTCTCCGACCGCGCCGAGACCGAGCTGGCCGGGCGCCACCTGGCGCGGGTCGCCGCCGCGCACGGCAAGGAGCTCGTGCAGGTCTTCGCCAATCTGCGCGGGCTCGACACGGCCTACCGGCGCAACTGGCTGCTGTTCTACGGCTGCGCGCTGGGCGCGCTCGGCCATCTCCTCGACCGGCGCTACGGCGAGATCGTGATCAGCGCCGGGCTCGGCTACGCCGACCGGCCGGTGACCGGCTCGCACCCGGTGACCGATCCGCTGCTCGGCTCGCGCCGGCTGCGCTTCGTGCAGGACGGCAGCAGCTTCACCCGGCTGGAGAAGACCAAGGCCATCGCCGAGGCCGGCGCGCCGCTCGCGGCCTTGCGCGTCTGCTGGGAGGGCCGGCGGCACGACAATTGCAGCCGCTGCCGCAAATGCCTGCTCACCATGGCGACGCTCGACCTGCTGGGCTTCCGGGGCCGGGCGCCGAGCTTCGACTGGAGCGGCTACGACCCCGTCGCGCTCGCCCGGGTGTACGTGCATTCCGAGGTTCAGGACATCTTCTTCGGAGAGGTGCTGGCCGAGGCCCGGCGGCGCGGCCGGGCCGACATCGCCGCGCCGGTCGCCGAAGCGCTGCGCCGCTCCCGGCGCGCCCGCGCCGTCCTCGCGCGCACCAGCCGGCTCCCCTTCCTCTGGCGCTTCGAGCACCAGATCGGCAGGGCCTTCCTCAGCCGGCAGGGATAGCGTCTACAGGTACTCGCCCGCCCAGTAGCAGAGCCCGAGGATGAGCTTGCGCCCCGACGCCTCGGCGAGGCCTTCGCCCAGGCGCAGATCCGTCTCCGGCGGCGGCAGGTAGGCGTCCAGCGCGTCCTTCTCGAACAGGGCATGGAGCCGCTCGCGGAACGGCTCCGCCGCGCGCCGCGCCGCCTTCCAGCCCGGCCCGTCGAAATCGTACATGCGATGGTAGAAGCGCTGCTCCGCCGCCTTCGGGCGCGGCCGGCGCCGGGGCGTCACCCGCGCCAGCAGCGTCTTCGCCACCCGGTCGCGCAGCCGCGGGCTGAGCGGGGTGGTGTCGTACCGGTTGCGCTCGAGCGGCAGCTCCGCGAGCGCCGGGAACCGCGTGCGGATGATCTCGTCCTGGGCGCGCCGGTCGGCGAGCGCCGCGGCCGGCAGCCCGCCCGCGACCTTCAGCACTTCGCGATCGATGGCGGGCAGGACCGGCCAGGCGCCGAAGGAGAGCAGCCAGGGCGGATTGCCGATATGGAAGCGCTGCCGGTGGTGCAGGTCGAAGCCCCAGGCGCGCTGGGTCTCGAAGGGCGAATACCCGGCATAGCTCCGCCCGAGCTCGTCCATGACCTCGTCGAGCGCGTCGCCGAACAGGTCGCGCCGGAGCAGCCGCCGCAGAATCTCGAGCTCGACGCCCGACTGGTTGATGCGGCGGAAGAACTGCGCGAAGGACGGGGTCCTCCCGTCCGGCCCCAGGCACCAGCCCATATGGCTGCCGCCCACGATCGAATCCATGGCGTAGCCGCAGACGAGGAGCGGCGGCAGGGCGCGGAGCTCGTCCTGCACGTCCCAGTAGGCGATGGAGTTGAAGCCGGTCGTGCAATGCAGCCACCGGGCATGGAGCTTCGCCCGTCTGTCGTGCCGGTCGACAGCGACCGGGCGCAGGTGATGGGCGAGGCCGAGCGATCGCGCGACCGCCCTGGCGCAGCCCATCCCGATGTCGCGCTCGTCGCCGAAGGTGAGCGCCACGGCGCTGCGGCCGAGCGCCGCCATGGCGCCGGCGAGCTGCCGCGAATCGCGGCCGCCGGAGAGCGCGATGGTCAATGGCTCGCCCGCCGGCACATGGCGCGCGACCGCCTGCACCACCGTCTCATGCAGCAGCTCGACCGCGCTCGCGAAGGGCAGGTCGAAATGGTCGGTCGACACCGGAAGGCGGAACTGCGCCACTTCCCGCGCGGCCGCGCCCTGCGGCACGACCAGCAGGTGACCGGCGCCGAGCCGCCGCACGCCTTGCATCAGGGTCCGGCCGCCGACGGAATGCATGGTGAGCAGGATGCCGGCGAGCCCGCCCGGGTCGAGCGTCCAGCGGAAGGCTGGGTGCAGCCTGAACGGCTCGGGGCTCGAGCCCGCCAGCAGCACCCCGCCGCCCTGCCACCAGTAGAGCGGGTACATGCCCAGCAGGTCCGCGCCGAGGACGAGCCCCTGCCGCGCGTCCCAGCATGCCGCGGCGTGATAGCCGTCGAACGCCTCCGGCCTTCCGGAGGCGATGTCGGCCCAGATGTCCGGCAGCTGCCGGGCCTCGACCGGCCGGCCATCCTCGCCCAGCGCCCTGCCCCAGACGACCGCGGTGCCCTGCTCGCCGGCCCAGAAGCTCACCGGAGCGCGGGCGCCGGCGGCCCAGAGCGCGTGGAAATCCCGGCTCGCGCAGGCCCCGGCCACGAGGCCGTCCACCGGGGCGAGATGCGGCCGCACCGCCTTGCAGAAGGCGGTCCGCCGCTCCGCATCGGGGTCGACGACGACCAGGACATTGGCCATCGGCCATCCTCGCCGCCGCGACCGGCACGATCAAGCGACGCGCTCCCGGCGGGCCGCGCCTCCCGAATGCCACAACCGTCCCGCCGGAGGTGCAGGTATCTGTTTAGGTCCACCAAGCCCGGCGGGGCGTCTCGGCGGGCCCAACCGCGTGGGCGACATCATGGCCGGCCTGGCGCTCTCCCTGACCAGCACCGCGCGGCGGCATTACCAGGCCTCCCCAGCCTGGCGCCTCGTCCATCCGCGCCGCTTCCATGCCTTCTGCGTCGGCGCCGGCAAGTCCGGCACCCACTCGATCGCCGGCATGCTGGAGGGCGGCTACCGCACCGCCCACGAGCCGGAGACGGACTCCCTGATCGACGTCATCCTGGCGGAGCGCGAGGGACGCATGTCGCCGGCCGAGGTCGCCGGCTGGCTGCGCCAGCGCGACCGGCGGCTCTGGCTGGAGATGGATTCGTCCGGGCTGAACGGCGCGGTGGTCGGCCATCTCGCCGCCCTCTACCCGGAAGCGCGCTTCGTCCTCACCATCCGCGACTGCTACTCCTGGCTCGACTCGCTGCTCAACCATCACGCCACCCGCCCGACGACGGACAGCTGGCGGCGCCTCCGGGACGCCCGGTTTCCACCGGAGGAGAGGATCTACGAGCCGGGCGAGGAGGTGCTGCGGCAGCACGGGCTGTTCCCCGTCGGCGCCTATCTCAAGCATTGGGCGGCGCATAACCAGGCGGTGCTGAAGGCGGTGCCGGCGGAGCGCCTGCTCGTCATCCGCACCGACCGCATCGCCGAATGCGCGCCGCGGCTCGCCGCCTTTCTCGGCGTGCCGCTCGACACGCTCGACGTCGACCGCGCCCACATGTTCCGGCGCAGGGCCGATGCCGGGCTGATCGCCCGGGTCGATCCGGCGCTGATCGAGCGGCGCGCCGCCGAGCATTGCCGTCGGATCATGGGGATCTACTTCCCCGACATTCCCGACATGGCGAGCGCCGGAGTCGCATGAAGCTCGTCGAGCGGACGCTGGGCCCTTCCCCCGTCCGGGCGGACAGCCTGCGCATTGCCGTGACGTTCGAAATGGAGCGCGGCGGGGGCTCGCATCGGATCTGGTACGAGGTCCCGTCCGACTGCCGCGACGAGATCTCCCGCTCCGGCAATCCCTGGCTCGTGCTGATGCTGCCCATCGCGCTCGGAGCCGGAGAGCGGGTCACGCTGTCCGAGCCGGTGGACGCGCATCTGGTCGAAAACCTGCGCGGCGTCATGTCGATCTGGCAGAGCTGGTTTCCGGAGCTCGAGCCCGTCGCGATCGACGCGCCGCTCTCCGCCGCGCCGGCGGGCGGTGCGCGGCGCGCCTCCTTCTTCTCGGGCGGGGCCGATTCCTTCTTCACCCTGCTCCGGCACGACCAGGCGGCGGAGGGCTGCGGCAGCGGGCCGGTCGACGATCTCCTCTTCATCGGCGGCTGGGACATCCCGATCGACTCCGCGGCCGAGCTCGACCAGGCGGAGGAGCGGCTGGGCGCCGTCGCCGCGCGCCACGGCAAGCGGCTGCTGCGGGTCGGCACCAATCTGAAGCGGCTCGACACCATGTACAAACGGCGCTGGATTCTGGCGCACGGCTTCGCCCTGGCGACGGTCGCGCATCTTCTCGAAGGCCGCTACGGCGAGGTCGTGATCGCCTCGACCCACAGCTACAAGCGGCTGCTGCCGATCGGATCGCATCCGCTGACCGACCCGCTGCTCGGCTCCCGCGGGCTCCGGGTGGTGCATGACGGCGCAGGCTTCGACCGGGTCGCCAAGCTCCACCGCATCTCCGCCTCCGCGGCCGATCTCGATGCGCTCCGCGTCTGCTGGGAGGGACGCCGGCACGACAACTGCAGCCGCTGCCCGAAATGCATCTTCACCATGGCTGCGCTCGACGCGCTGGGCCTCGCCGGCCGCACCGCCTGCTTCGACTGGAGCGACTATTCCGCGGGCGCGGTCGCCGCGCTCGTCCTCGACTCCGACAGCCAGGCGCAGCAGGCGCGCGACGTGGTCCTGGCGGCCCGCCGCAACGGGCGCGAGGAGCTGGCGAACGCCATGCAGCAGGCCGTGGAGCGCTACGAGCGGGTCGGGCGCGCCGTGGCCTTGACCCGCCGCCTGCCCTTCCTCTGGCGCTTCGACTATCAGGTCGAGACCATGCTGCGCCGCCGTCCGCCGCGGTCCTATCGCCTGGCGCAGACCGGGAGCGGGCATGCCGGCGGATAGCGAGGCCCCGGGCTGCCGCAGCCATATGGAACTCCGCGGCTGCCACAGCGTTGTCACGGCGTCGCACCCAGAATGCTGGGGCCGACGTTCGGCATGGGCGAGCTCTTCTGCTGCTGGATCGTCTCGGGGGTCGGGGGATGACGATTGCGCTTCGCGGATCCGGCGTTTCGCAGCGGGAGCGCAGCTCCCATCACCTCGTGCGCCTGCGCCAGCGGATCGAGATCGCGCTCCTCGACCTGGTGCATGGTCGGAAGCGCCCCGCCCTGCTCGAGTTTCCCGCCTATGACAATGTCGGCGACAGCGCCATCTGGCTGGGCGAGATCGCCTTCCTCGCCGACCGCCTGCACGTGGCGCCGGCCCATACGAGCGACACTTTCAGCTATTCGCGGGAGCGCCTCGCCGCGGTCCGCGACCTCGATCTCATCCTGCTCAGCGGCGGCGGCAATCTCGGCGACCTGTTCAAGGGCTTCCTCGAGGCGAAGATCCGCGTGCTGGAGGACTTCCCGCAGGTGCCGATCGTGCAGCTGCCGCAGACCATCCATTTCCGCGACCCGGCGCGGCTCGACATGTTCCGGCGGGCGGTCGCGCGGCACCGCCGCTTCACGCTGATCGCGCGCGACCGGATCTGCTTCGACATGGCGCGCGAGACCTTCGATTGCGACGTGCGGCTCTGCCCGGACATGGCGCTCTGGCTCGAGCTGCCGCGGCCCGCGCCGCCGGTGCGGGACGTCGCCTGCCTGCTGCGCAGCGATGTCGCGATCAACCAGTCCTATCTGCGCGACGGGCGGACGGTCGGCGAGGACATGCTGGTCTTCGACTGGAGCGCGGCGGAATCGGGCCGCTTCGCCGTCGAGGCCGAGCGCGCGCTCACCCGCGCGATGGGCCTCTACCCGCGCAAGCTCGCGGCGCTGGAAAGCTCGCTCACCCTGTTCCGCAACCGCGCCGCCTGGAGCCGCGTGCGACGCGGCTGCGCGCTCCTGTCATCGGCGCGCGTCGTCGTCACCGATCGGCTGCACGGGCACATCCTGTGCACGCTGATGGGCATTCCGCACGTCATCCTCGACAACAACTACGGCAAGGTCACCCGCTTCCACGAGAGCTGGACCAGGGACTTCCCGACCGTGCGACTGGCGCGGTCGGTCGACGAGGCGCTCGACACCGCCCGCGCGTGGCTGGCCGAGCTGCCCTCGCCCGGGCTCGCCCAAACCTCGCGGAGCTGACCGATGGACCGGATCGTCAGGCTGGATGTCGAGCAGGCGCCGCGCGTTTCCGTCGTCATGGCGGCCTACAACGCGGCGGAGTTCCTGCGCCAGGCGATCGACAGCATATTGCGGCAGACCTTCGGCGACTTCGAGTTCATCATCGTCGACGACGGCTCCGCGGACGACACGGCGGCGATCGTCCGCAGCTACGCCGATCCGCGCATCCGGCTCGTCCAGAACCAGCGCAACCTGGGTCTCGCCCGTGCGCTCAACATGGGCATCGACGCCGCGCGCGGCGAGTACATCGCCCGCATGGACGCGGACGACGAGTCGCTGCCGACGCGCTTCGAGGAGCAGGTCCGCTTCCTCGACGCCCATCCGGAGATCGGGCTCTGCGGCACCCAGATCGAGACGATGGGCGCGCGCGTGGAGCGCTGGATCTTCGAATGCGAGCCGAAGCGGCTGAAGGCGCATCTCCTGTTCAGCACCAGCATGAGCCATCCGTCGGTCATGTTCCGCCGATCGGTCGCCGAGGCGCACGGCCTGCGCTACGATCCCGCCTATCCGCTGACCCAGGACTACGCGCTCTGGGTCTGCTTCTCCCGCGTCACCGACATCGCCAACCTGCCGCAAGTTTTGGTGAGATACCGGCTGCACGGGCAGAGCGCGAGCTCCACCAAGCGGGCCCAGCAGCAGGAGATTTCGGACGGGGTCAGGCGACAGCAGCTGCAACGCCTCGGCATCGAGCCCGCGCCGAAGCAGATGGTCATCCACACGACGCTGATGCGCGGCACGCCGCATACCCTGGCGCTCGATGTGGACGAGGCGGAGGCATGGCTCGTCTCGCTTCTGGAGGCGAACCGGCGGAGCGGCGTCTACGACCAGGCGGCGCTGCTCGACGTGATCTACGAGATGTGGTTCAAGCTCTGCCGCGCGCATCGGCAGACCCTGGGCTCCGCCTATCGCCGCTTCCTCGAGTCCGACATCGCGCGCGAGATGTTCTGGGCGAACCGCATCGCCGACGGGACGCGGCTGTTCCTGCTCTCCAGGAGCAAGGCGGCGTGAGGGCCTCGCGGATCGCCTATGGCATTTCCCGTTCGTGTCGGCGCGGCACCCCCTCACCCTGCCCTCTCAGGAGGAGACGATTGCGCAGGCGCGGGCCAAGGGCGCAGCCCGAGCCTCGTACCGAATTTCGTTAAACGCTGATTCCCGTATCAGCGGGGTGGG
>DAIMFL010000115.1:7866-10874 GCA_036724615.1 Alphaproteobacteria bacterium | reverse complement strand
AGGCGACCGGCACCAGCGCCAGCAGCAGGCTCACCAGCCCCAGGCTCTGCAGGGCGAGATCGGCGGCATAGGCGCCGGGCCGGCCCAGCAGGTTCCGCACCTCGCCGTCGGTCGCGCTGTTGAGCGAGGGATCGGCCGGATCGAAGGACAGCAGGGCGACGACCAGCGCCAGCGCCAGCCCGACCAAAGCGAGCCCGCCCGCCTCGATCGTGCGGCGCCGCAGGAACTCCACCGCCGCCGGCGGCAGCAGGGCGTCCGCGCGGAGATTGCCGATCGACAAGCTCATGCCAGCTCCGCTGATCCGATGTCCGGTTTTCCGATTGCTGCCCAGGGCGTCCGATCTCCCGTCCGACCTCCCGACTCCGGCCGGTACGAAGCGCGAACTAGATTAGCCGCCTCAGGATCGGCGGGCAAGCCTATGAGATTCCAGGGGGATATTCATACATTACCCCGGCCCGGGTTCCCCGTCCGGAACAACGGCGGCGCCCGGAAGGCGATCGCTGCCTTCCGGAGCTGCGCCGCCCGCCCGGGGCGCGGGCTGCCGCTAGGGCACCGCCTCGCCGTGGAGCGCGATATCGAGCCCGTCGCGCTCCGTGTCTTCGCTGACGCGAAGCCCGGTGATCGCCTGGGTCCCCTTGAGCAGGACGAAGCTCGCGACCCCGCCATAGACGAGGGTGACCGCGACGCCGTAGAGCTGGGTCGCGACCTGCCCGGCATGGCCGTCGACGAGGCCCAGCGGGGCTTCGCCGCCGGTCACTGCGCGGGTCGCGAAGACGCCGGTCAGGATGGCGCCGACGATGCCGCCGACGCCGTGCACGCCCCAGACGTCGAGCGCGTCGTCATAGCCCAGCGCGTTCTTGACCACGGTCGCCGCGGCGAAGCACAGCACCCCGGCGAGGAGGCCGATGACGAGTGCGCCGGAGGGCAGGACGAAGCCCGCCGCCGGGGTGATGGCGACCAGCCCGGCGACGGCGCCGGAGATGATGCCGAGCACCGAGGGCTTGCCCTTGGCCGACCATTCCGCGGCCATCCAGGCGAGCGCCGCGGCGGCAGCGGCGATCTGCGTCACCGCCATGGCCATGCCCGCGGCGGCGCCGGCCGCCACCGCCGACCCGGCGTTGAAGCCGAACCAGCCGACCCAGAGCAGGGAGGCGCCGATCAGGCTGTAGCCGAGATTATGCGGCGGAAAGGGCGTCTTGGCGTAGCCGTTGCGCCGGCCGAGCACCACGGCGGCGACCAGCCCGGCGATGCCGGCGTTGATGTGCACCACCGTGCCGCCGGCGAAATCCAGCACGCCGGCGCGCCCGAGCAGCCCGCCGCCCCACACCATGTGGCAGAGCGGCGCATAGACCAGCAGCAGCCACAGCGTGGTGAACAGGAGCAGGGCGGAGAACTTCATGCGATCCGCGAAGGCGCCGGTGATCAGCGCCGGGGTGATGATCGCGAAGGTCATCTGGAAGGTCATGAAGACCGATTCCGGAATCGTGCCGAAGACCGCGTCGACGCCGAGCCCGCTCAGGAAGAGGTTGCCGAGATCGCCGACGAAGGCGTTGCCGGCGCCGAAGGCCAGGCTGTAGCCGGCGACCATCCACAGCACGCTCGCCAGGCAGCATATGGCGAAGCTCTGCATCAGCATGGCGAGCGAGTTCATCTTGCGGACCATGCCGGCGTAGAACAGCGCCAGCCCCGGTATGGTCATCATCAGGACCAGCACCGTGGCGGTCAGCATCCAGGCGGTATCGCCGCTGTCGACGACCGCCGCGGCCATGCCCGCCGCGTCCTCCTGGGCCAGCGCCGCCGCGGCGCCCGCGAGCGCTGCGAACCCGACGGAGAGCGCCGCGCCCGCACGTCCGATTGCCGTGCTTCTGCCAAATCCACGCATCCGTGTCGCCTCCTTCCTGATTCTGATGGAGCGCCGGGCACTTTCCCGCGGCCCGGTTCTCGATGGCCCTGTAGCGATTCAAGAACCGTGCCGGGCCCCGGCCGGGGCAGGAGACGAGCGGTTTCAGGGGGATAATGGGAATCGTGCGGCGCGCTGCAGAGACAGCAAGCCTGCCCAAACCGTGGGCCGACAGACGCATCTGCCCAGAAAACGAGCAGGGCTGCGGCATTTTCCCGCTGTCCGCGCTGCAGTTCGCCCTCTTGATCGCTGGACAGGGGCGCATGCGGCGCGGATGCTGAGACGAGTATGAGCGCCGCACATTCCTCGTCTCGTCCCGTTTCCGCAGAAGTCCTGATCATCGGCGGCGGCATGGCCGGAACCACGCTGGCCTGCGCCCTCGCCGGGGTGGGCATCACCGTCGCGCTGATCGACGCGGAGAAGCCCGACCGCCAGCTCGAAGCCGGCTATGACGGCCGGTCCTCGGCCATCGCCTTCGGCTCGCAGCGCATCCTGTCCGGGGTCGGCGCCTGGGCCGACATGGCGGCGGATGCCGAGCCCATCCTCGACATCCGGGTTTCGGACGGGGACGGGCGCGGGCGGACCTCGCCCCTGTTCCTGCACTACGACCATCAGGAGCTCGCCGGCCGGGTGGCGGCGGCGGAGCAGGGCGCGCCGCCCTTCGGCTGGATCGTGGAGAACCGGGCGATCCGGCGCGCGTTGCTCGCCCGGGTCGCCGCGCTGCCCGCGATCGCCCATCTGACGGCGGCCACCGTGCTCGAGCTGGTCCGTGCGCCGGGCGGCGTGTCGGCCACGCTCGACGACGGCCGGCAGGTGGCGGCGCAGCTCGCCGTCGCCGCCGACGGCAAGGCCTCGCCGACGCGCGGCGCGGCCGGCATTCCGGTCACCGAATGGACCTATCCGCAGACGGGAATCGTCTGCACGATCGGCCACGAGCTGCCGCATGAGGGCGTGGCGCACGAGCATTTCCTCCCCTCCGGCCCGTTCGCCGTGCTGCCCATGACAACAACCACCCGGGACGGACATCGCTCCTCGATCGTCTGGACCGAGCGGGCGGAGATCGCCCCGGCGATGATGGCCCTGCCGCTGGCCGCGGAACAGGGCGGCA
>DAIMFL010000115.1:6651-7823 GCA_036724615.1 Alphaproteobacteria bacterium | reverse complement strand
CGCTGGACCTATCCGCTGAAGCTCATGCATGCCGGGCGCTACGTGGACGAGCGGCTGGCGCTCGTCGGCGATGCGGCGCATGTGATCCACCCGATCGCGGGCCAGGGGCTCAATCTCGGCCTGCGCGACGTGGCGGCGCTCGCCGAGGCGGTGGTGGATGCGCGCCGGCTCGGCCTCGATGTCGGCCAGGCCGACGTGCTGGCGCGCTACGAGCGCTGGCGCCGCTTCGACACGATGATGCTGCTGGCCGTGACCGACAGCCTGAACCGGCTGTTCTCGAACGACGTGGCGCTGATCCGCCTGGCGCGCGACATGGGCCTCGCCGCGGTCGACCGGCTGCCGCCGCTGAAGCGGCTCTTCATGCGCCACGCCATGGGGCTGGTCGGCGACCTGCCGCGCCTGGTGCGCGGGCAGCGGCTGTAAGCGCGGACCGACCGGACGCGTCCTCATGCTTCGACAGGCTCAGCATGAGGTCTGAGAGAAGAATTGGGAACGGGAAAGAGGCCTCGTCCTGAGCCTGTCGAAGGGCGAGGCCGGTTGTCCCGTCCTCACCCCCGTCTGGGCGGGTCGCGGGAGAGGCCGCGCGTCTCCAGCGCTTCGAGATAGGCCTGCCAGATCTCGTCCTGGTGCCGGCCGATCTCGTAGAGATAGCGCCAGGAATAGATGCCGGTGTCGTGCAGGTCGTCGAACTTGATGCGCAGGGCGTAATTGCCGACCGGCTCCAGCCCGATGATGCCGACATGGCGCCGTCCGGCCACGATCTGCTTCTGGCTGGGTCCGTGGCCCTGCACCTCGGCGGACGGGCTCTCGACCCGCAGGAACTCGGCCGGATAACGGAAGCTCCTGCCGTCGTCGAAGTCGATCTCGAGCCGCTTCTCCGCCTGCTTCAGCCGGATCTCGACCGGCCAGCGCTCGGTCGCGTGGCCGCCGCCCTGGTCGTCTTCCATGGCGACCGATCAGCCGACGACCGGCCGCGCGTCGGGATCGAGCGGCCGCGCCTCGTCGACCAGCATGATCGGGATGCCGTCGCGGATCGGATAGGCGAGCCCCGCCTCGCGGCTGATCAGCTCCTGCGCCTCGGCGTCGTATTCGAGCGGCCCCTTGGTCAGCGGACAGACCAGGAACTCCAGAAGCTTGGGGTCGATGGCGGTCTTGCGATCGCCCTGCGGTTG
>DAIMFL010000115.1:0-6551 GCA_036724615.1 Alphaproteobacteria bacterium | reverse complement strand
TTGGCTGGCCATGCGCGCCCTCCCTCGAACGTCAATGCCGCGCCGCGTTGCCTTCGACGCCGGCCATCGCGGCCATCTCGATCAGCGCGGCCAGAAGCTCCGTGCGCCGGCCGACGGTGGGCGCTTCCAGAAGCGCCTGCTTCTCCTCCGGCCCGAACGGGCAGATCATCGCCAGCGCGGTGACCAGCGGCTCGTCGCCGCCCGAGGTCACCGCGGTCCAGTCGGCGGCGACGCCTTCGCGCGCGAAATAGGCGCGCAGCGCGTCGAGCAGCCGCTCGCGCCCCGGCACGCGGGACTCCGCCGGCTCCAGGTCGCCGGCATAGCGCGCATAGGCGGCGCTCACCCGGCGGTACCCGGCGCGTCCTTCGATCTCGCGCGTCACGTCGAAGCGGCAGACGCCGATGAGGGTGACGAGCATGCGCCCGTCCTCGGTCACGCTGAACGAGGCGATGCGGCCGACGCAGCCGGTGCCGTAGAGGGCGGCGTCCTCGGGCACCGGCTCGGTCCCTTCCTCGGCGATCCCGCGCGGCTGGATCATCCCGATGAACTGGTCGCCGGCCAGCGCGTCGCGCATCATCGCCAGGTAGCGCGGCTCGAAGATGTTGAGCGGCAGCTTGCCGCGCGGCAGCAGCAGCGCGCCGGGCAGCGGAAAGACCGGCAGGGTCTTCGGCAGCTCGTCGAAGGTGACGACGACGTCGTCCGTGCCGGTCATGAGAACAGGAGGGACGACAGCCGCCGGCGCGCCGACAGGGTCAGCGGATCGGTGGGGCCCATGGCCGCGAACAGCTTCACCAGCTGCTTGCGGGCCGCTTCCTCGTTCCAGCCGCGGTTGCGGCGCACGACCTCCAGCAGCTCGTCCACCGCGGCCTCGCGGTCGCCGGCGGCGTAGAGCGCGTTGGCGAGTTCGAAGCGCGCCTCGTGGTCGTTGGCGTCGCGCTCCAGCCGGGCGCGGAATTCGGGCAGCTTGCCGGCCGCGCCGGCCGACTGCTCGGCGAGCTCGAGCGCGCTGCGCGCCGCGGCGATGGCGGGGGCGTTGGCCGCCTCGGCCGGCGCGCGGGACAGGATCTCCTTGGCCCGGGCGAGGTCGCCCGCCGCCAGGTGGCAGCGCGCGAGCCCGCCGATGGCGGCGGCGTTCTCCGGCTCGTGCTGCAGCACCTGGCCATAGATCGCGCTCGCCGTGCCGGCGTCGCCCTCGGCGAGCGCCGCATCGGCCTGTTCCAGCGCCTGCTCGACCGGCGAAGGGCCGACCGCACCGCCGGCCATCTGCACCAGCCGCTGGACGAAGCTCTTGATCTGGCTCTCCGGCACGGCGCCGACGAAGCCGTCGACCGGGCGCCCGTGCAGGAAGGCATAGACCGCCGGGATCGACTGGATGCGCATCTGCGCCGCCAGCTCCTGGTTCTTGTCGGTGTCGATCTTGACCAGCTTCACCGCGCCGCGGGCATCCTTCACCGCCTTTTCCAGCGCCGGGCCGAGCTGCTTGCAGGGGCCGCACCAGGTCGCCCAGAAATCGACGATGACCGGCACCTTGGCCGAGGCGTCGATCACGTCGGCCATGAAGCTATCGGTGCTGCCGTTTTTGATCAGGTCGGCGGGGGCGGCCGGCGCCGCTCCCGGCGCGGAGGAAAGGATCAGCGGGTCCATGGGTCTTGGCCTTTGAAATTGCTGGCTCATAGATGGACCGTCGGGCCGGTCCTGGCAAGCCTCGCCCGGGCCGCCTCAGCCGCCGAGATCGAGGATCTGCGGCCGGTGCCCGCAGGCCTCGACGAAGCGCAGCAGGTCGCCGGGCGAGATCGCCACGGTCATGGTGTTGACCAGCGGGTGCACGTTGACCGGGTCGTGGGCGAGGAGCCCTTCGTCCACCACCACCTGCACCCGCCGCTCCCGGTCGTTGACCAGGGCGAGCGGCGTGACGGACCCGGGCAGCACGCCCAGATGCGCCATCAGCCGGTCGGCGCTGCAGAAGGAGACGCGGCCCGCGCCGATCCGCTCGCCCAGCGCCTTGAGGTCGATCGCCCGGTCCTCCAGCGCCACGACGAGCCACATGGCGTCGCCCTTCTTGTTGCGCAGGAACAGGTTCTTCACATGGCCGCCCGGCAGCTCGCCGCGCAGCGCCTTGGCTTCCTCGACCGTGAAGACCGGCGGGTGCTCGACCGCCCGGTAGCCGATGCCGAGTTCGTCGAGCCGCCGGAACAGCTCGTCGGGGCTGGTGGGAAGCCGGGGTGCTTCGGCGGCCTCGGCGGTGTCCGTGCCGGCCGCGCCGGCGCTGCCGTCGTTCATCATGGCGGGGAGTGTTAGACCAGAACCGGCAGGGCCTCAACCCGGCGCCCGCGGTGCCAGCCAGGGGGGCGCCGGGGGGCGCTGCCGCCGTTAACCGGATCGCCATGCCGGCACGGCAGGATTTCGCCCACCGACCGGCTTGCAATGGGCCGCGCCCTGACTATTATCTGGCGGCCTTGCCGGCCGCACCCACGCGGCCGGCATACCCTATGCGGGCGTAGCTCAGGGGTAGAGCACAACCTTGCCAAGGTTGGGGTCGAGGGTTCGAATCCCTTCGCCCGCTCCAGTTTCTCAAGCAACCAATTGCTTACAAGGGCCGCCGCAAGGGCGGCCTTGCCTTTTGGCGCTTTCGGGGGCTGAGGGGGCAGGGTGGACCCCAAGACAGCCCGCGCCCGGCCCCGAGGAGATTTCAGGGATGCGGAGCCGCGGGCCGGGTGTCCGGCTGCCCCGAAGTTGCTATAATGTTCTCCCGCAACCGCATTGGGCGCACCCATGACTGACGATAAAAATGAGCCGGTCCACTTGGTAGAAGACACGGAGACCGGCGACCGTTTCCTCGTCTATGGAACCGATAAAGGGCTGCGGCTCGACATTCGCTATGAGGGTGAAACTCTCTGGATGACGCAGGCGCAGATTGGCCAACTCTTCGGCCGAGACGTCTCTACGGTCTCGCGGCATATCGCCAACGTGTTCGAGGAAGGCGAGCTGGACGAATCGACTTCTTTGCAGAAAGTGCAAACAACCACTGGTCGTCCAGCCACCCTCTATAATCTCGACGTCGTGATCTCTGTTGGTTATCGCGTTTCGTCGGCGCAAGCGACGGTTTTCCGCCGTTGGGCAACGGGCGTGCTCGTGCAGTTCGCCAAGAAGGGCTTCGTGGTTGATGCCCCTCGCCTCAAGCAGCCTGAAAACGCCGACCGGGTTGCCGAGCTACGTGAGATAATCCGCGATATTCGCTCTGACGAAGCGAACGTGTATCGCGAGCTGCGCAGAATTTGCGCTCTGTGCCAGGACTACGACGGCACCACGGAAGCGGCGCGCGAGTTCTATCAACGCACGCAAGCCAAGCTGGTCTACGCAGTTACGTCACAGACGCCAGCGGAAATTCTCACCACCAGGGCAAACCATAAATCCGAGAACATGGGATTGCAGACGTGGCAGAACGACAACATCAGGAAAACTGATGTCACCGTATCGAAGAACTACCTCGCCGAGGCCGAAATCACGGAGCTGAATCGCCTCACGACGATCTTGCTCGACATATTCGAGGATCAGCTCGACATGGGCAGGCTCGTGGTGATGCAGGATGCGCAGACCCTTTTAGACCAGCAGTTGCGCCAGCTTGGACGAGCCGTCCTGCGATCCGGAGGTTCCGTGAAAGCCTCGGAGGCAAAGCGCATTGCGGAAGCGCAATACGAGAAATTCGATCGGCAGCGAAAGCTTGAACGGCATCGGGAAGCAGACGAACGCATCGCAGCCCTTGCCAAGGAAGCAAGGAAGCTGCCGAAATCGCCGCGGCGATAGGTCTATGACGCCCCGTCGACCTTAGTCGACGCCTCCTGAGCGGGTGCGGATTAGTCTGTCGGAGATGTCCCAGGGAAATGGGACGCCGTCCGTGCGAACTGCGCCGGCCAGTCGCGATCGTGCCGGCCGGACGGGCTCCCGGGCTGTTCGAGACTGCCAGTGGAACAGCGGTCGCAAGCGCGGCTGAGCCGAACCGCTGGTGTTCATGGCACGCAGTCAACCGCCATGCCCGCCTGGGCTGAATGAGGTGCGGCGCGCCCGGTCGGCCGGTTTGCAGCGCAACCGCTTCGCCCCCGGTGAACCAATACGGGACCCCCGCGTTCCTTCGAGGTGACAGACAGGGCGGTTCCGACGGGCGACCAGGTGCCACCCGCGGCTCCAGGCGCGGGCGGCTCGCTGTTGACGGCGGGCGGCGTGGTGCTGGTCGTCGCCGCGCTCTATTTCGGCAAAGAGATCTTCATCCCCTTCGCGCTGGCGGTGCTGCTGGCCTTCGCCCTGGCGCCGATCGTCGACGGGCTGCGCCGGCTCCGGGTGCCGAAGCTCGCCGCGGTGAGCCTGGCGGTGGCCTGCGCCTTCGTCGTGATCGGCGGGATCACCTACGTGGTCGGTACCCAGCTCATCGTGCTGGCCGAGAACCTGCCGGACTACAAGTACAACATCCAGCAGAAGATCCGCGCCATCCAGCCGCCCGACGACGATCGCGGCATCCTGCCGCGGCTGTCGAGCACGCTGCGCGACCTGCGCGAGGAGTTCGCCGGCGCGGACGAGGCGGAGGAGGAGGCGCCGGGGCCGACCACGGAGGAGCCGGATCCCGAGCCCGTCCCGGTCACCATCACGCCGCCGGAGCTCCGGCCGATCGAGGTGGTGGCGACCATGCTCGGGCCGCTGCTGAGCCCGCTGATCACGGCCGGGGTGGTGATCGTCTTCATCATCTTCGTCCTGCTCGAACGCGACGATCTGCGCGACCGCTTCATCAGGCTGGTCGGCGCCGGCGATCTGCAGAGAAGCACCGAGGCGCTGAACGAGGCGGCGCGCCGCGTCAGCCGCTATCTGCTGATGCAGCTTCTGGTCAACGTCACCTACGGCATCCCGATCGGCATCGGGCTCTATGTGGTCGGCGTGCCCAATGCCGCGCTCTGGGGCCTGCTCGCGGCGATTCTGCGCTTCATCCCCTATCTCGGCCCGTTCCTGGCGGCGCTGTTCCCGGTCGCGCTCGCCTTCGCCACGGATTCGGGCTGGTCGATGCTGATCTGGACGGCGGCGCTCTTCATCACCATGGAGATCGTCAGCAACAACGTCATCGAGCCGTGGCTCTACGGCTCTTCGACCGGGCTGTCGTCGCTCGCCATCATCATGGCGGCGATCTTCTGGACGGTGCTCTGGGGACCGGTCGGGCTGTTCCTGTCGACGCCGCTCACCGTCTGCCTCGTGGTGATGGGGCGCTACGTGCCGCAGCTCAACTTCCTGGGCGTCCTGCTCGGCAACGATCCCGTCCTGGCGCCCGAGCAGCGCTTCTATCAGCGCCTGCTGTCCGGCAATGTCGAGGAGGCGGTGGAGCTGGCGGAACGCCATGTCGACGAGACCTCGCTGCACGCCTTCCACAACGACGTCGCGCTGCCGGCGCTGCGCCTCGCCGAGAACGACCGGCAGCGCAATACGACGGACGTCACGTATCGGCGGGTGGTCGCCGATTCCGCCATGGCGGTGCTGCGCGAGACCGCGGAGGGCCTCGAGACGGAGTCGGAGGAGACGGCGTCCGTCCTGTGCATCGGCGGGCGCACCGAGCTCGACCACGCCGCCGCCGAGATCCTCGCCCAGGCGCTGGCCGAGGAGGAGGACATCAGGGCGCGGGTCCTGCCGCCGGTGTCGCTGACCCGGGATGCGATCGGCCAGCTCGACCTCGCCGGGGTCGAGGTGGTCTGCCTGTGCTATCTGAACCCGCAGCCGCAGGCCCTGGCGAAGTTCGTGGGCCGGCGGCTCAAGCGCCGGGCGGCGGGGCTCAGCATCGTCGTCTGCATGTTCAACCCGGCGCCCGATCTGGCGCAGAGCCCCGATCTCGCAAAGCAGATCTCTGCCGACCGGATGGCGCTGTCGCTCGATGCGGCGGTGCGGCAGGTCGCCGTCCTCATCGCCGAGGACGAGCCCGGCGAGGCCGTGCCGCCGCCCATCCCGGAGAACGAGCGGGACCGGCTCGATGCGCTGCGCGGATTCGGGCTGGGAACCGCCGGAAACAGCCAGCTCGACGCCTTCGCCGCCAAGGTCGCCGCCGCCTTCGACATGCCGATCGCCCTCGTCTCGCTGGTCGATGCCGAGCATCAGCGCTGGCCGGGCGCGGCGGGCCTTCCGCCGGACCTCGAGGCCAGCCGCATGGCGCCGCGCAGCACCTCGATCTGCGGCCATGTGGTGGCCGGCGGCGAGCCGCTGGTGATCAGGGACGTGGCCAAGGACCGCCGCTTCGCCAAGAATCCGTTCCTGCTGGAAAAGGGCATACGCTTCTATGCGGGCGCGCCGCTGCGCACGGCGTCCGGTTTCGTGCTCGGCTCGCTCTGCGTGATCGACACCAAGCCCCGGTCCTTCTCCGCGAAGGACGTCAAGCTGCTCCAGATCGTCGCCGAGGACCTCATGGCCCAGGTCGAGCTGCAATGCAGCCGCGGCGGCGACGACAGAAGCGCGCCCGTGCTGGAGCCGGCTTTGGCCGGGATCGGCGACGTGGCGCCCGACCCGGCCTGAGCGCGCCGTTTACCTCC
>DAIMFL010000114.1:0-10985 GCA_036724615.1 Alphaproteobacteria bacterium | reverse complement strand
CTCGAGCTCCGCCGAATCGAGGCCCGGCGGGCCTTCGATCCAATAGGCCGTGCCGGCGCCTGCGGAACCTGCGCCCGCCGACACGGCGCCGGCTCCCGAGGCGAGCGCGCCGGAAACGCCGCCCGAGGCCGAGGCGCCACCCGCGCCCGAGAGCGACACCGCCGGCGAGCCGGCGCCGCCTGCGGAAGAGCCGGCACCGGCCCCGGAAGGGCAGGAGCAGCCCGCTCCGCCCGAAGCGGCGCCCGACGCCGCGCCGCAGCCCGAGCTTCCGCCCGAAGTGCTCGAGGAGCTGCAGCAGCAATAGACGACGGAGCCGCTCGCCGGAGCCGGATCACCGCGCCGGGGGCATGTCCTTGCCTTCGTACCGGCCGCGCTCGCGCAGCCGCTCCAGCACGTAGACGCGGGCCGCGCTCGACAGGTTCGGCGGCGCGCCGGCGTGCTGCCGGGCGCGGTCGATCTCCTCGATCAGCCGGTTGAGCGAGACGCCCTCCGCCGCGGCGAGCTCCTTGAGCGCCTCCCAGAACTCGGCTTCCAGGGACAGGCTGGTGCGGTGGCCGGCGATGGTCACCGAGCGCTTGCGCAGCCGCCCGGCCACCGGCGCGATCATGACGCCATCCCCGGCCACGGGCCGTCAGCGCCGCGGCCCGGTCATCTCGGCCGGCCTGACCAGCCGGTCGAACTCCTCGGCGGTGAGCAGTCCCAGCGCCACCGCCGCCTGGCGCAGGCTGCTGCCCTCGGCATGGGCCTTCTTGGCCACCTTGGCGGCATTGTCGTAGCCGATATGCGGATTCAAGGCGGTCACCAGCATCAGCGACTGCTCGACCAGCTGCCGGATGCGCGCCTCGTCGGCGCGGAGCCCCGCGACGCAGTTGTCGGTGAAGCTCCGGCACGCATCGGCGATCAGCCGGCCGGACTGCAGCACGTTGTGGATGATCACCGGCTTGAACACGTTGAGCTCGAAATGGCCCTGGCTTCCCGCCACGGTGACCGCGACGTGGTTGCCCATGACCTGCGCCGCCACCATGGTGAGCGCCTCCGCCTGGGTCGGGTTCACCTTGCCCGGCATGATCGACGAGCCCGGCTCGTTCTCCGGCAGCACGAGCTCGCCGATGCCGGAGCGCGGGCCCGATCCGGCGAGCCGGATGTCGTTGGCGATCTTCATAGAGGACGCGGCGAGCACGTTGTAGGCGCCGGACAGCTCCACCAGCGCGTCATGGGCGGCCAGCGCCTCGAACTTGTTGGCCGCGGTGACGAAGGGCAGGCCGGTCAGGGCGGCGACCTTCTCGGCGAAGGCCTCGGCGAAGCCAGCCCGCGCGTTGAGGCCGGTGCCGACCGCCGTGCCGCCCTGGGCGAGCTCGTAGAGCCGGGGCAGCGCCGCCTCGACCCGCTCGATGCCGTGACGGATCTGGGCGGCGTAGCCCGAGAACTCCTGTCCGAGGGTGAGCGGCGTCGCGTCCTGCAGATGGGTGCGCCCGATCTTCACGATGCCGGCGAAGGCGCGGGACTTCTCCTCGAGCGCCGCCTGCAGGTGCCGCAGGGCGGGCAGGACCTCGCCGTGCACCTGCCGTGCGGCGGCGATGTGCATCACGGTCGGGAAGCTGTCGTTGGAGGACTGGCCGCGGTTGACGTGATCGTTGGGGTGGACGGGCGACTTGCCGCCGCGGCGCCCGCTCAGGATCTCGTTGGCGCGCCCGGCGATCACCTCGTTCGCGTTCATGTTGCTCTGGGTGCCGGAGCCGGTCTGCCAGACCACCAGGGGAAATTCGTCGTCGCGCTCGCCTTCCGCGACCTCCGAGGCCGCCTGGACGATCGCCGCGCCGAGCTTGGAGTCGAGCTCGCCCAGCGCCATGTTGATCTCGGCGGCCGCGCGCTTCTGGATGCCGAAGGCGTGGATCACGGGCAGCGGCATGCGCTCGCCGCCGATGCGGAAGTTCTGCAGCGATCGCTGCGTCTGGGCGCCCCAGTAGCGCGCCGCGGGGACGGCGATCTCGCCCATCGAGTCGGCTTCGATTCGGGTCGCTTCGGACTCTGGCATGACGGTCCCCGGGATCGGATTGACGCGGACGATCGACAATACCGGCCGGCCGCGCCTCTGGTAACCCTCCGTCAATCGTTTCCCGCTAGTCCTGGACGGAAGCCTTGCCAGGGAGCTGCCCGATGACCGATCTCCGCCATGTGGACCTGTCCGATCGGCCGGACAGCGAGCTCACGCCGGAGGAGCGCGCGGAGCTGCAGCGCCGCTTTCGCGACTTCACCCAGGCGGTGAAGGAGGCGGCGCTGATGCGGCCTGCCGCGCCGGAGAAGCCCAGGAAGATCACGAAGTGGATGCCCGCGGCGCTCGGCGCCAGGCGCGCCGGTTAGATGTGAGCTTTTCCCGTTCCTCCCGGAGTTACTCCCCCTCACCCAGCTCCGGGTAAGCTCGGCTTCGCCTCGCTAACCCTACGCAACCCTCTCCCCCACCTTGTGGGGGAGAGGGAAGGGTGAGAGGGCTGCGCCGACATAGATGGGAAATGCGCTAAGCGCTGTCCGCTTCCTGGTAGTCCGAGCGGTTGCGGTCGTCGACGCGGAAGAACAGCCTGTCCCGCGCGATGATCGCGACGATCACCCCGTCGAGATAGATCCCGAAGCCGCCGAACATGGCGCGCGCCCGCGCCTCGCCCGCGCCCTGGAGTGCGGAAAGCGTCCGGTCGAGCAGCGGGTGACGAGTCTTTCGCGCGATCTTCGTCATGACGAACCGGCATCGACGCTACGTCGCCGCCGATGCCGGTTCAATCACGCGCCCGTCAACGATGCCGGGCGGTATCGTCGTAGGGCGGCAGGCCGATGTCGCGCCGCAGATGATCGCTCATATGCAGGAACGGCGGGGCCTGCTGCCACCGGCGCCGGCCGAGCGCGGCCCGCAGGCTGCGGACCAGAGACACCGGGAGCGTCAAGAGCTCGACGATGCCCGAAGTGGCCCGGCGGTTGCTGACGAAGACGCCCAGAAGAGACATGTTCACGTCAGTTCTCCTTATCAGTCGGTTGGCGGTTGCGAGAGCGGCCGAGACCGTGGCGCAGAACTGCGCAGCGGCCCGCGGGACGCGGGGTGAAGGGATGGGGACGACCGACGACTCGAGGACCGCCGCGGATGCGGCGTCCTTGGACGATTCGTCGACGCGAAGACACGCTGCCCTCAGGCAGGCGTTCCGACCGTCAGCAGGATTCGAAGGTTCCGCTCTCGGAAGAGAGCAGGACGCCGGTCCGGCGTCCTCCGACGTCGATCGTCAGGCCGCGAAGCGGCTCCAGCTCGATTGAAGATGCATCGACGCCTCCTCCACTCGTGAGGTGAGGCGCGGACTTTATTCCCGCGACCGACATTGCGTCAATCGCGGCCGCAAGAGGGGAATGCGGATGCATAGTCGCTGTTGCCGCCGCGCAACAGAGATGCGTGCCTGAAGAGGAGTGGTCCTATTTCTTCCGGAAGGCGTCGAGCGTCACCACCTTGGCGGGCTCGGCCGGATCGGCATCCGTCGCCGCGGGCGTCTCGGGCGCCGGGGTCGGCGCGGGCGCGCCGGTGCGCGGGGCCGCCGGCCCCGTCTCCGCCTTGGCCGCTTCGAACTGCAGCCCGAACTTCACCGACGGGTCGGCGAAGGCGGTGACCGACTCGTAGGGAACCGTCAGCCGCTCGTTGCGGCCGTTGAAGCTCAGCGTGACGGAGAAGCGGTCGTCCTCCGCCTCCAGCCCCCAGAACTGGTACTGCAGCACGATGGTGATGTCTTCCGGATAGCTGGCGCGCAGCCAGTCGGGCATGGCCACGCCCGGATGCCCGGTCCGGAAGGTGATGTAGAAGTGATGGGAACCGGGAAGCCCCCTGGCCGCGACCTCGCGCAGGGCGTCGCGCACGACGCTGCGCAGCGCGCGTTCCACCATGCGGTCGTATCTCAACGTCTGGTCGGCCATGGCCGGTCTGGCATCTCCCGCATCTCTCCCGTGCCGTCCCGACCGGTCTTCGAGCCGGCTTCGTGGATGGCGAAAGTGGGGGGCTTCTGTTGCCCGGTGCCCCCCGGACCGCGCGCTACTTAGCCGTTAGGCGGCAGCGCGGAGTGCAACGTTGTCGTTGGCACTTCTGAGATGGCCCGATAACGGTGGTACCATGCCGAGCGAAAACCCTGCCTTTACCACGCGCGTCGATCCTGTTTCGCCCCCAGTATGGCCGGCAAGACGAGGCCGGCCGGAGAATTGGTGGAGGCGCCGGGTACCGCCCCCGGGTCCGCTACGCTTATTCCACAAGGCGTTTATCGCCATAGTCGGTTTCCCGACGGAGGAAATATAGGGGCGGCCGGAGGATTCCGAAAGGGGCCCAGAGGGATAGGGAACCGTGTTGGCCGGCCGGGAGCGTCGCGGGTAGAGTGCGCTGGCCGTCCCCGAGTCGCCCGGCTCTGCCCGGGGCGGCGAATGTCACGTGCCGTGAAGCCGTCCCGCCCGCGCCCGAGGACCCTGAACGAACCGATGCCGCTCAGCCGCGACCAGAAAGCCGAAGTCGAGGCGCTCCGCGCCCTGTCCCAGCCGACCCGCCGCGCCACCGTGCCGGCGCTCGAGGAGATCCTCTACGAGGCGATCCCCGTTCTCGACCACGGCTTCGTCCGGGTGGTCGACTACATGGGCGACGACGGGGCGGTGGTGCAGGCGGCGCGCGTCTCCTACGGCCGCGGCACCCGGAAGGTGAGCGAGGACCGCGGCCTCGTCCACTACCTCATGCGGCACCGCCATTCGACGCCGTTCGAGATGTGCGAGATCAAGTTCCACGTGAAGCTGCCGATCTTCGTCGCCCGGCAGTGGATCCGCCACCGCACGGCGAACGTGAACGAGTATTCGGCGCGCTACTCCATCCTCGACAACGAGTTCTACGTCCCCGCCCCGGGGCAGCTCGCCGCCCAGTCCGCCGCGAACCGCCAGGGCCGCGGCGAGCTGCTGGAAGGGGCCGAGGCGGCGGAGGTGCTGGAGCTGCTGCGCGGCGATGCGGCGCGCAGCTACGATCACTATGCCCGGATGCTCAACGAGCGCGACGACGGCAGCGCCATCGACCCGGCGCGCAAGGGCCTGGCGCGCGAGCTCGCCCGCATGAACCTGACGCTCGGCTTCTACACCCAGTGGTACTGGAAGGTGGATCTGCACAACCTGATGCATTTCCTGAGCCTCAGGGCCGACAGCCACGCCCAGTACGAGATCCGCGTCTACGCCGATGCCATGGTCGACGTGCTCAGGCGCTGGGTGCCGCTGACCGCCGAGGCGTTCGAGGAGTACCGCCTGCACGCCACCGCCCTGTCGAAGAGCGGGCTCGCCGTGGTGAAGCGCCTCATCGCCGGCGAGAGCGTGACCCAGGAGACGAGCGGCCTCGGCAAGCGCGAATGGCGCGAGCTGATGGCGGCGCTGGGGAGAGAGGATTAGGAGGCACGATGCCCGAAGATCATCAGAGCGACTGGACGGTCCGCAGCGAGGCGGCCTTGCGGGAGATGATCGGCGCGGCCGAGGGGCTCGCGGTCAAGAAGGAGCTGACGCGGCTCGACCGCTACTGCCGGCAGTTCATCGGCCTGTCGCCCTTCCTGGTGATCGGCAGCCAGGGCAAGGGCAGGGCGGACGTCTCGCCGCGCGGCGACCTGCCGGGCTTCGTCCAGGTGCTCGACGAGCGCACCCTGGCCATTCCCGACCGGCCGGGCAACAGCCGGCTCGACACCTTCACGAACATCCTGGCGAACCCGAGCGTCGGGCTGATCTTCCTCATTCCCGGCTTCGAGGACACGCTCCGGGTCAACGGCAAGGCGCATCTGACGCGCGACCCGGCGCTGCTCGCCAGCATGGCGGTCAACGGCCGCGCGCCGAAGGTCGCGATCGTCGTCGCGGTGGAGGAGGCGTTCCTGCACTGCGCCAAGGCGTTCAAGCGGTCCCGGCTGTGGGATCCCGCGGCGCAGGTCGACCGCAAGACCATGCCCTCGCTCGGACGCATCATCCTGGAGCAGGCCGCCGAGGCGGAGCGCCGCGAGGCGCCCGACGAATCCGTGATGCAGGACGTGGACCGCGACCTCGAGGAGGACTACCGGACTCAGCTGTTCTGAGGGCGGGCGCGGCTGCCGCGTTGCCCGCGTCCTTCGACGGGCTCAGGACGAGGACTTCCCCCGATTTCAAACAACCTCATGCTGAGCTTGTCGAAGCATGAGGGCCGGCTGGCTACTGGATCACGATGCGCGGTGCCTTGCGGGCGGAGACGCCTTGCGCCTGCTGCACCTTCTCCCACACCGTGCGGGCGATGGCCATGTAGGCCTTGGCATGCGGGCTGTCGGGCTGCGACACCACGATCGGGCGGCCGCCGTCGGAGGTCTCGCGGATCGCCATGTCGAGCGGGATCTCGCCCAGGAAGTCGCAGCCGAGCTTCTGCGCCTCGGCGCGGGCGCCGCCGTGGCTGAAGATGTCGCTCCTGCCCTGGCAGTGCGGGCAGACGAAGTAGCTCATGTTCTCGATGATGCCGAACACCGGCACGTCGACCCGGCGGAACATGTTGAGCCCCTTGCGGGCGTCCAAGAGCGCGATGTCCTGCGGCGTCGACACGATGACGGCCCCGGTCAGCGGCACCTGCTGCGACATGGTGAGCTGGGCGTCGCCGGTGCCCGGCGGCAGGTCGACCACCATCACGTCGAGCTCGCCCCAGTCGACGTCGCGCAGCATCTGCTGCAGCGCGCCCATCACCATCGGCCCGCGCCAGATGGTCGGCGTGTCCTCCGGCACCAGGAAGCCCATCGACATGCATTTCACGCCGTAGTTCTCCATCGGCGTGAGCGTCTTGCCGTCGGGCGAGGTCGGCCGGCCGGAGATGCCCAGCATGCGCGGCTGCGACGGGCCGTAGATGTCGGCATCGAGCAGCCCGACCGAGAGGCCGAGGGATCTGAGGCCGAGCGCCAGATTGACGGCGGTGGTCGACTTCCCGACCCCGCCCTTGCCGCTGGCGACCGCGACGATCGAGCGCACGCCGGGGACGAGCGGCTTCTGGGGCGCACCGTGTCCATGGCCGTGTCCGTGTCCATGGGCGGGGCCGCGCCCCTGCGCCGGCTGCGGCGCGCCGCCGGGCTGCGCGTGATGCGCGGTCAGAACCGCGGTCACCGAGACCACCCCGGGCAGCGCCTCGACCGCCTTCTCCGCCGCCTTGCGCAGCGGCTCCAGCTTGGGGCCCCGCGCGGGCTCCACCTCCAGGGCGAATCCCACATTGCCGTCCTTGACGACGAGGCCGCTCACCATGCCGAGCGCGACCACGTCGCGGCCCTTCTCGGGATCGGTGACGGCGCGCAGCGCCTCCAGGACCTGCTGCTCGGTGACCTGTGCCATGCTTGAAAACCCGCCGCGGGGAACAAATTTACGGCTCGACGGCCGGTCCGCGGGTTGCGACTGTCGACCGGGGTGTCATATAAGGCGTTCGCTTCCCGTTTGGAAGGAGTCCGGCGGATGGGCTGAACCGCCGGCCGGCACGGGGCGAACGAGAAGGAATCAGGGATGCCGTGGCAGAACCAGGGTGGCGGTGGCGGTCCGTGGGGCGGTGGCCAGGGGCCGTGGGGCCGCGGGCCCTCGAGCCAGCGGCCGCCGGACATCGAAGAATTGCTGCGGCGCAGCCAGGACCGCGTGAAGCGGCTCATGCCGGGGGGCTTCGGCAGCGGCCGTAGCCTGCTTCTGGTGGGGGTCGCGGCCGTGGCGCTGTGGCTGGCCAGCGGCATCTACAACGTGCAGCCGAACGAGCAGGGCGTGGCGATGATCTTCGGCAAGTGGGTGGCGACCACCCAGCCGGGCATCAACTACAACCTGCCGGCGCCGATCGGGCAGGTGGAAACGCCCGCCGTGACGACCATCAACCGGGTCGAGGTCGGCTTCCGCTCGGGCACGGAGACGACGCGCTCCACCACGGGCCGCGACGTCCCGGCGGAAAGCCTGATGCTGACCGGCGACGAGAACATCATCGACATCCAGTTCGTGGTGTTCTGGGTCATCAAAGATGCCGGCCAGTACCTGTTCAACATCGTCGATCCCGAGAACACGGTGAAGAACGCCGCCGAGGCGGCCATGCGCGAGATCGTCGGCCAGACCCCCTTCGAGCGGGCGCGCACGGAAGGCCGCGCCGAGATCGAGGGGCGCGCCCAGGAGCTCATCCAGCAGATTCTCGACAGCTACAACTCCGGAATCCTGGTCACCCAGGTGGAGATGCAGAAGGTCGATCCGCCGGGCCAGGTCATCGAGGCGTTCCGCGACGTGCAGGCGGCGCGCGCCGACAAGGAACGGGTGATCAACGAGGCGCAGGCCTATTACAACGAGGTGACGCAGCGCGCCGAAGGCCAGGCGCAGCGCCTCATCCGGGAAGGCGAGGGCTACAAGGAGGAGAAGGTCGCCGTCGCCACCGGCGAGGCGAGTCGCTTCCTGTCGGTCTTCGAGCAGTACCGCGCAGATCCCAACCTGACCAAGCGGCGCCTGTATCTCGAGACGATGGAGGCGGTGCTCAAGGGCATGGACAAGGTGCTGATCGACGAGTCCGCCGGGGCCGGCCCGGTGCCTTATCTGTCGCTGAACGAGCTGACCAAGCGATCGAGCGGCGCCATGCCCCCGTCGGCCACCGAGTCCTCGCAGTCCGATCTCACGAGCGGGAGCGGAGTCACGGGCGGAAGCGGGAGCGGGCAATGACCAGGCCGAGCACGATCGTCCTCATCGTCCTCGCCGTCGCCCTGGTCGTGACGGTGCTGTCCGCCACCTTCGTGGTCACCCAGCGCGAGCAGGCCCTCGTCGTGCAGCTCGGCGAGCCGAAGCGCGCCCTGTTCGAGCCCGGGCTGCATTTCAAGATCCCCTTCATCCAGAAGGTCTACTACTTCGAGAAGCGGATCCTGAACTTCGACGCCCCGTCGCAGGAGGTGCCGACGCTCGACCAGAAGCAGGTGGTCGTCGAGGCCTACGCCAAGTACCGGGTGATCGACCCGCTGGTGTTCTACCGCACCGTCACCAACGAGGCGGGCGCGGCCCTCCGGCTCGGCCCGATCATCAACTCGACCCTGCGCGCGGCGCTCGGCGAGATTCCCATGTCGCTCATCCTGACGGCGCAGCGCGCCGAGTTCATGCGCCAGATCACCGAGAAGGTGAACCGGTCGAGCTCCGGCTTCGGCATCGAGGTGGTCGACGTCCGCATGAAGCGCGTCGACCTGCCGGAGGAGAACAGCCAGGCGATTTTCCGCCGCATGCAGACCCAGCGCGAGCAGGAGGCCCGGCGGATCCGGGCGGAAGGCGCCCGCGAGGCCCAGGTGATCCGCGCCGACGCGGACAAGCAGCAGGTGGTGATCATCGCCGACGCCCGCCGCCAGGCCTCCATCCTGCGCGGCGAGGGCGACGCCGAGGCGACGCGGATCTACAACGACGCCTATACCCGCGACCCCGCGTTCTTCGACTTCTACCGCTCCATGCAGGCGATGGCGGAGGGGCTTCCCAGCGACACCACCACCTATGTGGGCCCGCCGACCGGCGACTTCTTCCGCTATTTCGGCAGCGAGAGCGGAGAAACGCCAGCCCCGAGCGGCCGCTAGCACACGCCGTCGCTGAAAAGGTGACTCAGGCATGGAGCACCGCTGTTGCGCGCCGGCGGGTACTCTCGCCATGAGATATGTGCCAACTTTCGTCGCGCCGTCAGGGCAGGTGATGCGTTGCATTTCCACGAAAGTTGGCACTAGCGGCCGGCCGCAGCGACCGTCATGAGCTTCCTCGGGTTCGGCGACCTGGCGGTGGGGCTGGGGCTCGTCCTCGTGATCGAGGGCGTGCTGCTCGCGCTTCTCCCGGAAACGCTGAAGCGGATGGTGGCGGCGATCGTGACCCAGCCGGTCGACAGCCTGCGCATCGGCGGGGTGGTCAGCGTGCTGATCGGGGTGGGCATCGTCTGGCTGGTCCGTGGATGATGCCCCTCATCGCCTCCGGCGAAGCGGTACCCCATTCCGCCGGCGCTGGCGTATGATCGGCCTTGCGGCCCGGGGGCGGCCCGGGGGCGGCCCGGAGCGGGACGGCCTTGACAACGGCCCCGGCGCCGATACATCGATCGCGGAAGAACGGACGCGGAACGTCGACCGTCGACGCCCGTGCCGTCCGGCCCTGCCGCCGAGGTCACGGAGAGTATCGCCGATGTTGCAGCTGAGCGCCGAAACGCCCCCTCACGACCGCATTCCCCCTGGCCTCCGCAGCGTCCGGAGACCGGTCCGCGCCGCGGTAGCTCCCGCGACGACGTCGCTCCGCCTGCGCCGGCTCCTGCTGCTCCCGCTCGCCGCCGCCCTGCTGCTCGCGCTGGCCGCGCAGGCCAAGGCGCGCTCGGCGCCCGAGAGCTTCGCCGACCTCGCGGAGAAGCTGCTTCCGTCGGTGGTCAACATCGCCTCCACCCAGAAGGTGCAGGACGGCATCCCGGACGAGGAGCTCGACGAATTCTTCAAGGACTTCTTCGACCGGCAGCAGCGTGAAGGCGCGCCGCGCCGCGCGACCTCGCTCGGCTCCGGCTTCATCATCGACTCGTCCGGCTACATCGTCACCAACAACCACGTCATCGCCGAGGCCGACGAGATCACGATCCGGCTCCACGACGACCGCGAGTTCAAGGCGACCCTGGTGGGCCGGGACGACAAGACCGATCTGGCGCTGCTCAAGGTCGAAGCCGACGTGAACCTTCCCGCCGTGTCCTGGGGCGATTCCGATGCGACCCGGATCGGCGACTGGGTGCTCGCCATCGGCAACCCATTCGGCCTCGGCGGCTCGGTGACCGCCGGCATCGTCTCGGCGCGCCAGCGCGACATCAATGCCGGACCCTATGACGACTTCCTGCAGACCGACGCCTCGATCAACCGCGGCAATTCCGGCGGTCCGATGTTCAACATGGACGGCGAGGTGATCGGCATCAACACGGCGATCTTCTCGCCGTCGGGCGGCAGCGTCGGCATCGGCTTCGCCATTCCCTC
>DAIMFL010000113.1:0-11154 GCA_036724615.1 Alphaproteobacteria bacterium | reverse complement strand
CGCAGAGGCATCCGCCGCTGCAGCCGCGGAGGCGTCAGCCGAAGCAGCCGCCGAAGCGTCGGCCGCCGCAGCCGCATGGGCGTCGGCGGCGGCCGAAGCCGCAGCCTCGCCCTCGGCACCCTCGACGGCGGCAGAGCCGCCGCCGCCGCCGGCACCCGCGCCGGCACCCGCGCCGACACCGGCCGCCGCGCCGCCGCCGATGCCCGCACCGCCGGCATTGGCCGACTCGCTGCTCTGGTCGCCGTCCTGATCGGAGTCGGTGCCGCCAGTAGCGGCCGGGTTGCTGTCGCTGTCGTTGTCGTTGTCGGACGACGAGGTGCCGCTCTCGCCGCCGCCGGCGCCGCCACCGAGCGCGATACCGCCGCCGATGCCGCCACCGACGCCGCCACCAGCGCCGCCGCCGCCAGCCTCGACGGTGACGTTGCCCGGGGTGTCGTCATGCGATGCAGCCGAGGCCGCGGCCGCATCCGACGAGGCGTCCGACGAGGCGTCCGAGGACGCATCGGCGTCCGCGTCCGCGTCGGCCGAGGCATCGGCCTCGGACGAAGCATCAGCAGAGGCATAGGCAGAGGCCGAAGCCGCCGCCGAAGCCGCACCGGTCATGCTGATCGGGTTGCCCGCCACGTTGGCCGACAGGATCGAGGCCGAGACCAGCGAGTTGTTGCCGCCGGAGACGTCGACATGGCCGACACCGCCCAGCACGTTGTCGCTCAGGAAGTCGATCCCGGCGATGTCCAGGTTGGTGTTGTTCTGGTTGCTGTTGTCGGTATTGCCCTGGTTGCTGTTGTCGTTGCCGGAGCCGTTGCCGTTGCCGGTGTTGTAGTTGCCGTCGCCGTCCGGGCTCTGGTTGTCGTTGTTCTGGTTGCTGTTGTTGCGGTTGTCGCTGTTGTTGCTGTTGTCGTTCAGGAAGTTCGAGTTCGACTGATCGACGGCAACGTTGCTGCTGTTGTTATTACCGATGACCGAACCGTCGTTCTGGTCGTTCCGGTTCGTATCCGCCCAGGCGGCCGAGCTGGCCAGACCCAGGGCGATGGCCGACGCGGCGGCCAACAGGGTGGTCTTGTACATGCCGATTGCCTCCAAGCAATATCGGTTTGAACCAAATCTGGTCCGTCTTACGGTGGTCGGCCCCTATCTGAAGCCCCCTGTCCGCAGGCCGCCGCGCCCATGCCTCGTGCTCAGGACGCGCCGGTCCAACTGGACTACCGCAAGAACCGTGCCAGGCGGCCTCGATCCGGCATTAACTCTTCCTTAACTCGCTGTTATGGAACCGGAAAGCTTTTGGCCGCAGATCGGAGGAGCCTCGCTGGCCCTCAGTCCGCCAACTCTTCCGGTGCAGCAATCTGTCACAGCCCCGACACTCCTGCGCGCCCGCGCCGCCGGCTCGATCACCGGCACGGCACAGGACGGCAAGAGAATCTCCTGCTTATTCAACGGCTTGGAGAGTCCCGTCGGCGCGCTGCCGGTCGCCAGAGGCATTCCCGGCGCGGTTAGGGGGTTGTTCAGAGTCGATACACGATCGACGGTCGTGATGACTCCGAAACAGAGGAATCTCCATGTTTCCAAGTCGCTTAGCACCCGACTCGCGCAGGTGTTTCATTTCTGAGACTCGGCGCCTCGTCGCGGCCGCAGCCCATCGCAATTAACGTGCGCGACGCCTGGCTCCGGCAAGGGAGCACCCCGGGTTGGGACCCTGCCCAGACAGGTGAACCGCTGAATTGGCGCAGTCGTCGTCTGCCGAGGCGGGTCCGTCGATCATGACCGCGAAGTAAAACACGCCGCTTTCGACTGGGAGAATGCGGCAGCGGCCCTGCGGCGCAGGCCGGCAGGCCAATCGCCTCGGTGAACGTGCGGAAGCCGGGCTACTTACTTCGCCGCGCCCGGCGGGACGTCGGCCTCCCCCGCCTCATCCCACAGAATGACGAGTTTGCGCGCAGCCTCGGCCGCCGCGTCGCCTTGCGCGATGACGGCAGCGTCGCAGAGCAGCCTGGCGCGGCGGCGGGGTCGCGGCGGGCCGTCGGCGCCCTCCGGTGCCGCGCCTGGTCGCGGACGTATCAGTTCCATTTCTTACGCCCGTCCTGCTCTGAAGATCGTTCGGATGTCGACCTGGCCGATTTACTTGTGGGCCATCGAGCGAATCTTTGCGCGGACCTCTTCCCCCATGCGCGACACGCCGCCCCCGCCCGGAGGCGGCGGACATGCGCGCATGTCCGTCATTCAAGTCGCATGCCAGCCCGGATAACGGACCGGATTCGGAGACCGAAGGGCGCCTACTCTTCGATGATGTCGAAGGGGCGCGGCGGATGGCCGGCGAGGTAGTTGTCCCAGATCAGGCTATAGGCGCGCTCGGCATTGCGGACCCAGCGGCGGGTGTCGAACAACGGATATCGCGGCCGGTTGGCGTGAATTCTCGCACTCAGGGCGACCGTGGCCGGGCGGTCCCGGCCGAGCTCGATCGCCCTGCGCTCGTAAGCCTCCAGCGTCGGCAGGACGAGCTCGTCGAGGCCGATCGCCTTCAGCATGCTCGCCGTCACGCGCGAGGCGAACGTGTCACCCGGCGTCGTGATGATCGGGACCCCGGCGACCAGCGCATCCGACGCCGTGGTGTGCGCCGTGTAATAGCGCGTATCGAGGAAGAGATCCGCCAGGGCGTGCCGCGCCAGGTGCTGCAGCTTCGGCGCTTTTTTCGTCAGGATCAGGCGTTCGGGGTCGATGCCCCGCGCCGACGCCTCGCGCCGCAGATTGGCTTCCATGGGGCCGTGGATGCGCAGCAGCCAGAGGACGCTGTCCGGGACGGCCTTCAGGATCCGCATCCAGACCTCGAACATCGTCGGTTCGATCTTGTAGCTGTTGTTGAAGCAGCAATAGACATAGGCGCCCTCGGGCAGGCCCTCCGCCTCCCGGCTGACCGCCACGTCGGGGACCGTCTGCTCGTGGTCGTTCACCTGATAGCAGTGCGGCAGGCGCACCAGCTGCTCGGTGTAGTGGGCCTGCGAGGAGAGCGGGGTGACCACCGGGTCGGTCAGCATGTAGTCGATGAACGACGCGCCGCTCGATCCGGGAAAGCGCAGATAGCCAACCTGGACCGGCGCCGGCCTGAGCGCCATGATCGGCATCCGGTTGCCTTCCGTATAGCCCATCAGGTCGACCAGGATGTCGATCCCGTCGGCATGGATGCGCCGCGCCGTTTCCGACACCGGCCAGTCGGAAACGTCGAGGAAGTGATCGCATCCGGCGGCGATGTCCCGCCGATAGCGGCTGTTGTCGTCGGCGCGCACGGAATAGCCGAAGATCTCGAAGCGGCTGCGGTCGTGCAGGGCGTACATGCTGCGGGTCAGGTGGCCCATCGCCTGGTTGCGGAAGTCCTGCGAGATGTAGCCGATGCGCAGGCGCTCTCGCGGTCCGCGCTCGAAGGTGAAGCCGAGCCGGGCGCGCAGCCTCGCCATCCGGCTCTCGGTCTCGTCCGCCCAGCTCCGGGCGACCGCGAGCTGCTCGGCCTCCGACATCGGCCGCGCCAGGGCGCGGAACGAGGTCAGCGCGGTGCGCTCGCCCGCCGCCAGCTGCCGTCGTGTCGCGGCATTCGACCGCTCGATCAGCCGGTCGAGCCCGCGCCAGTCGCAATGGAGCTCCTTCACGTCGCAGACCAGCGCCAGGGCCTCCGCGTTCTCCGGATCGATCTCGAGAATGCGTTCCGCCTCGGCCAGGGCTGCGTCGAGCTTGTCGCCGGTCTTCAGCACCGCCGCCAGCCGCTCGCGATAGCGCAGGTTGCCCGGCGCGATCGCCACGGCGCGCCGATAGGCCTGTTCGGCCTCCGGCACTTTCGACAGCTTGAGCAGCAGATTGCCCGCTTCGAAGCAGGCGAGGTGGTGCTTCGGATCGTGCTGCAGGCAGCTGCGATAGGCGACGCCCGCTTCGCGCAGCCGCTCCGCCTCGGCCAGCACGTTGCCCAGATTGTAATAGGCGTCGGCGTAGTCCGGCTGGACCCGGATCGCCTCCCGGTAGGCCGCCTCGGCCTCGTCCAGCCGCTCGAGCGTCCGCAGGCAGATCCCGAGATTGTTCCAGGCGCGCACCTGCGCCGGATCGATCGCGACGATCCGGCGGTTGACCTCGGCGGCTTCCGCAACACGGTCCAGGCGGCGCAGCGTGATCGCCAGATTGAACTGCGCGTCGGTCGAACGCGGATCGAGCGCTATCGCCCGTTCGTAGGCCGCGCGCGCCTCCTCGAGCCGCTCCGCCTCGCGCAGCGCGTTGCCGAGATTGTAGGTTATGGCGAAGACCTTCGGATGAACCTCCGCCGCCGCGCGATAGACCTCGATCGCGGCAGCCACATCGCGCCGCTTGCGCAGCAGTCCGGCGAGCGCGATCCAGTTCTGGGCCCGCTGCGGCGACGCGTCGATCAGCTCGCGATAGGCCGCTTCGGCTTCCGCCGTCCGACCCAGCTCCGCGAGAATCGACGCCAGCGCCTCGCGGAGCTCCGGCGGCGCGGGGCGCTGCGGCGCCTGGTGCAGCTCGCCCAACGCCGCCTCGCCCTTCCCCTGACGATTCAGCACATCCGCCAGCCGCATCCGGACCTCGGTCGACTCCGGCTTGCGCGCCAGGATGGTGCGATAGGCGGTCTCGGCCTCGGCCAGCCGGCCCTCACGGACCAGATCCGCCGCGCGCGCAAGCTCGAAGGCCAGCGGATGGGTGCTCATGCCGGCTCGCTCGGCGCAGCGGCGAAGGCGGGCTGCTCCATCGCCTCCTCCCCCAGCGCCTCGATCATCGGCCGCAGGCGTTCGCCGTAGCGCTGCCACGTGCCGGTCGAGCTGCGGTAGATCGGCTGGCGCACCTGCGCGACGCTCGCCGTCCTGACGGGCCGCTGCGTCTCGTGAAAGCGCAGGCAGGCGTCCTCCCAGGCGAGGCCGCAATGGGCCAGCATGCGCTCCGTGACGCCGCGCTGGTCGTCGAGCAGGTGCTCGTACTGCACATCGAGCACGAAGCCCGGCAGAACCTCGTGCCAATGGCGCATCAGCCGGGCATAGCCCGCATAGTAGCGGCCGAGCTCCGTCAGATCATACGAGAAGGCCAGGCCGCTGGAGAACAAGGCGCGAAAGATCGACACGCAGGTGTCGAGCGGATGGCGGCGGGCATGGATCACCCGCGCATTCGGCAAGGCGAGCCTGATCAGGCCGACATAGATGAAGTTGGTCAGCATCTTGTCGACGATGCGCCGCGCGTGCGGGGCGCGCCGGCTCAGCTGCGCGAGATATGCCTCGGCGATCCGATGCAGCTGCGCCGGTTCGATGCCGGACGTCGCCCCGCCCGCGCGCGAGATCAGGGCAGAGATCGCCGCGTCCGCGGCGCTGCTCATGAAGGGTACCTCGCCGGCCCCGTGCACCGCGCTATGGCTGGCCAGGATCTGCTCGATGAGCGTGGTGCCGGAGCGCGGCATGCCGACGACGAAGATCGGCAGGCCGGAGGGGTCGCCATGCCCGTCGTGACGGGCGAGGAAGGCGGCGTCGAACAGCTCTGCCAGGCGGCGGAAGCGGTCGAGATCCGCCGCCAGATCGTAGGCGAGCTCGGCGCGTTTGAGGCGGTTGCCGGCGACCAGGTGATCGAAGGCGCGGCCGTAGTCGCGGATCTGCTCGTATCTGCGGGCCAGCGCGAAATGGAGATGCTGCCGATCCAAGGCAGGGCACTGCCTGGAGGCGACCCGCGCCTCGAGCCGGGCGAGCACCGCCTCGTCCGCCGGTGCTTCGTCGATATGGGCGAGCAGGGCATGGGCGGCGGGATGGTCCGGCGACAGCGCTATGGCGCGCCGATAGCTCGCCCGGGCGGCGTCCAGCTGTCCGATCTCCTGCAGCACGACGCCGAGCGAGGCATGCGGGTCCGCATGGTCCGGCTGCAGCCGGATCGCCTGGCGGAAGGCGACCACCGCCTCGCCGAATCGCTCGCGCTTGGCGAGGACCCGGCCGAGATTGTAGTGCGGCGCCGACCAGTGCGGATCGAGCTCGACGGCCCTGCGGAGCACCGTCTCCGCCTCGGCCAGGCCCCGGGTGCGCCGGAGGCAGTTGCCGAGATTGTTCAAGGCCTTGACGTGGCGCGGATCGATCTCGACCGCCCGCCGATAGGACGCGATGGCCTCGTCCAGCCGGCCGAGCGCGCTCAGGCTGATGCCGCGGTTGAAGTGGTGCGCGGCCGCCTTCGGCTGCAGGCGGATGGCGGCGTCGAAGGCGGCGAGCGCCTCCGCATGACAGCCGCCGCGTTGCAGAAGCACGCCGAGCCGCGACTGCGCCTTGGCCCGCGGCGCCGCCCGGGCGAGCGCAGCCTGCAGGGCCGCCCGTCCCGCCGGCTCGGCGCCGAGCGCGACGAGGGCGCGGCCCAGGAGGACCAGCGCCTCCACGTGATCGGGCTTCAGGCGGATCGCCTGCTGAAGCGCCGGCACCGCTTCGCGCAGCCGCCCTGCGTCGAACAGATCCCGGCCGCTGCGGAAATGCGGCGCCGGATCGGCCGCCGCCGAATCGGCGGTGGGCGCCTCCGCTGCGGTCGGTCCGACCGGCTCCTGCATCGAGATCGTGCCCTTGCTCGCCCCAGCGGCCGACGCGCGGCCGCAGCGCCTCGGGGCCGCCCCCTCGGGCTATGGTCACACTGGTAACAAACCACCGGGCGATGGACAAACATTTTACTTTCCGGCGGTGTGATGCGGCTCACTGCGGCTGCGCCTTGCTCCGGGGCGCGGGGATTCCTAACATCCAGACCGGCCGGGGGCTCCGCCCGGCGGTTGCGCAGGGAGATGACCGTGACGCTTCGCCGACTGATTGCTGGCGCGCTGGCGGCCGCGATGCTGCTGCCGTCGGGCTGGACGGGTGCCGCCGCAGCCGATGCCAAGAACATGTACAAGCTGCGCGGCCTCGGCGCGATGACCTGCAGCAAGTACCTGGAGGACCGGCGGACCGACCTGGCCGGGACCGAGAGCTATGCCGACTGGCTCACCGGCTATCTCACCGCCTACAACTATCTGACCCCCGATACCTACGATATCGCGCCGCAGCACAACGCATCCGAGCTGCTGACCTTTCTCGACCTGCACTGCGCCAAGAACAAGGACCAGCTGATCGGGGTCGCGGCCTCGGCCTTCACCAAGGCTCTCCACGACAAGCGCCAGACCCTCCGGCAGTAGCGGCCATCCTGGAGGCGGGCGGCGCCCGAGCTCGAACCGTCGGGAAACCCGAAGACCCGGGCGGCGTTGGAAGGCGCCGGGATCGTCGTCCTCGCGTATGATGAGGACAGTCTGGAGATTGCGCCCGCGCAGCGTGCCGCGCCGGCGAGAGCGGAAAGGAAATCATGGTCGCAGCTAGGATGATCCGCCGGGTTCTGCTGGTCGGCAGCTTCCTCTGGGCGATGCCGTTTGTTGCGGCAGTGCCGGCCGCGGCACAGGACATCGCCGCGGCGATCGAGGAGCGGCTCGACCTCGCCGCTTCCGCCGCCGGCGATTCCGATGCGGCCATGCAGATCGCCGAGCTCCGCCAGTTCTATGCCGATCGCGCCTTCGAGCCGCTGTGGATCGAAGCCGCCGGCGCGAGCGCCAGGGCGAAGGCCCTGGCCGCCGCCCTCGCCGCGGCGGACCAGGACGGGCTCGACCCCAACGACTACGCTGCTCCGGCGATCGCCGCCCGGCTCGATGCGCAGGATCCGGCGGCGCTCGCCGAGCTCGAGGTGCTGATGAGCCGCGCCGTGGCCCGCTATGCCGCGGACCAGCTCGCCGGACGCACCGTGCCCACCGAGGTGGACAGCGAAATGCGGATAGAGCCGGAGCGGCCGGGGGCGGGCGCCGTCCTCCTGGCGGTGGACGGCGCGCCGGACCTCGCCGACTATCTCGCGAGCTTCGCCCCGCGCACGCCGAATTACGAGCGGCTGAAGGAAGCGCTCGCCGCCTACCGCGCCGTCGCCGCCGCGGGCGGATGGCGGCAGGTGCCCGAAGGACCCAGCCTGAAGCCCGGCATGAGCGATCCCCGCGTGCCGATCCTGCGCGAGCGGCTGATCGAAGCCGGCGACCTCTCGGCCGAGATCGCGATCCCGCCGGAGGCCGCGGAGCTCTACGATCCGGCGCTGGAGGCGGCGGTGAAGCGCTTCCAGTGGCGGCACGGCCTCACCCAGGACGGCGTGGCCGGCAAGAAGACGGTCGCCGCCATGAACGTGCCGGTCGAGGCGCGCATCGAGCAGATGCTGCTCAACATGGAGCGGCGGCGCTGGATGCCGGACGATCTCGGCGAGCGCTACGTGTTCGTCAACATGGCCGATTTCGAGCTCAAGGTCGTCGACGGGCCGCGGACGATCCACGACTCGCGCGTGGTCGTCGGCACGCCCTATCACCGGACGCCGGTCTTCAGCGGGATGATGACCTACGTCGTGCTCAATCCCTACTGGAACATCACGCCGAGCATCGCGCGCAACGAGATCCTGCCCAAGCTCCGCAAGGACGCGAGCTACCTGGAGAGGAACAACATCGTCGTGCTGAGCGACTGGTCGGAGGGCGCGGTACCGGTCGATCCCGACACGATCGACTGGAGCCAGGTGTCGTCCCGCAGCTTCCCCTACAAGCTGCGGCAGGAGCCCGGCGAGCAGAACGCCCTCGGGCGCATCAAGTTCATGTTTCCGAACCCGTACAACATCTATCTGCACGATACGCCGTCGCGCCAGCTGTTCCGGGAGACGGTGAGGAGCTTCAGCCACGGCTGCATCCGGGTGGAGCATCCGGTCGATTTCGGCGCGGTGCTGCTCGAGGCGGACGGCTGGACCAAGGAGAAGCTCGACGCCGCCATCGCGACCGGCGCGCAGAAGGTGATCACGCTCCGCCAGCCGATCCCTGTCCATCTCACCTATCTCACCGCCTGGGTGAACAAGGACGGGAGCATTCATTTCCGCGACGACATCTATGGCCGCGACAAGCTGCTCGCGGAGGCCCTGCTGCCCGACCAGGAAGGAATTTAGCGCGCCCGCGGCGGGCGGGCCCGCCAGACCTCGGCCGCGACGATCAGGAAGGCCGCCGACCACAGCGCCGCGGCCGTGCCGAGCAGCGCCAGCCGCTGCGGCTCCCCGGCGAGCACCAGGAGCCGCGCCAGCGCGGCAAGGCCGACGCAGAGGATCGCGGCCCGGGTGGGCGCCGAGAGCGCGATGGGCCGGCGCGTCCGCTGCAGCGAGACCCGCGTCATCATCGCCGCCGAGAGCGTGCCGAGCGCGCCCGCCGCAATGCCGTGGAGCGCATCGGCGACGGGGGCCCGACCCACCGCCGTCGCGAGCAGCAGCGCCGCTCCGGCGGCGAGCCAGCCATAGCCCAGCATCAGCGCGAGGAGCTCCGGACGGCGCCAATGCGCGACCGGCGCCCAGCGGAGCAGGCGTGCCGTCGCGCAGATCAGGGCGGCCGCGGCGCCGATCGCGGTCAGCCAGGACAGTCCCACGACGAGCCCAACCGCCATCGCCGCGAGGCCCGCCACCCCCGCCGTCTCGACCCGCCCCTGCGCCATGTCGCGATGCGGTGCGCCCGCCCGCTGCATCGCGCCCGAAGCGGCCGCCGCGGTGACGCGACCGCCCATCAGGAAGAGCAGCATCGCCACGACGGAGAGCGCGAAGAGCAGCCCGCGCATCTCGCCGTCGGGCACCCACCCCGCGGCCCCCGCCTGGAACAAGAGCTCCGCGAGAACGAAGGCGCCGAGCAGCGGCGCGAAGACCAGATTGCGCCAGCGCTTCGCCGCGCGCAGCAGCGGCAGGCCGGCCAGCACGAACAGGCAGACCGGATAGGCGAGAGCCGCAGGAATCGACAGCGCCGGCGGAATGCCCTCGATCGCGGCCACGGCGCGGCCGAGAAGCCACAGGACCACGGCGATGCCGAGCTGGATCCGGCCGAGCCGCGTCAGCAGATAGCCGCCCACCACGGCGAGCGCGAAGCCGAACAGCATCTCGTGACCGTGCCAGTAGCTCGGCATCTGCCACACGGGAAGCCGGCCTGCATAGCCGAGCGTGCCGAGCGGCACGACCGCAGCGCCATACAACGCCGCCAGGGTGAACAGGGGCCGGTGTGCGAAGATCTGGCCCGATGCGCCTTCGGCTCTCGTCATGCTCTCCCGTTCTGCCGCCCCCGATCGGCGCGGCGTTGCAAGCTTACCGCAGCGGGAAAAAATCCCCCGCCTCCCCCGCCACACAAGGGTTTGCAGTCACTACCGGATATAGTAGTTTTTAAACAAAGGTCACTGATATCTAGTGGCATGATCGCCGCGTCGAGGCGGGTCATGGGATATCCGGACCGCCAGCATAAGGCGTGTGAGAGTCTGCGGCTCCGCCAGGGAGTACCGGACGCGCGGCAGACAGGGGGAAGAAGACAAGAATGCATGTATTGGTCATCGCCTCCCGCAAGGGCGGTGCGGGGAAGACGACTCTGGCCGGCCACCTGGCCGTGGAGGCCGAGCGCGCCGGCGGCGGACAGGTCGCGATCGTCGACATCGATCCGCAGGGCAGCCTGGCCGACTGGTGGAATGCGCGCGAAGCGCCCACGCCGCATTTCGTCCGGACCTCGCTGGCCGATCTCGCAGCGGACGTGGAGCGGCTGCGCCTCCATGCGATCGACTACCTGATCATCGACACGCCGCCCGCCCTCACCGCCGAGATCGGCGACGTGGTGAAGCTCGCCGACCTGGTGCTCATCCCGACGCGGCCGAGTCCGCACGACCTGCGCTCGATCGGCGCCACCGTCGAGCTGGTCGAGCATCTGGGCAAGCCGCTGCTCTTCATCCTGAACGGCGCTACGCCGCGCGCCCGCATCACGGCCGAGGCGATCACGGTCCTCTCGCAGCACGGGCCTCTCGCCCCGTCGATCATTCACCAGCGCGTCGACTTCGCCGCGAGCATGGTCGACGGGCGCACGGTGATGGAGATGCCGGGCGAGTCGCGGTCGGCCGAGGAGATCGAACGGCTCTGGGCCTATATCGAGGAGCGCGTGAGCGGTCGCCGCCGCGCGGCGCCCCGCAGCACCCTGACCCTGCTGCCATCGGTTCCGCGGCAGCAGGTTCTGCCGCTCGGCGGCGGACGACAGGAAGTGGCATGACGGCCGCCGCCGAACGCAGCCTGTTCGCGGCCAAGGGCCGGGCCGCCCCTGTCGGAGCCGGCCCTTCGGCAGAGGCG
>DAIMFL010000112.1:10010-11158 GCA_036724615.1 Alphaproteobacteria bacterium | reverse complement strand
GGGCGAGGATCGGCACGGCGAAGAGATTGTCGGTCGGGATGTCGAAGAAGCCCTGGACCTGGCCTGCATGAAGATCGAGTGTCAGGACGCGGTCGGCCCCGGCGACGGTGATCAGGTTGGCGACGAGCTTGGCGGAGATCGGCGTGCGCGGGCCGGACTTGCGGTCCTGCCGAGCATAGCCGTAATAGGGGATCACGGCGGTGACCCGCCGGGCCGAGCCGCGGCGCAGCGCATCCAGCGTGACCAGCAGCTCCATCAGGTTGTCGTTCGCCGGAAACGAGGTCGACTGGATGACGAACACGTCCTCGCCGCGCACGTTTTCGTGAATCTCGACGAACACCTCCATGTCGGAGAAGCGCCGGATCGAGGCGTGGGTGAGCGGAAGATTGAGGTAAGCCGAGATCGCCTCGGCAAGCGGCCGATTGCTGTTGCCGGTAAGGATCTTCATGGACAAACCTCTGCGGCGCGGGGCTTCCGGTGATGCGCCGCGTGCCTCGCTGGCGGCCGAACGCCCCCGCGCGCCCGGCAAGTCGGCGCGGACTGTATCAATCCGATATCGCCCTGTAAACGCCCTTGCCCGGACCCGGTGTCGGCAGGGTCAACCCATTGGTTTTACGTGCAAAGCTCGAAATTTTTCGAGACGGGACAGGGCTGTGGGCGCGGTCCATTTCGCAAATGCAGCATGGTCGTGGCGGGGGTCGCCCGCGCCCATGGAATGGTGATCGCATTTCGGCAGTCAGTGTTCGACATAGGGGAGTCCAGACGAGTCCGTTAAAACGGGTGAGCAGTCCCATGGACGTCTGGATCGCATCCCCTGTACCGGACGGACAAGGGCCCGGGACATTGTCCTGGTTCAAAGTAGAGGACGGCTTGACCAGAAATCGTCGACCGATTCCATTCAGTGTGATAACTTTTTCTTAACGCATTACGGGCTATTGCCCGTATGCGATGTGCCGGAAGGCACGATTTCGCGCAGGTCCACTCGCAATGGAGTGCATGATGAAGACGAAGTCCAAGAAGTCGCCGAGCAAGTCGCCGGCCCGCAAGCGCAGCTCGCGCAAGACGGTCGCGGCCCGCAAGACCGCCGCCCGCAAGTCGGCGACCCGCAAGACCACGGCGCGCCGCAAGACGGCCCGCAAGACCACGGC
>DAIMFL010000112.1:1290-9910 GCA_036724615.1 Alphaproteobacteria bacterium | reverse complement strand
ACGGCCCGCAAGACCACGGCGCGCAAGACCGCGGCTCGCAAGACTGCGACCCGCAAGACGGCCACCCGGAAGACCGCCGCGCGCAAGTCGCCGGCCCGGAAGACGGCCCGCAAGAGCCCGGCCCGCAAGTCGCCGGCTCGCAAGGCCACCGCGAAGAAGCGCGTCGCCGCCGCCCGCAAGAGCCCGGCGCGCAAGTCCTCGGTCCGCCGGAAGACGGCCGGCAAGCGTACCGCGAAGCGCTAGGACGGAGAGGACAGGGGCCGGCCGAGCTCATTATTCGGCCGGATCGATTACTTCCCAGAAGACCTCAGGACCGGCCGGCGCGCGCTCGAGCGGCTCGGCCGGTTCTGGGGGCGCTGACCCTCCGCGCTCCGGATCGGGAGCTCAGATAAGGATCAGCACCACGAGGCCGAGCAGGCAGGCGAGGCCGAAGATGATGAGATGCGGCATGGCCGCGTCCGGTCTTCCTACTTCACCACCAGATCCGTCGGCATCCGCGACAGGGATTCGCAGCCGGTTTCCGTGACCAGCACCGTATGGCCGTTGGTCATGGCCACGCCGCGCTCGCTGTCGAAGATGATGATGTGGATGAAGAACACCATCCCGGGCGCCGCCGGCACCGGGTTGCCGTGATAGAACATCGGCCAGTCCATCCAGTTCGGCGCGAAGGTGGTGCCGAGGCTGTAGCCGGTGGCGTTCATCCGGTGGGCGCGATAGCCGGCCTCGTCGCAGACCCTGGCATAGGCGTCGAACACCTCGCCGATCGGCCGGCCGGGCCTGAGCGCCGCCTTGCAGGCCTCGAGCGCCTCGACCGAGACGGCGTGCATCTCGCGCTGCCCAGGCAACGGCTCGCCGATGCAGATCGTGCGCATCATCGCCGCATGGTAATGCCGATAGACCCCGGCGAATTCGAGCGTGAGCTGGTCCCGGGCGTCGAGGCTGCGCCGCCCGGTGAAATAGCGGCAGAGCAGCGCGTCGCGGCCTGAGCCGATGATGAACTCGTTCGCCGGATCGTCGCCGCCGCCGCGATAGATGGCGCCGTGCATGGCGGCCAGGATGTCGCCCTCGAACACGCCCGGCGCGGCCATGCGGTTGGCCTCGGCGAGCGCCGCGTCGGCGAGCTCGGCGGCGCGGCGCACATAGGCGATCTCCGCCGCGCTCTTCACCAGGCGCAGCCGGCTCACCAGGTCGGAGGCGTCGACCAGGGTGCAGAACCCGTCGAGCTCCGCCATGAGGCGCAGGCCGTTGGCGGCGGTGAGTCCATAGGCTTCGAGCTCGGCGCCGAAGCGCCGGCCGCTTCCCGCGATCTCCTGCAGCATCCCCTTGAGCTCGCGCGCCGGGTTCGCGTCGGGCCCGTCCACCCAGATGCGGATGTCCTCGACGACCGAGGTGTGCTGCGCCTGCCGCAGGTCCGGCGCGCGGGTCAGCAGCATCAGCCGCCCGTCGGCCCCGAGATAGAGGCACTGGAAGAACACGTAGCCGAACGTGTCGTAGCCGGTCAGGTAGTACATGCTTTCCTGCCGGAACATCAGCAGCCCGTCGAGGCCGCGCTCCTGCATCAGGCCGATCGCGGCCGCGCGCCGCGCCGAGAGCTCGTCCCGGCTGAAATGCAACGCCATCTGAATCAGTCCTCCAGGCAGATGATCGAGAGATCGCGGCCGTAATCCGTCTCGCCCGCGAGGGTGGCGCGGCGATAGCTGAAGAACCGGTCCGCCTCCGCGCAGGTGTCGTGCGGCAGGGTATCGACGCGGCCGAGGCCGAGCCGCCGCAGCCGCCGGGTCACGTAGCCCGGCAGGTCGAACATGTGGCGCCCGTCCCGCGCCGACGGGGCGAAGAATGCGGCGTTCTCCGGATCATGCGCCAGGAAGGGCGCCGGGAATTCCGGACCGACCTCGTAGGACGGCTGGGCGATGCAGGGTCCGACCCCGGCGGCGATACGCTCCGGACGGGCGCCCAGAGCGCGCATCGCCTCGACCGTCGCGTCCAGCACGCCGGTCAGCGCCCCGCGCCACCCGGCATGGGCCGCGCCCACGACCCGCGCCCCGGGGTCCGCGAACAGCACCGGCGCGCAGTCGGCGGTGAGGATGCCGAGGCTCAGTCCCGGGCGGTCGGTCACCATCGCGTCGACCTTCGGCGCGTCCGCGCGCCGCCAGGGCTCCGTCACGGTGACCACGTCGGGGCTGTGCACCTGATACGCGGTGATCAGCGAGCCCTCGGGCATGCCGGCCATGGCGACCGCCCGCGCCCGGTTCTCGGCCACGCGCTCCGGGTCGTCGCCCGAGCCGAAGCCGCAGTTGAGCGAGGCATAGAGCCCCTCGCTCACGCCCCCGGGGCGGCCGAAGAAACCGTGCCGCAGCCCGGGCTGTTGGAGGGCGGCGAGAGTCAGCATGACCAGGGCGAGAGCCTCACGCGGGCGAGTCGAATCCGGGTGGCACGGGAAGACCAGGCGCGGCGATCGCCAGCGCCTTGAACAAGGTGCCCATTTCGTCCGCACCGAGCAAGCGTGCGACGGCGGCGCGGATGCTCGCGGCCTGCGCCTGGTCCGCCCGCCGCAGCAGAGCGGCGGCGCGCGCCTCCAGACCCAGGCTCGCCAGGAAGCGGCCCTGCGGCACGGGACCGTGGGCGGCGGCCCCTTGCTCTCGGGCGGCGCGCGACAGGGCGGCGAAGTCGACATGGGCGGTAAGGTCCGCCTCGCCCGGCGCGTCCAGGGGATCGACGGGACGATGGCCCTGCACCGCCTGCAGGCTGTCGCCGGCCGCGCTCTCGGCCGGGCCGTAGTCGACGACGAGGGCCGCTCCGCCCCCGGCGGCGACGCGCCGCGCGATCTCGGACGCAAGCGCGAGAGAGGCGGGCGAGACCTCGGCCACCGCCCCTTGCGGCGCCGAGCGCTGCGCCGGGGCGAGCAAAGCGAGCGCCGGGCCGGGCGGCGCCAGCGCGAAGGCCAGCCGATCTCCGGAATCATCCAGCGTGACGACGCGCTCGCGCCAGCCCTCGGCGGTGCGCTGAAACTGGTGCACCGGCAACGCGTCCAACAGCTCGTTGGCGATCAGCAGCAGGGGTCCGTCCGGCAGGGTCGAGACGGAGTCGTGCCAGGCCGGCTCGAGCTCCGGCTCGGCGGCGCGCAGGGTCTCCGCCTGGCGCGCGCGCAGCACCGGGCTCGTCTCCACGAGATGCACGCGCGCCGCCGCCCGGAAGGCGGGCCGCAGACGGGCGGCGCGCAGCGCATCCGCCATCAGCGTGCCGCGGCCGGGCCCGAGCTCCGCCAGGCACAGCCGCGCCGGGCTGCCCATCGACTGCCACACCGCCACGCACCACAGCCCGACGAGCTCGCCGAACATCTGGCTGATCTCGGGCGCGGTGGTGAAGTCCCCGGCGCGGCCGAAGGGATCGCGCGTCGTGTAGTAGCCGTGGCGCGGATGGCCGAGCGCCTCGGTCATGTACTGGGCCACGGTGATCGGCCCGGTGTGCCGGATCCGCTGCGCCAGGAGCTCTCCGAGCGGCGTCACCGTCGAGGGATCAGCGGCTCAGCGCCGGTGCCGGCCGCGCGCGCAGCACCAGGACGATGCCGAGCGCGATCATCGGCAGCGACAGGATCTGCCCCATCGTAACGGTGCCGCCGAGCAGATAGCCGAGCTGCGCGTCGGGCTCGCGGAAGAACTCGACGATGAAACGGGCGACGCCGTAGCCGATCAGGAACACGCCGCTCAGCCGGCCGAGCCGCTCCGAGGCGCGGGTGAAATGCGCCAGCGCGAACAGCAGCAGGAACAGCACGACGCCTTCCAAAGCCGCCTCGTAGAGCTGGCTCGGGTGGCGCGGCAGGCCGCCGCTGTTGGGATCCGGGAACACCATCGCCCAGGGAACGTCGCTCGCGCGGCCGTAGAGCTCGCCGTTGATGAAATTGGCGATGCGCCCGAGGAGCAGCCCGATCGGCGTTGCGCTCGCCACGATGTCGGTGAGGGCGAAGAACGGAATGCCGCGCTGCCGGGCGAACAGGTACATCGCCAGGATCACGCCGACGAGGCCGCCGTGGAAGGACATGCCGCCCTGCCAGACGAACAGGATCTCGAGCGGATGCTCGACGAAGTAGCCGGGCTGGTAGAACAGCACGTAGCCGAGCCGCCCGCCCAGCACGACGCCGAGCGTGGCCCAGAGGAAGAAATCGTCGATGTGGTCGCGCGTCACCAGACGCGGCGGGCGCGCGGCGAGATGCAGGCAATAGCGCCAGCCGAGCAGCAGGCCGACGATATAGGCCAGGGCGTACCAGCGGATCGCGAACGGGCCGATCTCGACGAGAACCGGATCGATCGCCGGAAAGGGGATGGCAGCGAGCATGGGCTCCGGCGGGGTTCCTGAGGCTTGCCCTTATAGTGATCCGTCCGCGCGAGGGGAAGAGCCGCCGCCCGCTCCGCGATCGCGCTGCTCCGGCGCCGGACCGAGGTTGCGCCGGCCGCCGATGCTGCCGATATTCACGGAATGCCCCCGTCCCCGAACAGCACACGGATAGCGCCCGACATGCAGACCGAGAATCGCTTCTTCGACGACATGGCGCGCGTCGCCTCCGGCGCGCTCTCCGGGTTCACCGGGCTCCGGCAGGAGCTCGAGGCGCGGTTTCGCGAGCAGGTGGAACGCATGCTGCGGGACATGGACCTGGTGACGCGCGAGGAGTTCGAGGCGGTGAAGGCCGTGGCCTCCACGGCGCGCGCGGAGCAGGAGCGGCTGGCGCGCCGCATCGCCCGGCTCGAGGCGGAACTCGCCGAGGTGGCGGCGCGGAGCGTGACGGCGGGCGGCACCGGCCTCGCCGAGGACACGCCCCCGCCCGGCGCGCCCGCCGAGCCGATCTGAGGCAGGCCGGCGCCCGCGCATAGAATTGCACGGCGCCAAATCCTTGTTGCACCTGCTCTCCCGTTTTGGCACGCTACATGTGGTGGGTGGTTTCAGGTCGGCTCTCTAGATGTCGGGGAGCAACTCCCACCGCTCGACAATCCGGGGTGTCGGGCTTCACCAGGGAGGGTGCTTGAATGGCCGTGTTGGAGGCTACGCAAACTCCGCTCTCGGGCAATCCGCTCGACATTCTCGAAGAACTGGTCAACGCGAACGAGTGGCGTTTCGATCGGGCCACCGAAGAAGAGATGGTGGTCGAGATCGCCGGTCGGTGGTGCGACTACCGCCTGTTCTTCCAGTGGCAGGAAGACCTGAGCGCCATGTATTTCTCCTGCCTGTTCGACATGCGCTCGCCGCCGCAGAAGCGGATCGCGATCGCCGAGCTCCTGGCGCTCGTCAACGAGAAGATGTGGCTCGGTCATTTCGACCTCTGCTCGGACGAGCTGGTGCCGATGTTCCGCCACACCGTGCTGCTGCGCGGCGCAGGGCGGGTGAGCGTCGAGCAGCTGGAGGATCTGGTCGACATCGCGGTCAGCCAATGCGAGCGCTTCTTTCCCGCGTTCCAGTACGTGCTGTGGGGCGGCCGGACGCCCGCCGACGCGATCGCGGCGGCGATGATCGAGACGGTCGGCGAAGCCTGACCCCCGCCGCGCAACGGGAACGCGTCTCATGACCGTGCAAGGACCGCTGCTGCTCGTGGGCTGCGGCAAGATGGGCGGCGCGCTGCTGCGCGGCTGGCTGGCCGGCGGCCTGCCGGCGGCGCAGACGGCGGTGGTCGAGCCGCAGGAGGCCGGCCGCGCGGCGCTCGCCCCGCTCGGCGTCACCCTGGTCGCCGATCCCGCCGAGCTGCCGGCGGATCTCGCCCCGCGCATGGTGGTGCTCGCGGTCAAGCCGCAGCAGATGACGGCGGCCCTTCCCGCCTATCGGCGCTTCGTGCGGCCGGGCGCCTGCTTCCTGTCGATCGCCGCGGGCAAGACGATCGGCTATTTCGAGCGGCATCTCGGGGCCGAGGCCGCGATCGTCAGGGCCATGCCGAACACGCCGGCCGCGGTCGGCCGCGGCATCACCGTGGCCTGCGCCAACCGGGCGGTCTCGGCCGCGCAGCGGGCGCAGGCGACCGCGCTCCTTGTCGCCGCCGGCGAGGTCGCCTGGGTGGAGGACGAATCGCTGATCGACCCGGTGACGGCCGTCTCCGGCGGCGGGCCGGCCTACGTGTTCCTGATGATCGAATGCCTGGCGAAGGCGGGTGTCGCGGCCGGCCTGCCGGAGGATCTCGCCATGCGGCTGGCGCGGACGACGGTCTCGGGAGCGGGCGAGCTCGCCCGGCAGAGCGACGAGCCCGCCGCGCAGCTGCGCCGCAACGTCACCAGCCCGGGCGGCACGACGAAAGAGGCGCTCGACATCCTGATGGGCCCGGACGGGCTCGAGCCGCTCTTCGTCCGCGCCATCGCCGCGGCGACGCGCCGCTCGCGCGAGCTGGCGGATTGACGCCCGTGAGCGCCGAGGCGCCATCGCTGCCGGCCAGCGCGCGGCGCGTCCAGGACGAGCTGGCGCGCCGGGGCCACGACCTCGCGGTCGTGGAGTTCGCCGCCTCGACGCGCAGCTCGGCGGACGCGGCGGCGGCGATCGGCTGCAGCGTCGCCCAGATCGCCAAGTCGCTCGTCTTCCGCGCCAGGCCCTCGGGACGCCCGGTGCTGGTCGTGGCGAGCGGCGCCAACCGGGTCGACGAGAAGAAGGTCGAGGCTGCGCTCGGCGAGAAGCTCGGCAAGGCGGACGCCAACTACGTGCGGGAGAAGACCGGCTTCGCGATCGGCGGCGTGCCCCCCGTCGGGCATCTCGTGCCCCCGGCCACCTTCATCGATCGCGACCTGATGGGCTTCGCGGAGATCTGGGCGGCGGCCGGAACGCCCAACGCGGTCTTCCGGCTGACGCCTGCCGTGCTGGTCGAGCTCACCGGCGGGCAGGTCGTCGACCTGGCCAAGCCGGGGCTCTGATCCCTCGGCCTCGCGGGTTTGCCTCGCTGCCGCCCCATTGTTCGGGTCTCCTCCCGGCTCCAGATAAGATAACAGGCCGCGGCGGCGGACTCGGCCGGCGGCAGGTTCGCTTGGGGAGGTTCGGATGGCGAGAAAGGCGAGCGCGAAGCGGACGCGGGCGCGGCCCGCGGCGGAGGCCGCGGATCCGGAATTCGCGGCGATCGAAGCCGCCCTGCGGCTTGCCGCCGAGAGGGGCTGGAGCGAGCTGACCCTGGCCGAGATCGCCGCCGAGGCGGGCCAGCCTCTGTCGGAGTTCTATCGCCGCTTTCCGACGCGCCAGGCGATCCTCGCCGCCCTGTCGCGCCGCGTCGACCTCCAGGTGCTTCAGGCGATCGACGGCGAGCCGCCGGAGGGCGATCCGCGCGACCGGCTCTTCGACGTGGTGATGCGCCGCTTCGACGCGTTGCAGCCGCATCGCGCGGGGCTGCGGGCGGTGGCCCGCGCCAGCTGCCGGGATCCGCTGGCGCTCCTCTGCGGCGCGGCGGGGCTGCGCCGGTCCATGGCGGCGATGCTGGAGGCGGCGGGGATCCCGGCGACCGGGCTCGCCGGCCTGATCCGGGCCAAGGGCCTGGCCGCGGTCTATCTCGCCGCGTTCCGGGCCTGGCTCCGGGACGAGACCGAGGACAGGGCGCATACCATGGCCGCGCTCGACCGGGCCCTCAGGCGGGCGGAAGGCTGGGCGTCCGTCCTCGAGCGCCCGCTCGGTTGTCCGATGGGCCGTCGGCGCGCCACCGCCTGATCCTCGGACGGATCCTGCCATTCTGCCTTCTTGCTGCGCTGCACAAAAACTCGTTGACGCAGTGCGACAATGCGCCCATATTGCACCGCAGCATGCAATGCGTGCCGCGGCCCCAGAGACCGTCACGGCCGTCGCGATCATGTAGGCAGACCCCACAGGAGACGATTATGGCCAAGGCGAACGCCGGGTTCTTCGACCCGGAATTCATCAAGTTCCCCGATTTCACGCAGTTCTACGCCGACTTCAACAAGAGCTTCGCGGAGTACGGCAAGCTGTTCGGCAACGGCAAGCTGCCGGGCTTCGACGTCGACGCGGTGATGGCGTCCCAGCGCAAGAACATCGAGGCGCTGACCGCCGCGAACCAGGTCGCCTTCGAGGGCGTCCAGACCATCGCCAAGCGCCAGGCCGAGTTCGCCCGCAAGGCGACCGAGGAGCTGTCGCTGGTCGCCAAGGAGCTGGCCACCGTCGGCACGCCCGAGGACAAGATCGCCCGTCACGTGGCCCTCGCCAGGGACGCGTTCGAGACCGCGGTCGCCAATCTGCGCGAGCTGTCCACCATCGCCCAGAAGGCGAACACCGAGGCCGTCGACCTCATCAGCAAGCGGGTCGTCGAGAACATCGAGGAAGTGAAGAGCGCCCTCGCGCCGAAGGCCGCCGCGAAGAAGTAATCGAGACGCCCGAGGGGCGGTCCAGGCAGGGACCGCCCGGCAGTCGAGGCCGTGGTCGCGAGGACAGCGACGCGGCCTTTTTTTCTCGTTTTCTCGTCTTCTTTTCTGTCTCTCGTCTTCCGGCCAGCGCACCAGCCTTGACATAGCCCGCAAAAATCGCACCTTATACGGTGCGCGCATGGTTCCCGAGAAGCCGAAGAAGACGATAACGGCCGAGTTCTACCGGACGGATGCCGGTGGCGAACCGGTCCGTGACTTCCTCCGAAAAGCACTCACGCCCGACGAGAGAAAGGCGGTCG
>DAIMFL010000112.1:0-1190 GCA_036724615.1 Alphaproteobacteria bacterium | reverse complement strand
ACGATCGGCTACGACGACTTCCGCAGGATCGACATCCGGGTCGGCACCATCATCGCCGCAGAGCCCTATCCGGAGGCGCGCAAGCCGGCGCTGAAGCTGACCGTCGATTTCGGCGCGGCGATCGGCACGCGGCGCACCTCGGCGCAGGTCACGGCGCATTACCGGGCCGAGCAGCTGGTCGGCCGGCAGGTCGCCGCGGTCGTCAACTTCCCGCCGAAGCAGATCGGCAAGTTCAGGTCCGAGGTGCTGGTGCTCGGCTTCCCCGATGCGGAGGGCGAGGTCGTGCTGATCGGCCCGGGGCAGCCCGTGCCGAACGGCGGCCGGCTGTTCTGACGCCTCACGATCCCTCGGCGCGCCGCGTGCTCTCCGCCTGGCGGGCGCGCACCTCCTCCGGCCAGCGCGACTTGATGTAGTCGAGCACCGCCCGGATCTCCTCGTCGGACAGCACGTCGCCGAATGCCGGCATGTCGGTCTGGTAGTCGGGACCGGCGAAGGGGGCGAGGCCGTGCTTGGTGATGGCGAAGAGCTGCTGGTCGGGATGGTGCCAGGTGTGGCCGCTCGCGTCGTGCGGCGGGGCGGGCAGCTTGCCGTCGGCGCGCCGCTCCTGCCAGTCGGGCTGCCCTTCCAGCTCGACCCCGTGGCAGGACGCGCAATGCCGCTCGTAGAGCTGTCGGCCGAGCGCGAGGCGGGCCGGGTCCATGGCGCCCTCGTCGCCACCCTCGCGCGCGAGGTACAGGCCGCCGACCGCGATCGCGGCCAGGACGGGGACGGCGAGGGCGACGGTCAGACCGTATCGCATCGGTTCGATCTCTCGAGCAGCATCGGCGGCGCGGCGATTGGCGCGTTCCGCGCCGGGAAAGTCAATCGCTTGACCTGATCGCCGCGTCATGCCGCACTCTGCGGCCATGGACGCGACGGCGGACATCCTGGTCCTGGGCGGCGGTCCCGCCGGCGCTGCGGCAGCGATCGGCCTGGCGCGGCTCGGCCATCGCGTCGCCGTCCTCGCCACGCCGCGGCCGTTCGACGCCTGCGAGGGCCTGTCGGAGCGCACGGTGGACGGGCTGCGGCGGGCTGGCTGCGATATCGCCGCCGGTCGCCTCGGCGAGCCGGTGCGCCGCCGCGCCACCTGGAACGGCGTCGCCGGCGAGGCCAATCGCGAGACGCTCGCCGACCGTCCGGCGCTCGACGCG
>DAIMFL010000111.1:2148-11216 GCA_036724615.1 Alphaproteobacteria bacterium | reverse complement strand
GAATGGCCATCGCCAGGCGGTCGACCGTCTCCTCCAGCGTCTCCGCCGGCAGGGCGTCGTTCTCGACGAAATCGGTGGGCTGCGTCGCCTGGACGGTGCGCAGGATGACCAGCGTCTCGCCGGTGGCGGGCGCCGTCAGCATCGTCACCGTGCCGCCCGCCTCGTTGCCGGCGCCGCTGACCGTGTAGTCCGTGGTGAGCGCCTGGACCGTCTCGACGCCCGTGCTGTCGACCCGCAGGATGACCGTCAGGTCCGAGTCCGCCAGGAAGTAATAGGGAAAGGTGAAGACCTGGGTCGACCCGTTCCCGGCGTAGGAAGTCCTGTTCGCGGTGGTGTTGACGGTCACTGTACCCTCCGGGAATGCCGTGGGATTATCCCACCTGCTTGTGAAAATCGCAACTACTGGCCCTGGATCTGCTCGAGCCGGTCCAGCGCGGCCGTGTCGATGATGTCGGGGTGCCGCAGCAGCATGTACTTCCGGGCCTGCTCGCGGGTCTGGCCGATCACCCTGGTAATGGTTTCGATCCGGACGAACTCGGGCAGATGGCCCCACTCCGGCTGCTTGACCAGCGAGTCCAGGGTCGCCTTGGCGTAGCGTCCCGCAACCCGTTGATATTCGTCGTATTGCTCGTCCGTGAGCTCGACGCCGCGGATCTGCCGGTCGGGCTTGGCCGGGAAAATCTTCAACTTCAGCAGTTCCTGGTTGACCGGATCGTTGCTCATCCGGCTCAGGTAGACCGGGCTGATCAGGTCGGGGCCGAGGCTCCCTTCCAGCTTGATCGGTTCGCCCCAGATGTCGCGCTTGGGCGGCAGGCCGGCGGAGAGGCCCGGCGTGCGGGAGCGGATCTGGTCGAGGATCGACCGCGCCTCCCGCAGATAGGGGTCGTCGACGCGCGCCACCTGGGCCACGCCCGTCGGAATCACCGTGCCGAGCAGCCGCTGGACGTATCGCTGGCCGTAACGGTCGGGATCCTGCACCGCCTCGATCAGGTTGGCCGGACCCTGCATCCAGGTCTTGTTGACCAGGTTTTTGGAGACCGAGCCCATGACCAGGGCGGCCAGATCCTCGCCCTCGGGGTCGGTCATGGCGGCGCCGATCTCGTACATATCGGCGGAGACGCCGAGCAGCGTACCCAGCGGCTCGAAGCGGCCGTAGGCGTAGTAGATGTCGCCGACGCGCACGCTGTAGGGCTGCCAGCCGCTCAGATAGAGCATCGCCCGCTGGGCCGGGTCTTTGGGCCCGCCGCCGGTGATGTAGCCCTGGGACGCCAGCGTGATGCCGGCGATGCCGACAGTCGTGCCCATCGTCAGGCGGGCCATCTGCGTGTCGCGCGCCGCGGCGCCGTTGGCACCTGACAGATTCTTGCGCACCTCGGCCGAGAGGACGGAGAGCGGGGTCCGCTCCCCGGCATATTTCAGGATATTGACCGGAGTCCGAACGAACGGGACCACCAGCTTGAGCGCCGGATGGGCGTTGGTGAACCGCTGCACCGCCTGCCCGGCGGGCCCCAGCGGCTTGGTAAAGGTCTGATATTCCGAGGTTTTGCGCGCCGCGGTCAGCATCGGCGTAGTCGGGTTGGCGATCAGATCGGCCACGCGAGCGGCGAACGCCTGCCCTTGCAGCCCCTCCTTGGCCGCGATCCTGTACGCCTGGGCATTCAGCTCCTGCCGGTAGCCGATCGCCTTGAAGAACTCGTCCTCCGCCATCAGCAGCCGGCCGGGGATGCGCACCTGCTTGCCGCCGACAGTGATCTCGCGGCCGGCGAACTGGAACGTGGTGCTCGGGATCGACTGCTGCCGCCGCTGCTCGATCTTCGTCAGCGGGTCGGTCGGGACTTCCGTGCGGAAGGTCCGCCAGCCGGCGCGCACACCTTCCAGGGCGCCCTGCGTCAGCCCGAACAGCCGGGCGCCGGCCTCGCCGAACATCACGCTGTCGGACGCCCCGCGCAGCCGGCCGATGCCGGCCGCCAGCGCCGTCTCCGGCACGGCCCACAGCGCGATCAGCGAGTTCGAGAGGGTGTTGACGGTGTGGGTCTGCGGCCCCGACAGCAGGGCGTTGATCCACGCCTCGATCAGCATGTCCGAGGTCGTGGCCTTCCGGCTGTCCATCAGGAACTTGCTGATCTGCTGCGGCGTGTCGAGCTCGCCGACCATGCGGGCCAGGTCGTCGACCGTCTCGCGGCCGCCGTAGGTCTTGATCAGGCTGGCCAGATCCTGCGCCTCGCCGGTCTCCTTGGCCATGATGCGGAAAGCCGACAGCGCCCGGCCCGCTTCGGCCGTCAGCCCGGCCACCTGCTCCTGGATTGCCAGATGCTTGGTCTGCGCCTCGAGGAACGCCAGCTGATCCTGCTCGGTGCCGCCGGCGGCCTTCTTCGCGAGATCGCGCACCCTCGTTGCCGAATCGACCAGCAGCACGCGCGCCGCCGTGATCTCCTCGGCGTTGAACGCCTCGCCGATCTTCCGCTTGGCCAGCTGCGCCGGGGTCATGCCCAGCGCGTCGGCCAGCTCCTGCGTCTCCTGCAGCGAGATCACGCCGCGGCGGGCGGCCACGAAGCCGGGGTCGATCCTCCGCGCGGGCGAAGTGTCCTTGAACTGCGCCGGATCCACCTTCTCGATCTGCAGATCGCGCTCCGGATTGAAGTATATCCGAACGTCATGTTCCTTCGCGCCAGTGCGAAGTCCGCCCTTGTGCGTCAGCCCACCGTAGCCCTGCTCCTCCAGGTGGGCGCGAAATACATCAAATACCTGCTCCTGGACCCGATCCGCAGAGATCATTTCGCCTTGAGAGAGACCACGCACCTCGTCGTAGAGCTCGCGCAGGTTCGCGGGATTCTCGTCCAGAGCCTGCTGCGCCAGATGCCAATCGCCGTTGTGGTCCTGCTCGATGAACGCGCGCAGCTCCGGCGTGATCGGCGCCTCCATGTCGTAGAAGCTGACAGGGCGAAGCTCCGTCGTCTTGTAGATCGTCGGCGTTCCGGCCCCGCTCCGGCCCTTCTTCGTATAACCTTCGGCGATGTCCACGGCGTCAGTCGTGTAGAAGCCTTGGCCGTAGTAGTTCAGGCTGGCATACGCGCCCTCCTGCAGTTGCGGGATCTCGTTCGACGTGCCGTGGTAGAATTGCCCTTGACCGCGCGTGTCGACGAAGCCGCGCAACGAAGGCTCGGTCCTCTTAAACACGTCGGGGTAGAGCGCCCGAATCTCATCACGCACAAGGCTGACGTGCTTGCCGGGAATCACCTCGACGCCGGCCTGTTCCGCGATCTCCTTCAGACCGTTGGTGTAATTCAGCTGCTCCAGATCCACACCGCGCAGAAATTCAGGCACCAACGGCACCGGCACGTCCGGCCGCTGCGGTCCCGCCAGCGCGGCCTCGCGAATAACGGCCTTCACGTCCTCCGGCGCGGCGATGCGGTCGAGGTTGATATTCCCGGCCTTGTCCACCGCCGCCGTCTCGGTCGTGTCGAACAGCTCCGTGGGGCGCACCGGCGGCTCGGGCGGCGGGGGCGGGCCTTCCATCTCCGGGGCGTCGGGCGTCGCCTTGCCAGCGCCGCGGCGCAAAGGCGGCCGCGTGAAGGGCACGGGCGCACCGCCGCCGGCCGCGCCGGCCGCCAGAATGTTCAGGGCCTCGGCCGCAATGAAGACTTCGCGCCGGAGCGTCTTCGCGGTGCCGCGCCCGGCGCCGGCCTCGGCCGCCGTCTGGCCCACGCTCTCGGCCGTTCCCTGGACCAGCGCCGTCGGTGCCCGCATGGCCGCGTCGAGCGCCACGGCCGCCGGGCGGATCAGCGCCTCGTTGAAGGCGCGGAACATCCAGAACACGTCGTCGCTGCCGTCGCCGCGGCGGATCAGCCCGACATCGCGATACCATTGCTCGGACTCGGGCGACAGCCCCAGGCGCTCGTGCCCCCAGCCTTCCCGCACGCCCTCGCCGAAAGCGTCCAGCACCCGGCCGACCGATGTGGATTCCAGAAACTGGTCCATGATCGACAGATGGCCCGCGGGCTGCCCCGTGCGGAACGCCGTCTCCGCCTCGAAAGGCGACGGCGCCGTGGCGGTGCCTCCGCCGGCGATCGGCACCTGCGGCGGGGTCTCGTCGAGCGTGAAGCCCTCGGGTACGTCAGCCATCACTCAACCTTCGAGCCGTCGCCGTAGACCCACGCCCCGTCCACCTCGTAAATCTTGCGGCCGCCCTCCCCGGTCGCCGTGCGCGTGGCCCGCGCGGCAAGATCCGCCTCGGTCGTGCCGCCGGCCCCGCCGAGCCCCAGCGTGCCCGGATTGTTGTCGATCAGGTCTTTCAGAAACTGCGACCGCGACCGCTGCCAGCGGCTGATGGCCTTGCCGAGATAGTCGGGGCTCTCCGGGTCCAGCAACTCGATCGGCGACTTGCCCTGCTCGCGCAGGCGCTTGTACTCCGGCAGGAACCACGCCATGAACTTCTGCAGCTGCTCGTCGCCCTTCGGGTCGCGCAGGCCGAGCAGCGGGTCGGTCCCGGTGAGCGCGCTCTTGGCGGTCTGGATCAGCCCGTCCTTCAGCTGGTCCTCGATCAACCCGTCCGTGGTGCGGGAGCCCTGCATCTCCGTCCGCAGGGTGTTGATGTTCTCGACGGTCAGGCCGCGGCCCAGGAACTGGTTCAGGGCGTTCTCGTCGGTCAGCTTGTTCGGGTCGCCCTCCGGCAGGTGGATGCGGTCCCACAGCTGGATGAAGGTGTTCGCGTCGGTCTTGATGTTGCCGCCGCTCTCCGTCTGCGCCTCGATCATGCGCAGGAAGGTCGCCTTGCCGCCCTCACCGAACGGGTCGAGGTTCGACGCCAGAACATCCTGCGTGGTCAGCTCGCCATTCGCCAGCTTCACCAGCAGATCGTTCTGCGCGGTCATCTGCGCCTGCTGCTTCGCCCGCTCGGCGGCCGCCCGCGCCCGCTCGGCCTCGATGCGCTGCGCCTCGATCGCCTGGTCCGCCTGCCCGTCCAGCTGCTGCTTCAGCGTGCCGTGGATGAAGCTGTCGAACTCGCCGCTCGCCAGCACCTCCTTGGCCGCCTCGGGGTTGACGTTGATCATCCCGAGCACGGCGGACTTCGCCAGCTCCGTGGCGCCATCCGTCTTCAGCTGCTCGGCCACTGCGCGCGACAGGCCGCCCGCCGTCACCAGATTGTCGACGCTCTCGTGGTGCAGGCCGAGGGTCAGCTGGAAGGCGGAAGGGTCGTTGATCAGCGCCGAGGATTGCTGGTTGAGAATGACTTCGTAGTCCTGCTTCGCCTTAACACCGGCGAGCTCGGCCTGGCCTTCCAGCGCGCGGCCCAGGAAATAGCCGCGCAGCGTGCCGACGGTCTTCTGGAAATACTCGCGGCCGGCGCGGGTCTTCACCTGCTCCGACAGCTTGCCCGTGTACTCGTCGAACTGCTCCAGGAAGCGGTCGGCCACGTTGGGGTCGGCCGGGTCCGCCGTGCGCAGCAGCTCCTGCAGATGGGCCGCCTGCTCGGCCTGCGCATTGGCCAGCTGCGCCGAGATGTTGGACACGTCCGCCCGCTCCTCGCGCTGCGCGAGGAGATCGGAGAGGCTGCCGAGATTGCGGCCGACCTCGGCGGCAAGGGCCCCGCCGCCGAAATCCTCGGCCACGGCGCGGCGCTGGCCGACCGGCCCCGGCGTGCCGACCTGGCCCGCCTCGTATGTCTGGATGCGCGGCATCAGCCGGTCCTCTTGAGGGTGTCTTCGGGGTACAGCCGGTCATAGACCTGGATGCCGCCGCCCAGCAGCTGGCTCGCCGCGGACAGGTAGCCGCTGGTCTGCGCCGCCTGGCCCTGCATACGGTCGAGCGTGGCGCCCTGGCGGTAAGCGTTGGCGCGCAGCGTGCCGTCATGCCGGATCTTCAGCGCGTCCAGCTCGATCGCCATCGCGCTCTCCTCGAGGATGTCGAGGGGCGTCCCTTCGAGGCTGACCCCAGCCGCACCGTAGCCGGCGCGTGTCGCGCCCAGCGCCTTCTTGCCGCGCAGCCGCTGCAGGCGCTCGTTCTCCGCCGCCTGCTGCTCGGCGATGACGGCATTCTGCTCGCCGATCTTGGCGTTGTACTCGGCGGCCGCCGACGCGGCGTTCGCCTGCTGAATCGAGCCGATGGCGCCCAGCGCGGCGCTCGCAGCCATCAGGATGGGACCGACAGCCATCTCAGTTCACCCGTGCATAGAGAGCGCAGTCGCTCCCGTCAGGCAGATAGGCACGCAGTCGCGGCGCCTCGAGCGCGAAGCCCAGCGACCTGACCCAGCGGTGCCCCGCCTCGAACTCCACGGGCACCGACGCCTCGACGCGGCGCACCGGGCAGATATCCAGGAAGCGGCGCACGGCGTTGGTGATCGCCAGGAACTCGCGCCGGCAGCCCTTCGCCAGCACGGCCCAGGTTTCGCCCCGGCCAGGCCAGTATTCGACGACGCCGGCGCAGCACAGAGGCTCGCCGCCGGCCAACGCGGTGAACGCCATCGGGCCCTCGACGGCGAGGGCATGCTCCGGCCGCACCATACCGAACAGCGGCGCCTGTGCGTCCTGCACCGCCAGCCGGTTCATGTGCCATGCCTCGTAGCGCACCACTTCGATCATCCCCGATCCTGCGTCTGCATCTGCACCGACACCGCCAGGATGTCGCTCGGCAGCGGCTGGTCCTGGCGCCAGCACAGCTGGTTCTCCGTGTCGTAATCGGCCTCGATCGCCTCGTCCCACACGCCGCTGAACAGGGCCGGCGGCGCGCCCATCGCATCGGCGCTGGTGCGGAACGCCAGCGTCGTCAGATTGTCGAAGCTCATGCCGATCTTGAGGCCGAGCGAGCGGTGGAACAGGAAGATGGCGCGGTGAGTGCGGCGCGTCTTGCCGAGCGCCGTGCCATCCTGCGCGCCCGCCTCGATGCGCAGCTGCTGCACGTCGCTGTTGTAGCCGTAACCGATATGCACCTTGGACGCGGCGCGCGACAGGGTGATCTGGCCGGAGGAGACGGTCTTGGACGGCTGCACCGCCCCGTCGGCCAGGATGTCCACGGTCTCGCCTTCGAGGTGGCCGAGGCCGGAGATCGTCGTCGCCGCGGTGCCGTCATAGGTGGCGCCGCAATCGACGAAGAAGGCGTCCTCCTGCTCGTCCTCGTGCTCGAACACTTTGGTCATGTACTCGACGTACCGCTTGGTGCCGCCGTCGATGTAGCGGTTGACCACCAGCCAAAGCTCGTCGCGCGTGCCGTCCGGCGACGGGATCACGGCCGCGCTCTCCACCTTGGACGCCGCCGTATGGTCGGCGTCGCTGTAGCCGCCGATCTCGTGCCGGTGCCAGCCCGCCTTCAGGGTCTCGCTGTCGCGCTCGTAGGTGAGGCCGAGCAGCACGCCGTCATTGCGCACGGCCCAGATGACCGGCTGCGGCTCCTGCTGATAGACCACCTCGCGGATGCCGCCCGCCGTGATGTGCTCGGCCAGGATCGACAGATCGGGCGCATAGAATCCGTCCACGTCGAAGAAATAGCGCATCTCGCGCAGCTTCCGGCCGCGCGCCTGGACGAACAGCACGGACTTGCTGACCTGAAGCGGACGGATCCGGGCCGAGCCGTACTTGGTCGACGGCTTAGCGGAGACGTTGGTCGGGCTCAGTGCCTCGGTCTGCGCCGACGGCCGGATCACCCACTCGGCGCCGGACGTGCCGGCCAGCAGGCCCTTCTCCTCGGAGACCAGCCACTGGATGGCGTTCACGTCGCTGGCGTTGAGCGAGAAGCCGATCGCATAGTCATCGGCCGTCGTGCCGTCGGGCTCGGTCGGCGCGAAGTTCTCGTAGTCGCCGGTCTTGGAGCCGTCGAACCGCTGGGGGTTGTCGGTCGGGCCGGCGAAGACCAGCCGGTCCTCGTGAAACACGACGGTCGCGGGATAGCCGGTCGTGCCGGACCAGAGGCCGAGGCGCCAGCTGGCGGTGGCCGTGCCGGCGGAGGCATCGGCACCCATGATCGTGGCCGTCACCTCGGTCGTGCTGGTGCGCGCCGTGATCTTCAGCCAGGTCCAGTTGTTGGCCGGATCCTTCCAGCGGATCAGGCGGCCGATGTCGGTCGTCTGGAAGCCGTCGCCGTCGTTGATGCCCGTCGCCGCGGAGGCCGTCACCGTCACCGAGCCGGTAGTGCCGCTCAGGGTGAGGGTCGTCGCGGTCGTGTTCGTCGACAGATACGGCCCGTCCTGGAAGTCGATGACGGAGAGGGTCCAGCTGGTGTGGCCGGTCCGCGACAGCTTCCGCGGGGCGTAGTCGTTGTGGGCGATGTAGAGGACGTCGGCCGACTGCGTGAACTGCAGATCGAACAGGTCCGCCTCGAGATAGGGCGAGACCACCTCATAGGGCGAGCCGCCGGACTCGATCTGCCCGTTGTCCCGGAAGAAGCGGAAATACTGGTCGCCGAACTCGATGATGTAGGCTTGCGTCGTCGAGAACTCGAACGGCACCAACCGCGTCGCCTTGGTGCTGTCCTTCACCTCGGCGACGTACTTCGTGCCGGGGCGACGCAGCAGCGGGCCCTGCAGCGTCGGGATGTAGTTCTTGCAGGTGGCGAGCCCCGACTTGTACCGCTCGGCGTCGACGCGGCCCAGCAGGATCGGACTGAACTCGCCGCCGTTGAAGCTCGACTGAAGGGGCGAGACCTTCGCCATCAGGCCCTCGCCGTAACCCAGACGTCCTCGGGCGGCTGGGCGGAGACGCGCTCGAAGGCATTCACCTTGCGCGCGTCGGCGAGCGTGTCCTTGTACCGCTCCCGAGCCAGATCCTGCTTGGTTTTGGACTGCGTGATCTCCTCGCACAGCTCGTAAGCCATGCGCGCGGACAGCGCCTCACGGAACAAGGCGTCCATCTCGTTCGGGTCGGTCACGTCCTTGACGTAGCGCAGGTAGATCGGCGCCGAGTCATCGGTCAGGATCTTGCGGCCCTCGATCTGCCAGTCGTTGCTGTTCAGGTTGTCCTCGGGGTAGGCGGGCAGGACGCGCAGGCAGTCGGCCGGCAGCGCGAAGGCGTTCTCCCGACCCCAATCCGGGGCGTCGGCGGCGGCCGCGAGCTCGGCCCGGCTGACGGCGAAATTCCAGG
>DAIMFL010000111.1:0-2138 GCA_036724615.1 Alphaproteobacteria bacterium | reverse complement strand
GCAGCTCCGCCTGCCGCAGCGCCTCGTAGGCGGCGTTGCACGCCCGAGCGTTCCGGCTGTTGTCGTCGAGCGCGGCGATGCGCTCGGCGCCAAGGATTTGGAGAGCCCGGTTGCAGATGCCGACGACGCTCGCCATCGCCTAATCCCCAATTGCTTGCGATTTTCGCAAGTCTACCAGCAAGCTAGCGGTTCATCAAACGATTGACATTGACCAGCATGCCGGGGCCGGGCCGCTCCAGGGGCTCCGGCGGCACCGGGTTCAGCTCGTCCAGCACCGCGGCGGCCACCTCGAGCCCCAGCGTCGCGGCCGCCTCCATGTCGGCGGTGCCGCCCGCCGCCTGGGCCAGCTGCAGCCCGATCTCGGCCGCGGCCACCAGATCCGCCTGGCTGGCGGCCGTCATGCCCTGGGAGAGGCCCATCGTCGCCTCCCCGGCCGCGTCCAGCTGCGCCGCCGCCGTCTTGCCCAGCGATACCGCCAACACCAGCGAGGCCGGGATGTCCAGCGTGGCCGTGGCCGTCTTGCCGAGGCCCAGATCGAACGTCACCTCCGCCTCGTAGACCGAGCCACCGGCAGCCGCCTGATTCAGGCTAAGCGCGAAGGCGGCGGCCGCGTCCATCGTGGCGTTGTTGGCGGCGGTGTGGTTCAGGGAAAGCGCGAAGTCGGCGGACGCCTCGTAGGTGGTGCCCCCGGCGGATGTGGCGGCCTTGAACTCGGCCGCTCTGACGTTCGTGCTTGCGTCGTTGGCGCTTGTTGCGCCCACGTCATAGGTGCCTGCCGACGCCTCGACGCGATAACCGGCAAAGTCGCCCCAGACCGAGGACACGGCTCCCACGCCGTCGAAATCCGCCAGCTCGGTCACACCCGCGATAGGCGTGAACGGTCGGTTCGCCAGGGCTCCGCTGAGATAGCCGACCAGGAGCGAGCCCGCCGATATGGCTACTGACGTCTGGTACGGCGACGCGCTGTCACTCGTAGTTGTATCGGTGTTGCCGAGGGGCGCGGCCTGATCGATGCCGGTGAAGACGGCAGCCCAGGCGCTCGACGCGTTCAGGCTCGAACCGCCGCCGCCGAATGACGCGACGAGATTGAATGTGCCCTCGTCCGGCGCGACCAGATAGAAGAGGTTCGTCGTGTTCGCGCCGACAGTGCCGAGCGGCGTCAGAGCCGCGCCGTTGAAGCTCCAATTGCTGATATAGTCGTTGCTGTCGGACGTCCGTGTGCCGACGACCAGAAGCCGGTCCGATCCGCTGGGGACCGTGACGGACATTGACCAGCCAGACGATTTGAATATCTGCCCGGCCTTCGTGACGACCGTGCCGACGTGCGTGATCGCCATGGCTACTGGGCGCCTTCGTCCTCGCCGGCGACGTCAGCCGGCGTCGCGACAATCAGCGCGTCCTTGATCCTGATGGCATTGCCCCGCTGCGAGATCATTCACGAGTAGCCCTCTCCCACCCCTCGACCCTGCAGCTCCGACACGGCCGCTACGCCGATGCAGCGGTCAGCGTCACCGTCACGTTGAGGGTGTCGCCGTTGATGACCGACCGAGACGCGGAGAAGTCGACGGCGCCGTAAAGGGTGCCGGTCGTGCCGCCCTTGGTATCATCGGTGGACAGGAACGCACCGGCCACTGTCGCCGTGCCGTTGATCGAGAACACCGCCTTGGACGCGCTGTTGCTGACCGACTTGCTGGCGACAGAGCCCAGCGTCAGGGTCTGGCGGACGGATTCGGAATAGGCCGTCACCTCCGACCAGCCGGCATGCGATGCCATCGTGTCGGCGGCCGCCACGGAGCCGGTGCCCTTCAGCCCGACATACCAGGCGGCGGTGTAGGCAGACCCCTTGAAATACTTGTCGAGAACGTCGTTCAGCCCGGCATCGACCACCAGGTTGTCGACTTCCTCGACCCATTTCAGCGCGCCGTCGGCGCCGAAGCACTCGAATCGGTAGGTCGACTTCAGCTTGATGCCGGCCGCCACGCCGCCGGCGGCCGCCAGCTGGGCCTCGGCGCCCACCCCCACTCCGACTCCCTGCTCAAGCATCAAGCGCCTCCCGCAGGCGCGCGGCACGCGCCTCGTGCTGCCGCGCGCGCTCGGCGAGGGCGATTTCCTTCTCCTCCACTGTCACCTCGCGTCGG
>DAIMFL010000110.1:0-11306 GCA_036724615.1 Alphaproteobacteria bacterium | reverse complement strand
AAGCCTGCGCAACCCTCTCCCCCTCTTTGAGGGGGAGAGGGAAGGGTGAGGGGGTGCTGCGCCGACATAAGCGGGAAATGCCATAGTCAGGCCATCTCGGCAGGCGCCTCGTCGACGACGAGCCAGGGCCAGCGCCGGCGATAGCTCTCGGCCTTCCTGCGGAAGAGATCCGGGGCGAGGTTGTTCGGATTCGGCCGCAGCACCCCGTCCAGCGCATCGTCCAGCCCGAAGGGCGCGCAGAGCTCCAGCCCGCCATCCGGCCCGGATCTGACGCCGATGCAGGTGCCCGCGACGAGAAACCGCTCGATGCCGTGCCGGCTCGAGGTGAGGCGCGGGCAGGGGTGGTTGAAGCGCGTCTCGTACCAGAGATGGACGCGCGCCTGGTTCCTGAGCTCGACCGTCGTGCCGAGATCGGCGAACAGCGCGGCCGAGCGGCGGATCGCGGCGTCCTCGGCCTGCCAGGACAGGTCGCTGTCGTCGAAATAGAACAGGTCGTAGTCGCGGATGTCGGCGCGCGGGTCGCGGCCGGACTGCAGATTCCAGACGGTCTGGAACAGCGCGCCGGCGACGAGCCAGCAATCGGCCAGGCCGAGCGCCGGCAGCCGCTCCAGGATCGTGCGGTTCACCGGGTTCGCGAGCGCGCGGTCGAGGAACAGGTCGCGCCGGTCGTCCGCCGAATCGGGCCGTGCCGTCCGGCCGCCCGGCGTCATGGCACCGCCGCCAGGCCGGACGGGACGCGGCCGCGCCAGGGCCGCGCCGCCTCGATCTGCGCGGCGAGGCGCAGGATCGTCGCCTCGTCGCCGAAGCGCGCCCCGATCTGCACGCCGACGGGCAGCCCGTCCGCCGTCCAGTGGAGCGGCAGGGAGGCGGCCGGGCAGCCGGAGGCGTTGAACGGCGGGGTGAAGGGAATCTGCGTGAACAGCATGGCGTTGTAGCTGTCCAGGTCGTCGCTCATCATGTCCGTGGCGCCGAGCGGCAGCGGCGGATTGGCGAGGGTGGGGGAAATCAGCGCATCGTAGTGCTCGAAGAACGCGCCCATGCGGCGGCCGATCGTATGGACGATCAGGATCGCGCGGGCATAGTCGGCGGCGCTGCGCCGCCGCGCGTCCTGGGCCCAGAGCGCGGTGATCGCCTCCACGTCGCCCTCGCGCTGCTCGCGTCCGAGCGCCTTCAGGCGGAGATCCATGCCGTTGCGCAGATTGCCGCCGATGATGACGCTCATCGCCCAGACCAGGCTGTCGAAGTCGATCTCCGGCGCGGCCTCCTCCACGTGATGGCCGAGCTCCTCGCAGAGCTTGGCGGCGGCGAGCGCCGCGGCAGCGCAGGCCTCGTGCACCGCCCCGCCGCCCGGCGCCGCGGTCATGAGCGCGATGCGCAGGCGCCCCGGATCGGCGCCGACCTCCTCGCGGAACGGGCGGGCCGGCGCCGGCGCGCAGTACGGATCGCCCGGCGCGGGGCCGCCGGTCGCGTCGAGGATCGCCGCGCTGTCGCGCACGCTCACGGTCACGCAATGGCCGCCGGCGAGGCCGCTCCAGCCTTCGCCCACGTCCGGCCCCGCCGGATTGCGGCCGCGCGTGAGCTTCAGGCCGAACAGCCCGCAATTGGCGGCGGGGATGCGGATCGACCCGCCCCCGTCCGTCGCGTGCGCCGCCGGGACCATGCGCGCGGCGACCGCCGCCGCGGCGCCGCCGGACGAGCCGCCGGCGCTGCGCGCCCTGGTACAGGGATTGCGCGTCGGTCCCCAGCGCACCGGCTCGGTCGCCATGTTGATGCCGAACTCCGGGGTGTTGGTGCGGCCGACGATCACCATGCCGGCGCGTTTCAGCCGCTCGGTCAGGGTGGAGTCGTGATCGGCGACGAAGCCGTCATAGAGCCGGCTGGCGTTCGAGCACGGCATGCCGGTCTCGAGGACGTAGAGGTCCTTCAGCAGATAGGGCACGCCGCAGAGCGGTCCGGGCGGCAGGCCTGTCTTCACCGCGTCGCGCGCGCTGTCGTACTGGCGGTGGACCACGGCGTTGATCGCCGGGTTGCGCGCCTCGATCCGGGCGATCGCCGCCTCCAGCACCTCGGCGGCCGCGACCTCCTTGCGGGCGATCAGCCCGGCCAGCCCGACGGCATCGTAGGATTCGTACTCGACGAAGCCGGCCATGACGCTCTCCCCTGTCTTACCGCCTCGGCAGCGGCAGAGGCTAAGCGAGAGGAGAGGCCGCTGTCACGCGCCGTGGTTCTGCTCGGATTTTCCGTGAACTCTCGATGTCATCCTCGGCCAAGCGAGCGTCAGCGAGCGCGAGCCGAGGATCCATGGATGGGCTCGCGCGATCGGCGCCACGGATCCCCGGGTCTGCGGGGCTTCGCCCCTTCGCCCGGGGATGACAGGGAATAGGCAGTCGCCGTCAGGCCGCCGTGCCGCCGACGGTGAGGCCCTCGATCTTCAGGGTCGGCTGGCCGACGCCGACGGGGACGCCCTGGCCCTCCTTGCCGCAGGTGCCGATGCCCGGATCGAGCATCATGTCGTTGCCGATCATGCTGACCTTGGTCAGCACGTCCGGCCCGTTGCCGATCAAGGTCGCGCCCTTCACCGACGGGCCGATCCGGCCGTCCTCGATGAGATAGGCCTCGGCGGCGGTGAACACGAACTTGCCGGAGGTGATGTCGACCTGCCCGCCGCCGAAATTGACGGCGTAGAGGCCCTTCTTCACCGTCGCCATGATCTCCTTCGGATCGTGCGCGCCGGCCAGCATGTAGGTGTTGGTCATCCGCGGCATCGGGATGTGGGAGAAGCTCTGGCGCCGGCCGTTGCCGGTGGGCTTCATGCCCATGAGGCGCGCGTTCTGCCGGTCCTGCATGTAGCCGACCAGGATGCCGTCCTCGATGAGCGTGGTGTTCTGCGCCGGCGTGCCCTCGTCGTCCACGGTGAGCGAGCCGCGCCGGTCGGGAATCGTCCCGTCGTCGACGACGGTGACGCCCTTCGAAGCCACGCGCTGGCCCATGAGGCCGGAAAAGGCCGAGGTCTTCTTGCGGTTGAAGTCGCCTTCCAGCCCGTGGCCGATCGCCTCGTGCAGCAGGATGCCGGGCCAGCCGGGGCCGAGCACGACCGGCATCTCGCCGGCCGGAGCGGCGACCGACTCGAGGTTCACCAGCGCCTGGCGCAGCGCCTCGTCCACATAGGCGCGCCAGTTGGCGGGATCGAGCAGGCTGGCATAGGGCACGCGCCCGCCGGTGCCGTGGCTGCCGTTCTCCATCCGGGTGCCGTCGCCCACCGTCACGCTGACGTTCAGCCGCACCAGCGGCCGGATGTCGGCCACCCGCACGCCGTCGCCGCGGATGATCTGCACCGCCTGCCAGCTGCCGGACAGCGAGGCCGCGACCTGCCTGACCCGCGGGTCCCTGGCGCGCGCATAGGCGTCCATGTCGGCCAGAAGCTTTACCTTGGTCTCGAAGCCCACCTCGCCCAGCGGGTTGGCATCGGTATAGAGGCTGCGGTTCGTGCCCTGCGGCGGCAGCGCCAGCGTGCCGCCATGGCCGGCATGGACGGCGCGGACCGTCTCGGCCGCGCGCCGGATCGCCGCCTCGCTGAGCTCGTTCGAATGCGCATAGCCCGCGGCCTCGCCCGCGACCGAGCGCAGGCCGAAGCCCTGGGCGGTGTCGAAGCTCGCGCTCTTCAGCCGCCCGTCGTCGAAGGCGAGCGATTCGGACTGGCAGTATTCCAGGAACAGCTCGCCGTCGTCGGCGCCGTTCAGGGTTTCGCGCACGGTCTTCTCGACCTGCGCCCGGTCGAGGCCGGCACGCTCGAAGAACAGCTCGTCGGTCAGCGCGATATCGGTCATGGGAAATCTTCCGTTGAGGGGATCTTCCGTTCGGGCGTCTTTCGTCGGAGCCTGCTCCGTCGGCGGCGGAGCGGATCGCCGCTGCGGGATTGCCACGCATCGCCGCGGTCAAGCATATGGTCGATCATATGGGGCGCGGCCGGGCGAAGTCACCCCGTGCGCCCGCCGGATCGGACGGAAATCGCGGGAAAGAGCGCAGGATGAGCAGCAGGACCTTGCCGTTACCCGAGCATCCCGACCGCCGCCAGGTCAGCGACGAGGTCCATGCCCGGCCCTATCCCCTGATGCGGGCGCCGGAGCAGGCGTCGCACCTGGCCGTGCTGTCGGTGGAGGGGTCGGCCGCGGCCGATCATGCGACGCTGGCCGGGCTCTGCCGGCGCCTCGGCTGCGCAGCCCCGCCGCCCGGCGCCAACCATTTCGCCGCGGCGGTCGACGGCCTCCAGCTGCGCTGGGAGCGCCATACCGAGTTCACCAGCTATACCTTCATCCGCCCGCTCGAGGGCGCCGACCCGTTCGCGGAGCCGGCTATCCGCGCGGTGCCGGAGGACTGGGTGGCGGCCCTGCCCGAAGCCGTGCTGGTCGCGGTCCACGCGGCGCTGCTGCCGGCGCCGGCGGGCTGGCGCGGCGGCGGTCTGCCGCCGGAATTCGAGCCCCACTTCGCCTCGGCCAACGTGTCGGGCAGCCTGATGACCGGCGGGGCGGCGGCGGGCTGGACCGATTTCGTCATCCGGGAGGACGGGTTCAGCCGCATCCTGGTGATCGACATGGGGCTGCGGGAGCGCCAGGCGGGCCGGCTCGTCCAGCGCCTGCTGGAGATCGAGACCTACCGGACCATGGCGCTCCTCGCCCTGCCGGTCGCGCGCGAGATCTCGCCCCAGCTCGACCGGCTCGACCGGGCGGTCACCGAGACGGCGGGGCGCATCGCCGGCGTCTCCGACATCGGCAGCCAGCGCGCCCTGCTCGGCACGCTGACCGGTCAGGCGGCGGAGATCGAGCGCCTGGTGAACGGCAGCACCTACCGATTCGGCGCCGCCCGCGCCTATTGCGCCCTGGTCGACCGCCGCATCGCCGAGCTGCGCGAGCAGCGCATCGAGGGCCTGCAGACCGTCGCCGAGTTCATGGAGCGGCGCCTCGCCCCGGCGATGCGGACCTGCGAGTCCACCACCGCCCGCCTCGAGGCGCTGGCGCAGCGGGTGGGGCGCGCCAGCAACCTGCTGCGCACCCGGGTCGACATCGAGCTCGAGGCGCAGAACCGCGACGTGCTCAAATCCATGAACCGGCGCGCGCGGCTGCAGCTCAGGCTGCAGGAGACGGTGGAAGGCCTGTCGGTCGTGGCGATCAGCTATTACGCGGTCGGCCGGGTGGGCTATGCCGCCAAGGCGGCCAAGGCGGCCGGCGCCCCGATCGACATCGAACTCGCGACCGGCCTCGCCATTCCGGTGGTGATCGGCGGCGTGTGGCTCATGATCCGGCGGATACGCCGGCGTCTGCTGCGCCGCGGCGAAGACGAGCCCGACTGACGCGACCGTCTGCGACAGATCGTCGCAACGGATGTCCACGCCACGCCCGTCGGCCATAATGGGGCGTCGCCGATCACCGTGCCGAACGCTCGAAAGCGCCGCAATCATTGGATTCTGGCGCTTTCTGCGGGGCCGGCACGGGCGGCCGAGAGGCTTGAGGAGATATTCCCGCCAGTGTAGTTTCCGCGCACGGTTCGGCCGGCGCCTTGATCCAGATCAAGGACTCTGCCGTGCAGAGGCTTCGAGGGGGCGCAGACCAAGCGTGCGGGACGCTGGACCGGGCCGGGCACGAACGAACATCGCCCGAAGGGGCTGGCCGACATCGGCCGCCGAAGATGCGGGCGGAATGGGACGGAGAACGATGGGTCTTTCTTCAGCAGTGCGCTTTCTGACGGCGCTCGCCGCTGTCCTGGTCGGGCTGACGGCGACCGCGCTCGCGGCCGCGCCGGAGCCCTGGCAGCTCGGCCTGCAGCCGGCGGCCACGCCGGTCGCGGAGCAGCTCGAGGATCTGCATGACTGGCTGCTGATCATCATCACGGCGATCACGGTGTTCGTGATGCTGCTGCTGCTCTACGTGATGGTCCGCTTCAACGCCAGCCGCAATCCGGTGCCGTCCCGCACCTCGCACAACACGCTGGTCGAGGTGCTGTGGACCGTGGTGCCGATCGTCATCCTGGTCGGCATCGCCATTCCGTCCTTCCGCATCCTCTACTACGCCGACCGCACCCAGGAGGCGGAGATGACGCTGAAGATCATCGGCCACCAGTGGTACTGGTCGTACGAGTACCCGGACAACGGCAACTTCACCTTCGACGCCCTGATGGTCGCCGACGAGGACCTGGCCGAAGGCCAGCTGCGGCTGCTCGAGACCGACACCGAGGTCGTTCTGCCGGTCGACACGAACATCCGCCTGCTGATGACCGCGGACGACGTGATCCATGCCTGGGCCGTTCCGTCCTTCGGCGTGAAGCTCGATGCGGTGCCCGGCAAGACGAACGAGACCTGGACCCGGATCACCCGCGAGGGGGTCTATTACGGCCAGTGCTCCGAGCTCTGCGGCGTCGGCCACGGCTACATGCCGATCCGCGTGCGCGCGGTCTCCAAGGAAGCGTTCGCCGATTGGGTCGGCCAGGCGCAGGAGGAATACGCGCAGGCCGACGGCGGCGCGCCGTCGGTCGCCGTCGCCTCCGCCACCCCGGCCAACTGACGTCAGCCCGAACCGCGGGTCAGAGGAAGCAAGACAGATGAGCACGAGCACGCATCATACCGCCGGGCATGGCGCCCATGCGCATGAGCCCCGCGGCATCACGCGCTGGCTGTTCTCCACCAACCACAAAGACATCGGGACGATGTACCTGATCTTCGCGGTGGTGGCGGGCATCATCGGCGGCCTGTTCTCCGTCATCATGCGGGCGGAGCTGCAGAGCCCGGGTGTCGACCTCCTGGGCGACGCCAGCGGGGCCATGGACGGCCAGTTCTGGAACGTGCTCATCACCGCGCACGGCCTGATCATGGTGTTCTTCGTGGTCATGCCGGCGATGATCGGAGGCTTCGGCAACTGGTTCGTGCCGCTGATGATCGGGGCGCCCGACATGGCGTTCCCGCGGATGAACAACATCAGCTTCTGGCCGCTGGTCCCCGCCGTCGGCCTGCTGATCGGCTCCACCATGGTCGGCAACGGCTCCGGGACCGGCTGGACGGTCTATCCGCCGCTCTCCGGCCCGCTCGGCCATTCGGGGCCGTCGGTCGACATGGTGATCTTCAGCCTGCATCTGGCAGGCGCCTCGTCGATCCTCGGCGCGATCAACTTCATCACCACCATCTTCAACATGCGCGCGCCGGGCATGACCCTGCACAAGATGCCGCTGTTCGTCTGGTCGGTGCTGATCACGGCCTTCCTGCTGCTGCTGGCCCTGCCGGTGCTCGGCGGCGCGATCACCATGCTGCTGACCGACCGCAATTTCGGCACGACGTTCTTCGATGCGGCGGGCGGCGGTGATCCGGTGCTCTATCAGCACCTGTTCTGGTTCTTCGGCCACCCCGAAGTCTACATCATGATCCTGCCGGGCTTCGGCATGGTGAGCCAGATCATCTCGACCTTCTCCAGGAAGCCGGTGTTCGGCTATCTCGGCATGGCCTATGCCATGGTGGCGATCGGCGTGGTCGGCTTCATCGTCTGGGCGCACCACATGTTCACGGTGGGCATGGACGTCGACACGCGGGCCTATTTCACGGCGGCGACCATGGTCATCGCCGTGCCGACGGGCGTGAAGATCTTCAGCTGGATCGCCACGATGTGGGGCGGCTCGATCCGCTTCACCACGCCGATGCTGTTCGCGATCGGCTTCATCTTCCTGTTCACCATCGGCGGGGTGACCGGCGTGGTGCTGGCCAATGCCGGCGTCGACACCCTGATGCACGACACCTACTACGTGGTGGCCCATTTCCACTACGTGCTGTCGCTGGGTGCGCTGTTCTCCATCTTCGCCGGCTTCTACTACTGGATCGGCAAGATGTCGGGCCGGCAGTATCCGGAGGCGCTCGGCAAGCTCCACTTCTGGATCACCTTCATCGGGGTGAACATCACCTTCTTCCCGATGCACTTCCTCGGGCTCGCGGGCATGCCGCGGCGCTACCCGGACTATCCGGACGCCTTCGCCGGCTGGAACGAGGTCGCCTCGTGGGGCTCCTATATCGGCTTCGCCGGCGCCATCCTGTTCGTGTTCATCGCCCTCTACACCGTGTTCGCCGGCCGCAAGGTGGCGAACAATCCCTGGGGCGAGGGCGCGACGACCCTGGAATGGACGGTGAGCTCGCCGCCGCCGTTCCACTCCTTCGACGAGCTGCCGGTCGTCCGCTGACGACGGCACCCGGCATCCGTTCGGCCCCTTGGTGCGTTTAGCACCCGGGGGCCGGCGGCACCGCTAACGAAAGCTGCCAAGCAGGATCTGCCCGTGTCGGACACCGCCATTGAAATGACCGCCGCGAGCCGGCCCCTGGACGAGGGGCGCGGGGCCGAGTCGACCGTGGCCGACTACGTGGCCCTGCTGAAGCCGCGGGTCATGTCCCTCGTGGTCTTCACCGGCTTCGCCGGCCTGGCGGTCGCGCCGGGGGAGATCCATCCGGTGCTGGCCGCGGTCGCGGTGCTGTGCATCGCGGTCTCGGCCGGGGCGGCCGGCGCGATCAACATGTGGTACGACCGCGACATCGACGCGGTCATGACCCGGACCCGGAACCGGCCGATTCCCGCCGGCCGGGTTCCCGCCGACTCGGCGCTCGCCTTCGGAGTCTTCCTGTCGCTCGGCGCCGTCATGATGATGGGGCTCGGCGTGAACTGGCTTGCCGCCGGGCTGCTGGCGCTGGCCAGCCTGTTCTACGTCTTCGTCTACACGATCTGGCTGAAGCGGCGCACGCCGCAGAACATCGTGATCGGCGGCGCCGCCGGGGCCTTCCCGCCGATGATCGGCTGGGCCGCCGTGACCGGCGAGGTGAGCCTCGCCCCCATCGCCCTCTTCCTGCTGATCTTCATGTGGACGCCGCCGCATTTCTGGGCGCTCGCGCTCTACCGGCGCGGCGACTACGCGGCCGCCGGTGTGCCGATGCTCCCCGTGGTGGCGGGCGAGGCGGCGACCAAGCGCCAGATGCTGCTCTACACGGTTCTGCTGCTGCCGATCGCCCTGGCGCCCTGGGCGCTCGGTATCGCCGGCATGGTCTATGGCGGCGCGGCGCTCGTCCTGGGGCTCCTGTTCCTGCTGCTCGCCGTCCGGGTCATGCGGGAGACCGGCCACCGGGCCGCCAAGCAGATGTTCGGCTTCTCGATCCTCTACCTCTTCCTGCTGTTCGCGCTGCTGGTGATCGACCGGGCGCCCGGGCTCCTCGGCGGCGTCGGCACGCTCGGGGGTGCGGCGTGATGGCCGCCGTCCAGCGCCCGCAGGATCGGCAGGGCGGCGGCGCGGACGTCCGCCGCAAGCAGCTGCGCCGGCGCAACCTGGCGCTGCTGGCGGCGCTGCTCGGCTTCGCCGTGCTGGTCTACATCGTCGCCATCGTCCGCATGAGCGGGGGCTGATCGCGATGGCCGGCCGCAGCAGCCGCAATCGGGCCGTGGCCATGGTCGCGGTGGGCGTGGTGGCCGGCATGGTCGGCCTCGCCTATGCCTCGGTGCCGCTCTACCGGCTGTTCTGCCAGGTGACCGGCTATGGCGGGACCACCCAGCGCGCCGAGGCGGCGAGCGAGGTGGTGGCCGACCGCAAGATCACCGTGCGGTTCAACGCCGACGTGAACAGCCGGCTGCCCTGGCGCTTCGCTCCGGAGCAGCGCGAGGTGACGCTCGCCATCGGCGAGACGGGGCTCGCCTTCTACCGCGCCACCAACCAGTCGGCAGAGACGGTGACCGGCACCGCCACCTTCAACGTGACGCCGTTCAAGGCCGGGCCGTATTTCAACAAGATCGAGTGCTTCTGCTTCACCGAGCAGGCGCTCGAGCCCGGCCAGAGCGTCGACATGCCGGTCACCTTCTTCGTCGACCCGGCGATCCTCGAGGATCCCGACCTGGCCGACGTCCATACCATCACCCTGTCCTACACCTTCTTCCGCGCCCAGGCCGACGGCGCGGCGGAGGAGCCGACGGCGCAGCTCGGGGCTGCCGCCGCGGCGGGACAGGCCGCCGTCAACTGACGTTGCAACGAGGGGACGCGGCCGGCGCGATCGGCCGCGACACAAGCCGAGGACGGACAGGACCATGAGCGAAGCCCACGCCCAGCAGCATCACAAGCATCCGTATCACCTGGTGGACCCCAGCCCGTGGCCAGTGGTCGGCTCGCTGGCCGGCGGGGTCGCCGCGGTCGGCATGGTGCTCTACATGCACGACATCACCGGCTGGGTGCTGCCCATCGGCGTGCTGATGATCCTCGGCACCATGTTCCTGTGGTGGCGCGACGTGGTGCGCGAGGCGACCTTCCAGGGCCATCACAACCCGGTCGTCCAGATCGGCCTGCGCTACGGGATGTCGCTGTTCATCGCCTCCGAGGTGATGTTCTTCGCGGCGTTCTTCTGGGCGTATTTCTCGGCCGCGCTCTATCCGATGGGCGGCGTCTGGCCGCCGGAGGGCATCGCCACCTTCGACCCCTTCGAGCTGCCGCTCCTCAACACGCTGATCCTGCTGCTCTCGGGCGTCACCGTCACCTGGGCGCATCACGCGCTGCGCGAGGGCGACCGCAAGGGCATGCTGCAGGGGCTGGGGATCACCATCCTGCTCGGCGCCACCTTCACGGCGGTCCAGGCCTACGAGTACAGCCACGCCGCCTTCGCCTTCACCGACGGCATCTATCCGTCGACCTTCTTCATGGCGACCGGCTTCCACGGCTTCCACGTGCTGGTCGGCACGATCTTCCTGATCGTCTGCTTCTTCCGCGGCTATGCGGGGCATTTCAAGCCGGACCACCATTTCGGCTTCGAGGCCGCCGCCTGGTACTGGCACTTCGTCGACGTGGTCTGGCTGTTCCTGTTCATCTGCATCTATGTCTGGGGCGCCGGCGACGTTCCGGCCGGCCATTGACGGAGACGCCGCGGTGACGGCGGGCGGCTACCACGCCCGCCAGTCCTCGTTCCGGACCGGGCTCGCCTGCCGCTGCCCGCGCTGCGGCCGGGGCAGGCTGTTCGACGGGTTTCTCGACCTCCTCGAGCGCTGCCCGGCCTGCGGGCTCGACTACTCCAAGGCGGATTCCGGCGACGGGCCGGCGGTGTTCATCATGCTGCTGCTCGGCGGCTTCGTAGTATTTCTGGCGCTCATGGTCGAGATCCGCTACGCCCCGCCGCTCTGGCTGCATGCGGCGATCTGGCCGCCGCTCATCCTGGGCGGTGCGATCGCCATGCTGCGGCCGATGAAGGCGACCATGATCGCGTTGCAGTACCGCAACAAGGCGAGCGAGTCGGGCCTGCAGCACTACGACTGACCGGCGGG
>DAIMFL010000109.1:0-11435 GCA_036724615.1 Alphaproteobacteria bacterium | reverse complement strand
GACACCGCCGCCGATCACCACCACGCGGGCATGGGATTTCATCTGCGCATTTCCCCTGAGGCGCTGGCTGACATCTGCCGCCGAAACGGACCACAGGCCGGCGCCGTTGTCCAGCATGGGCCGGACGCGCCTCGCCCTCAGAACCTGACCGAGAGCGTGATGGCGCCGAACTGGTCGAGCTCGTTCTGCTCGTCGAACTCGGGCGAGCGCAGCACGTGGGTGTAGGTCACCCGCCAGGATTCGTAGATCAGGGCGAAGCCGGCCTGGAGGTCGGCGACCAGCGGCTCCCGGTCGACGCTGTGGCTGTCGCGGAAGCTGTTGCCGTCGAGGAAGATGTTGCGCAGCACGAGCTGCCCCTCGGCGCCGGCGAAGACGTACCAGGCGAAGCCGTGGTCCGGCGTGAAGGCCTCGGATCCCGGCAGGCCGGGCCGGATCCGCGGCGGCCCGAAATCGCTGCCGAGCCCCTGGCCGAGGCGCAGCGTCGCGCCGCCGCCGGCATAGGTGAGGATGTTGCCCACCGTTCCGTGCACGAACGGAAGCGCGTCGAAGTACAGCCCCGTGCCGGCGAAGGCCTGAGACTGGGCGGAGCGCCATTTGCGCTCGAAGCTCAGATTGAGCCCCGGCTCGTTGTGAAGCTGGTTGTCCCAGCCGTTGACCTCGTCGACGCCGATCAGCCGGTGATAGGTGTTCTGCACCTCCTCGCCTAGCGCCGCCGGGCCGACCACGCCGAGATCGAGCTGCGCCGTGTCCTGGACCGCGCTGCCGTCCAGGCGCTCGTAGGTCGCCTGATAGCCGAGCCCGAGATAAAGCCAGGCCGCATAGGGCCGGTCGTCCGGCACGAGCTCGCGGGTGTCCGTATCCTCCGGCGTGAACAGGCTCTGGCCGATCGAATAGCCGACCCGCTCCTCCGTCCGGATCGTGTCCGCCGGGGCGAGCCAATGGGCGAGTCCGCGCGCCCGCTTTCCGAGGCCGATGCAATCATCCGCCAGCGGCGTGACGAACGAGGCGCGCAGCCCGTTGGTGTAGTGGCTGTCCGTGTTCGACAGCGGCGTGAAGACGTCGTTCTCCACCTGCACGCTGACCACGTTGTCCGAGCAGTCCGGCCCGTCCGCACGGGCCGGCACCGCGGCCGTCGCGATACCGCCGACCGACGCGGCCCAGACCAGAAGAGCCGACAGCGGCCGGCGCAGCACCATATCGGACCTCACCCTCGCGGACGGGATTCCCCGGCCCCGCAGCTTGCAGACGCGGCGGCGGCTTGTCGACCCGCCGGGCCCCTGATTCGGCACTCCCCCGGGGCTTCGCCTGAATGTCAGGCCTGGCTACAGCGCGCGACGGCCGCGATGGTTCCGGCCGGCGATCCCCTACCCCGGAGGGATCGCCCGACCGCTCAGATCGAGCGTCCCTCGAGCGCGCGCGCCAGCGCGTCGAACGCCGCGAGATGCAGCCGGTCCATCTGCGGATCGGACGGAACGGGCTGCGAGGACTGCTTGGCGATCACGACCTCCGCTTCCTGGTCCACGTAGATCCACTGGTCGTGGATGCCGATGGCGCAGAACGCGCCGTGGGCATTGCCCGTCATGTACCACTTGCTGCGATAGCGGCCGGTCGGCAGGTAGTCGGTGCCGGTGCCGCGCGTCCAGGCTTCGGGATCGCCCTTGGTCAGGATGTCGTCGACCCAGCTCCGGGAGATCACCTGGCGGCCATCCGCCGCCCCGCCCCGGCGCATCAGCTCGCCGAAGCGCGCCAGGTCGCGCAGCGTGGTGCAGACCCCGCCGGCCGAGCGCGGGGCGCCCAGGCGGTCGACCGTCACGTAGGCGTCGAACTCGGCGCCCATCGGCCGCCAGATCGCATCGGACAAGAGCTCCGGATAGGGCTGACCGCTCGCCCGCTCCAGGATCCAGCCCAGCATGTCGGAGTTCGGCGACACGTAGTAGAACTTCCGGCCGTGCGGCCCGGCCGCGCGCTTCAGCGTGACCAGGAAGCTCCTGAGGTCGATCGGCGCGGCGCCCGGCTCCTCGGGATTCCAGGCGGTGGCGCGGCGGTAGCGCGCGAAATCGCCGGTCTTGTCCAGGTAGTCCTCGACGAAGTCGATGGCGACGGTCATGTCGAGAACATGGCGCACCGTGCAGTCGCCATAGGCGGAGTCCGCCGCTTCCGGAACGTACTTGGTCACGGGGGCCTCGGGATCGAGCTGCCCGCGCTCGACCAGCACGCCGGCGAGGCTGCCGGTTACCGATTTCGAGACGGAGAAGACGATGTGCGGCGTTTCCGGCCGCTGGCCGCCGGCGTAGATCTCCGCCACCACCCGGCCGCGCTGCAGCACGAGAAAGCCGTCGGTCCGGGTGGCAGGCAGCATCCGTCCGATGGTCCACTCCGTGCCGTCGGGGCCGTGGAACGCCACCCGCTCGATGGTGTGCGGGTCATGGCCGAACGGCGCGGCCGATGCGCCGCGATAGATCGCTGCAGTCGGCACGACCTGGCGGACATGGTGGAAGGACCAGCGGTTGAACGGCGGCAGCCGCCAGTTGGCGAGGGTGACCCGCGCCTCGGGCGGCGGCGGAAAACCGCGCATCAGATTGCGCTCGAGCTCGAGGTCGTCCGCCATACCGTCACCTGTCGATCCGTTCTGATGGGCGCCGGGCCGAAGGATGGGCCGGCGCGAAGGGCGGCCAGTTTAGCGCCGCGCACGGGAGTCGCCAGTGTTTCTCCGGCGCCGCCGCTCAGGTTCCGGCGCGCGCGGCCCGGCGCCGCAGCCAGTCGGCCAGGATTACCAGCAGAATGCCAGGAACGAAGACGACGGTGGCGATGGCCGGATAGAGCGGCGAGGAGCCGGTGGCGATGCCGCTGAACACGAAGGTGGGCAGAGTCCGGGTCGATCCCGCCAGGCTGTAGGTGAGATAGAAATTTCCCCAGGACAGCAGGAAGGAGAAGATCGCCGCCGCGAAGATCCCCGGCCAGAGCAGCGGGATCGTGACGTAGCGGTACACCTCGTAGGTCGAGGCGCCGCAATCCCGCGCCGCATCTTCCAGCGTCGCGTCGAAGTTGAACACCTGGACCGCCACGATCACCATCGCGAAGGGCGCGATGTAGACGATGTGGCCGACGACCGCGGTCCACATGCCGTTCGAGAAGCCGATCCAGCGGCCGAGCACGGAGAACCACAGCAGCAACACGATGCCGAGCAGCAGCTGCGGGAAGACGAGCGGCGCCGCGGCGAGGCCCAGAAACCCCGCCTTGCCCGGGAAGCGGTAGCGCACCGCGACGATGCCCGCCATGGTGCCGAGGACGGTGCTCGCCGCCATGGTGACGAGCGCGATCAGGCTGGAGTTGAAAAGCGCCCCGCGCGCATTCGCGTTGTCCAGCAGCGCGGCGTACCATTCCAGCGAGACGCCCTCGAACGGCAGGGTGAGATAGCGCCCCTGCTGGAAAGAGAAGGCGATGAGCGTGAAGATCGGCGTGTAGAAGAAGATCAGCACGACCGCCACCGACCCGTAGAGCACGAAGTCGGCGAGCCGCCCTTCGAGCCGGTGGCTCATGCCGTCACCATGGCGCGGCGCAGGCTGTAGACGCGGTCGAACAGCAGGATGGCGAAGGCAGCGACCGTCATCAGCACGAAGGTGAGCGCGGCGCCCAGCGGCCAGTTGACCCGGGTCTCGAAGGTCTGGCGGATGAGCTCCGCCGTCATCGGCGACTTGCCGCCGCCCAGCACCTTGGGCTCCAGGAACACCCCGACGGCGAGCAGGAAGACCAGGACGACCCCGGTCCAGATGCCGGGGCGGCAGAGCGGCAGCGTCACCTCCCAGAAGGCGCGCAGCTTGCCGGCGCCGGCGTCGTAGGCGGCGAGAACGAGCGACCGGTCGATGCTGTCGATCGAGAGATAGATGGTGAAGATCATGAAGGGCAGCAGGCTGTAGACCATGCCCAGCATGGTCGCCCAGTCGGTGAACAGGATGGCGACGGTGCCCGGCGGCGCGCCCATGAGCTCCAGCAGGTAGTTCGCCGCGCCCTTCTGATCGAGGAACAGCACCCAGCCGAAGGTCTTGAGCGTCGCATCCGTCAGGAAGGCGAAGGTGATCAGGATCTTGACGTGGTTCTCGAACCGCTTGATGCGCGTGGCGAGCGCATAGGCGACGGGCAGCGCCAGCACGACGCAGAGCGCCACGCAGATCACCGCCATGACCAGCGTATGCCCGAGCACCGTCCAGTAATGCGGCTTCGAGAACACGTCGGTCCATACGTCGAGATTCCAGGCCCAGGTGAGCTGGAAATCCTTGGTCTTCTGGAAGGTGAGCACGAAGGTCAGCAGCAGCGGCGCCAGGAAGAACGCCGTCTGCAGCAGCGCCGTGGGCAGCGCCTTGGCGAGAAGCGCGCCGTCGCGCCAGCTCCGCTGGGCCTCCTCGGCCACCTGGCTCAGCCCTCGGCGTCGGCCGGCGAGCCGCCGCCGAACAGAAAGATGTCGGCCTTGTTCCAGCCGAGCACGACCCGGTCGCCGAGGCGGGCCGGCAGGCTCGACGTGCCCGGCATCTCGAACACGACTTCCCGGCCCTCTCCGGCGCGGGCCCGGTACTGGATGGTGCCGCCCTTGACGAACAGCTCGGTCACCATGGCGTCGATCGTGCAGTCGAAGGCGCCGGCCTGACCGTTCTGGCCGGCGATGCGGATCAGCTCCGGCCGCACCATCATGCGGGCCGGGCCCGGCCGCAGCGCCTCGGCGGCGAGCGTCGCCGAGACCAGGCCCGAGGCGTCGCGGATCTCGGGCGAGCGGTAGCGCAGCGCGCCGTTCTCGCGGGCGGTGACCTCCACCGGAAAGAGGTTGGTCTCGCCGATGAAGCCGGCGACGAAGGCGTCGGCCGGGCGGTAGTAGATGTCGTCGGGCCGCCCGACCTGCAGCACGTGCCCGCCGCGCATCACGCAGATGCGGTCGGCGAGCATCATCGCCTCCTCCAGGTCGTGGGTGACGTGGAGGAAGGTGACGCCGACGCTCCTATGCAGCCGCTTCAGCTCCGCCTGCAGCACCTTCTTCAGCTTGACGTCGAGGGCGGAGAGCGGCTCGTCCAGCAGCAGCAGCTTGGGCTCGGAGATCATCGAGCGGGCGAGCGCCACGCGCTGCTGCTCGCCGCCCGAGAGCTGGCGCGGGAAGCGCTTCAGGTATTCGGGCTTCAGCTGCATGAGCTCGATCATCGCCGCCACGCGCTCCCGGATCCGGGCGGGCGCGACGCGCCGCAGCTTCAGCGGAAAGCCGATGTTCTCCGCCACCGTCATGTGCGGAAACAGCGCCAGCTTCTGGAAGACCATGCTGGTCGGCCGCTCCGCCGGCGGCACGCCGGTCATGTCCCGCCCGTCGATGCGGATCGCGCCGGAGGTCGGGTCCTCGAACCCCGCGACATGCTTCAGGAGCGTGGTCTTGCCGCAGCCCGAGGGGCCGACGAGCGCCAGGAACTCGCCCGGCCGGACGCTGAGCGAGACGCCCTTGAGCGCCTGGAAGGCGCCGTAGCTCTTGCGGACGTCTTCGATGTCGAGAAGGTCGGCGGCGGCCATGGTGCAGACGGCTGCGAAGGAGATTCGGCGAGTATAGATCAGTCGCGTCGGTACGGCAGCGGGGCGGCCCCCGGAAAGGCAGAGGACCGCCCCGTGCGGCGTCGGCGCCGCGCTATTGCGCGGCGGCGAGCTCCTCCTGCCAGATCGCCAGCATCTCGTCGATCTGCGGCGCGATCAGGTGCAGGTGGCTGTTGTCCCAGGCATGCCACATGTAATCGACCTGCAGGATGTCCTTTTCCTCCTGCGTGTACTCGGTCTCCACCTCGGCGTTGGTGACGACATTGCAGGTGGTGTCGAGCAGCGAGAGCACCTTGCCGACATCCTTCGAGACCATGTGCTCCACCAGCTTCTTCGCCAGCTCCGGCTCGTCCGTCTCGGCCAGGATCGCCGTGGCCTCGACCCAGATGATGCCCTGCTTCAGCCCGTCCTTCGGGTCGGGCACCAGCCCGACGATGTTCTTGTGACCCTGCTTGCGGATGGCGGAGGTGAGATAGGAGCCGGCGCCGATGCAGCCGGTGAGCGAGCCGTCGAGCAGCCCCTTCTGGGCCAGAGTCAGGTCGCCGACCAGCGTGCGCGTGTTCTTGAACATGGCGCGCAGCACCTTGCGGACCTCCTCGAGGGCCGCATCGTCCATCTCCTCGTAGGGGTTGATGCCGGCGTAGAGCGCCATGGGCAGGATCGGCCAGTCGCCCCAGTCCATGACGCAGATCTTGTCCTTGTTCTTGGAGTCGAACACCGGGTCGTAGCTGCGCCATTCCTCGGGGTCGTTGAAATCGGTGTTGATGCAGGGCCCGACCCAGCCCCAGCGCGTGGCGACGCCGATCGTCTTGCCGTCGTGCAGCAAGGGCCCGAAGGGCGGCTTGAACTGGTCGTAGAAGCTGGCGAAGACGTCCGCGTAGTCGGCGGGGTCGAGCTCCAGCGCGAGGCCGGACGGCCCCATCCGCGTGACCCAGGGGAGGTCGGTCGACACGACATCGATCTCGCGCGACGCGCCGGCCTGCAGCTTGGCGAAGCCGCCCGGCGAGTCGACGATCAGGTCGAAGACGATGTCGGTGTCGTTCGCGGCGTTGAACGGATCGATGATGCGCGGGTCGTTGTAGCCCTCCCAGCACATGTAGCCGAGCGAGGTCGCCGCCCCGGCCGGCCGGACCAGGCCGCCGGCGGCCACGACGCCGGCCGTCGCCGCCATCGTCTTCATCATGCGCCGGCGGGTCATGCCTGCCTCGTCGAGGCCCAGCGCCTTGATCCTGCGCTGATAGAATTGCGGCAGATCGCTGTACCAGTTGCTGCTCATCGCTGTCGTCTCCCTGTCTCGCCCGCTCGGAATCCGAGGGCCGCGCGTCCTTATCCAGCCGACCGGCTGTCCCGATCGGAGATTAACGCTGCCCGGGCACGACGGGGATACCCCTCGGGGTATATCCGGCGGCTTCCGGATCAGCCCGGCAGGGAGCTCAGGAAGCTCGCGAAAAGCTGCGCCTGGGTGGAGATGCCGAGCTTCCGGTAGATGTTCTTGCGGTGGATCTTCACGGTGCCGGGGCTGATGTCGAGATTGCGGGCGATCGATTCCGTCGAGTGCCCCTGCAGCACATAGGTCACGATCTCGCGCTCGCGGTTGGACAGGCGCGAGGCCCCGAAATGCTCCAGCGCCCTGGCGAGAGGCTGCGGTCCGGCTCCGTTCGCGGGCCGACCGGCCGGGACAGGAGCCGTGCCGTTCATGCCGCCGGCGGCCTCGGTCCAATGGCGCACGCAGAGGCCGACGAGAGCCGGCTCTATGGCGCGCAGCAGCTCCATGTCCTGGCGCGTGAGCGCCGGGTGTCCGCGCCAGCGGGCGAAGGAGAGCACGCCGACCATGCCGCCCGGCAGCTCGAAGAAGAAGCCCACCTCCTCGCCGATTTTGGTGCGGCCGTAATGGGCGCGGAAATACTCGCTCTGCCGGAAGCGGTCCGGAGCGACGTCGAGCAGCCGGTGGCATCCCTCGCGCACCCCGTCGAGGATCGCCTGGAAGAAGGGATCGAGGACGAACGGCCCGTTGAGATAGTCGTGGATCAGGATGCGGCGCAGCTCCGGAGTGAGCGTGTCGCCGAGCGCCACCGGCCGCTCCGCGCCGCGATAGCCGAAGACCATGGCGAAATCGACCTCGACCAGCCGCCGCAGCGCGCGGCACAGCGCCTCCTCGAAGCCCGCTCCGTTGCAGGCCGCGACCAGCTCACCCATGCTGCGGCTCCATTGCGCGAGCAGCAGGTTCGACCGGGCGATCGGGGCGCTTGCGGGGGGCTTCATCGGGACGGGCGGGCTTACCGCTTTGGGGATATGTCGCGCCGGCGGCGCGTGACTATGCTCGCGGGCGTCCGGGATCGTAGCGATCCCCGGCTGCAGAGGGAACCCGCGGCGCGGGCATGAGGAGACAGGAATGGCGACATCGGCGAAGACCATGAAGGCTGCGGTGCTGCACGAGCTCGGCACGCCTCTCGCGATCGAGACCCTGCCGATCCCCGCGCCCGGCCCGGGCGAGATCCTGATCCGGGTCACCGCCTGCGGCGTCTGCCACAGCGACCTCCACGCCATCGACGGCGACTGGACCCCGGGCCCGGTCCTGCCGCTCATCCCGGGCCACGAGGTGACCGGCACGGTCGCGGCGCTCGGCGACGGGGTCGACGGCTTCGCCCCCGGGGAGCGGGTCGGGGTGCCGTGGATGTTCAGCGCCTGCGGCACCTGCGAGTTCTGCCTGGCCGGCATGGAGACGATCTGCAAGAAGGGCGAGGCGACCGGCTATACCAAGCCCGGCGGCTATGCCGAGTACATGGTCGCCCCGGCCGCCTTCGTCGGCCGGCTGTCGGCCGGCGTCGACATGTACGAGATGGCGCCGATCCTCTGCGCCGGCGTCACCACCTATCGCGGCCTGAAGCGCACCGGCACCCGGCCCGGGCAGTGGATGGCGATCGTCGGCATCGGCGGGCTCGGCCATATCGCCGTGCAGTACGCCCGCGCCATGGGGATGCGCGTCGCCGCGGTCGACGTGGCGCCGGAGAAGCTGAAGCTCGCCGCCTCGCTCGGCGCGGAGCTCACGGTCGATGCGCGCGAGAGCGACCCGGTCGCCGTGCTGCAGGAGAAGATCGGGGGCGTCCACGGCGCGATCGTCACGGCGGTGGCGACGCGTGCCTTCGAGCAGGCGATCCTGATGCTGCGCCCGGCCGGCACGGTCGCCTATATCGGGCTCCCCGGCGGCAAGGCCGACGAGATCCGCGCCTCGATCTCCGCCATCACCAACTGGGAGCTGTCGGTGCGCGGCTCGAACGTCGGCACGCGCCTCGACCTCGAGGAGGCGGTCGCCTTCGCCTCGAACGGGCTGGTCAGGGCGACGATCGAGAAGCAGCCCCTGGCCGCCGCCAACGCCGTGCTCGATCGCATGCGCCACGGCGGGATCGTCGGCCGCGTGGTGCTCGAGATCGCCTGAAAGAGTCAGCCCAGACCTTTCCCGAAGGATCGGTCTGGGCTGGGCCGACCGCGACGCCATCGACCGCGCCGTCCGGCTCCCTGGACGGGCATCGGTCGGACCGACGCGGCACGGGGGAGCTGTGCATCGCGTCGCTCGCGGCCGGCGCTGTATCGAACGGCGCCGGTCAGCCGGCGCCGTCTCTGCCGCGCGCCTCCGGCTGCATCAGGACCCGGACCACGGTGAGGCGCTTCTCCTCGCCGCTCGGCACCTCGACCTCCGTGGTGTCGCCCTCGGACAGGCCGAGCAGCGCCGCGCCGACCGGCGTCAGCACGGAGATGCGGCCGGCCACGATGTTGGCGTTGCGGGGATGGACGAGGGTCAGCCGTGCGATCTGACCGCTCGCCTCGTCGCGCACCTCCATCTCGGTGTTCATCGTCACCACCGCCGGCGGGACCGCTGCGGAATCGACGATGGCCGCCGTCTCGAGCTTCTCGGCCAGCTGATCGGCCGCGGCGCTCGCATGCCCGGACGCCGCCGTGAAGGGCAGGAGCTCGTGATAGTCCGCATTGGTGAGGACGATGCGGCGGCCGTCGGCCGGCGCCATGTCGCTCCTCGCCGCGGCGTTCGTCTGCATGGCCGGTCTCCCTGTTCGGTTGATTACGCCGCCTGGTGATTACGCCGCTTGGGGCCCCGGGTCGTCGTCCGGAGGCACCGGCGGAGCGGCGGGCCGCGCCGGCGGGCGCAGCGGCAGCACCCGCGCGCCCGCGGCGGGCGGCTCCGCCGAGGGACGCCCCGCAGCCGGAGCCGCGGGCGTCGGGCGATCGCCGTAAGACTTGCTCGAATCCATGCGCACCTCCGTTGAACGCGGCCGTTACGGCCGGCGACCAGCAGCGACTGCGATATGTCGTGAAAGCGGGAGGTATCCCGGGGCCGATCCGCCGGCGACGCGGCGGGAGATGCCCCGGGCTACGAGCCGGCGTGGAGACGGCCCGAGCGGAGCAGCTGTCGAAGGATGAGCGCTTCCCGATCCATGGTGGAAAGTATGTGGGCCTCCCCCGAGGGAGATCAACCCCTCCGAAGGGCGGAGCGCTCACCCCTTCGACGGAGCCGCCGCGGCCCGCGGGAGTTAGGAAATCGTTGTCACTCCCTGCCCGCGCTGCGACACTGCGGGGCAGGAAGCCTGCCGCAGGAAATGACGCCGGGCGCCGATCGCCGCGCCGGAGGACGGGGGAGGACCGCGATGGCCGAAATCCGCCTTCTTGTCGATTCCAGGAATCATCTCGGCGAGGGTCCGCTGTGGGACGTCGAGGAGCAGCGCCTCTACTGGATCGACAGCTCCGCCGCCGAGATCTGGAGCTGCCGCGAGGACGGCAGCGACGTGAAGCGGTACTTCGTGCCGACCCATATCGGGTCGATGGCGCTGCGGGAAAACGGCGGGGCGGTGCTGGCGCTCGCCAACGGGTTCAGCCTCTACGATTTCGCGACGCAGAAGCTCACCCACATCTGTGATCCGGAGGCGGACGAGCCGGAGAACCGGCTGAACGACGGCAAGGTCGACCGGCGCGGGCGCTTCGTCGCCGGATACATGTCCTACGATCACGACCGCGAGGATGCCAGCCGCGGTCAGCGTCCGGTGCGCAACTCGAGCCTCTACCGCCTCGATCCGGATCTCAGCGTCCACCGCCTCGAGTCCGGGATCAAATGCTCGAACGGCCCGTGCTGGAGCCCGGACGACCGCACGTTCTACTTCTGCGATTCCTACGACAAGGTGATGTACGCCTACGACTACGACATCGAGACCGGCGCGGTCGCCAACCGCCGTGTCTTCGCCTCCTGCAAGGACTATCCGGGCACGTTCGACGGCTCCACCGTCGACGCCGAAGGCTATGTCTGGAACGCGCACGTGTTCGGCGGGCGGATCATCCGCTACGCGCCGGACGGCCGCATCGACCGCATGATCGAGATGCCGGTGCGCAATCTCACCAGCGTGATGTTCGGCGGGCGGAATCTGGACGTGATGTACGTCTCGTCCATGGGCCGGCCGATGAAGGGCGTGCCGCAGAAGGAGCCCGAGGCGGGCGGGCTCTTCGCCGTCTACGGGCTCGGCGTCAGGGGCCTGCCGGAGCCGCGCTTCAAGGGCTGACGGTCTCCCGCGTGGTGACGAGGCCCGAGGCGCGCTTCAGCGCCGCCTCGGCCTCCGCCACCATCCTCTCGACGATCTCGCCGGCCGCGGGCACGTCGCGGATCAGGTCGACGCCCTCGCCCGCCCAGAGCACCGCCGTCTCGAGGTCGCCCTTGGCCGCGGCCGCCGCATAGGCCGCGGACTGCGCCTCCACGTCGGACAGCAGCGCCGCCTCGTTGCCGTGCCAGCGCTCTATGGTGCGGTTCCGGACCGCGCGGCCGGTATAGGGCTTCGGCCAGTCGATCTTGCGGATCAAGTCGAACACGGTCGTGCGGA
>DAIMFL010000108.1:11470-11692 GCA_036724615.1 Alphaproteobacteria bacterium | reverse complement strand
AGGCGATCAAGCAGGCCGCCAGGACGGGGCGGATCGGCGACGGCAAGATCTTCGTCTCGACCGTCGACGAAGCCATTCGCATCCGCACGGGCGAACGCGGCGCCGACGCGCTTTAGCGTCGGCCCAAGCGCCCGCCGCCGGGGGACGGCTCGCCGGCCGACCGCTGCGCCGCGACCAAACTGCATGAGCATCCGAGGAACCAGCAAATGTCCGACGCGAAGA
>DAIMFL010000108.1:271-11348 GCA_036724615.1 Alphaproteobacteria bacterium | reverse complement strand
CATCGTGTTCTGCGACGTCGCCGAGCCGCTCACCGGCCAGAACTACGGCCGCGACCCGCGCTCCATCGCCAAGGCGTCGGAAGCCTATGTGAAGAGCACCGGCCTCGCTGACACGGTCTATGTCGGCCCCGAGGCCGAGTTCTTCGTGTTCGACGACATGCGCTACGAAGTCTCGATGAACCGCTGCTTCTTCGAGTTCGAGTCCGACGAGGGCCCGTACATGGCGGGCCGCAAGCTGGACGAGGGCAATCATGGCCACCGGCCGCTGGTGAAGGGCGGCTACTTCCCCGTGGCGCCGCTCGACGGCAGCTCCGACCTGCGCGCCGAGATGACGACGGTGCTGGCCGCCATGGGCGTCCCCATGGAGAAGCACCACCACGAGGTGGCGCCGAGCCAGCACGAGCTCGGCATCAGGTTCGGCACGCTGGTGCGCTGCGCCGACCACATGCAGCTCTACAAGTACGTGGTGAAGAACGTCGCCCATTCCTACGGCAAGACGGCGACCTTCATGCCGAAGCCGGTCTATGGCGACAACGGCTCGGGCATGCACGTGCACCAGTCGCTGTGGAAGGGCGGCCAGCCGCTCTTCGCCGGCAGCGGCTATGCCGACCTGTCGGAGATGGCGCTGTACTACATCGGCGGCATCATCAAGCACGCCAAGGCGCTCAACGCCTTCACCAACCCGACCACCAACAGCTACAAGCGGCTGGTGCCGGGCTTCGAAGCGCCGGTGCTGCTCGCCTATTCGTCGCGCAACCGGTCGGCCTCCTGCCGCATCCCCTATGTCGCGAGCCCGAAGGGCAAGCGGGTCGAGGTGCGGTTCCCGGATCCGTCGGCGAACCCTTATCTCGCCTATGCGGCGATGCTGATGGCGGGGCTCGACGGCATCCAGAACCGGCTCCATCCGGGCGACGCCATGGACAAGAACCTCTACGACCTGCCTCCGGAGGAGCTGAAGGACGTGCCGACGGTCTGCGGCTCGCTGCGCGAGGCGCTGCAGAGCCTCGATGCCGACCGCGCCTTCCTCAAGAAGGGCGACGTGTTCACCGACGACATGATCGACTCCTATCTCGAGCTCAAGTGGGAAGAGGTCTACGCCTTCGAGCAGACCCCGCATCCGATCGAGTTCAAGAACTACTACAGCTGCTGACGCGGGCCGTCAGCGCGGGCACCGCACCCCGCCGCCCCCCGGCGGCGGGGTTTTCCCTCCCCGACCGGGTTCGGCTCCGCCGGCCGAGCTTCCGACGTTGCCAAGCCCCCCTGCCCCGCGCCTAAGATGGCCGGCGCGAGAGTGCGGGGGGAACGAACCGGATGGCATCCGAAATCCTGTCTGAGGGCGAGAGGCCGGGGGCGTCGCACCTGCCCGAGCCCGTGCGCATCCTCCTGATCTCCGGCGATCCCGCCGAACGCACCCTCGTCCGGGGCTTGATCGAGGAGAGCGGACGGGCGGGCGGATCGCTCGGCCGGATCTCGCTCGACTGCGCCGGCGACTATCGGCAAGCGGCGATCCTGGCGCGCGACTTCGACTACGCGGCGGTCCTTCTCGGAGAACGCGACGGTCCGGCCCTGCTCGACCGCGCCGGCGAAGCTGGGGAAATCACCGGGCCGTTCCTGCTCCTGGCGAAGGACGCCCGGCCGGCGGACGCCGCGCGCGCCATGGCGGCCGGGGCGGCTGACGTGCTGGTCGGGCGTGAGCTGACGCCGCTCCTGCTCGACCGGGCGGTCCGGTATGCGGTCGCGCTGCATGCGGCGCAGCGCCGCGCGGCCGGGCTCGAGCTCTTCGACCGCACGACAGAGCTGCCGCGCCAGCCCTTGTTCTGGGAACTGCTCTCGCTCGCCGTCCGGCGGGCGCAGCGCTACCAGACTTTCCTGGCGCTCCTCATGCTGCATCTCGACTGCCTGGAGGCGCCGTCCGGCAGGCCGGGCATCGATCCGCTCGACGCGGTGCTGCCGCTCGCTGCGCAGCGGCTCAGGCGCGTCCTGCGGGCGAGCGACACGGTCGCCCGGCTCGACAACGGCCACCTCGCCGTTCTCGCGGAATCCATGCCGCGCGTCGAGGACGTCCAGACGGTGGCAGAGAAGATCATCGCGGCCAGCAAGGGACGCTACGAGGCCGCCGGCCGCGTCTTCGACCTCGCCGTCAATATCGGCATCGCCCTCTACCCGACCAGCGCCCAGGATGCCGGCGGCCTGCTCCAGGCCGCGGCGTCAGCCACGCTTGCAGCGCGCGAGAAGGGCGTCGAGACTTTCCATTTCGGCTGAGCCGGTCAGCGGCGGCCGCCCACGCGGATTGCGGCGGGCCGCTCGCGCGGCGTCTCGCAGATCACCGATGGCGGAAGCGTGACCGTCACCGTGGTGCCGACGCCCAGCCGGCTGGTGAGCTCGAGCTTTCCGCCGTGCAGCTCCACCAGCGCGCGGGTGAGCGGGAGGCCGAGCCCGGAGCCCTCGTGCTTGCGTGTGAGCGAGTTCTCGATCTGGGTGAAGGGCTCGAAGACGCGGGCGATGTCGCTCTCGGCGATGCCGATGCCGGTGTCGCGGATCTCGATCCTGACACCCGTCGCGGACTCCGCCGCCGGCGCGACGATCACCTTGCCCCCGGGCGGCGTGAACTTGATGGCGTTCGACAGCAGGTTCAGCACGACCTGCTTCAGCTTCCGGCCGTCGGCGATGATCACGATCTCCTGATCCGGCAGATAGCTCAGCAGGGCGACCTCGGCCGTGGCCGCCCGCTCCTTCATCATGGACGTGCAGTCGCGCAGCAGCTTGACGAGGTCGGTCTCGCCGAGCCGGAGGTCGATCTTTCCCGCCTCGATCTTCGACAGGTCGAGGATGTCGTTGATGAGATCCAGGAGATGCTGGCCCGAGGTCTCGATGTCGCCGAGGTAGTCGAGATACTTGGTCTGACGGATCTCTCCCAGGCACTGGCTGCGGATCAGCTGGGAGAAGCCGATGATGGCATTGAGCGGCGTCCTCAGCTCGTGGCTCATGTTCGCCAGGAACTCGGACTTTGCACGGCTGCCGAGCTCCGCCTGGATGCGCGCCGCGTTGAGCTCCGCCTCGCGCTCGCGGTCGCGCTGCAGCGAGCCTTCCAGGCGCTGCACCGCCTCGCCGAGCTGAACCAGCTCGCGCGACGCGAAGGCCGGCAAGGCCGCCGAGCCGGCGAACTCTCCGCGCGTGAAGCCGACGAGCCTCCGGCTCAGCCGCGTGAGCGGGTTGATCACGAAGACGTAGAGACCGCCGACCAGGATGCCGGCCAGGATCAGCAGCGCGGCGCCCACCGCCACCATGATGATCGTGGCATGGCGCTGGATCTCCAGGAGCTGGGGCTCCAGGGTGAACACCGCGTGGATCGTGCCGAAGGCCTCGCCGCCATAGACGACCTCGCGGACGAAGCTCACCGTGTGGTCGTCATGTCCTTCGGTCCGGTCGAGATTGAGCAGCACCCGGTCATCGCGGTTGGTGATGGTCAGCCGGATGATCGATGCATCCTTACGCATGATCTGCTTGCCGATCGTGGTCAGGATCGGCTGATCCTCGCTGATCATCGCCTCGAGCGAGGAGGCGTAGAGCACGTCGAGCGTCCGCGCGCTGTACTCGTTCGCGTTGCCGACCAGGTAGTCTTCCTCGAGCTGGCGGACGATCTGGCCGGCGACCACCGCGATCACCAGCGCGGCGACGGCCATCGCCGCGAGCCGCTGCAGCCGCAGCGGCATCCGCCGGATCGCCTCCACAGGTGCTGCAATCGATGTCATCGGTCGCGCGGGCGCCGCCTCTCCCAGCCGCTCAGTTCAGAGCGCTCGGCTCTACGGCGAAGAACTGCTCGTTGAGCTCGATGGCCTGCCGGATCAGCTCGAAATCGCTGTCGTCCCCGGGGACGAAGCCGTCCCCCTCCAGGTTCTTCATCAAGCGCGGATCGCGCATGTCGAGAAGCGTCGCCGAAATGGCCGCTGCGAGCTCGGGGGGAAGGTCCTTGCGCGCGATCCAGGGCTTGGTCACGACCGGGAAGGTCGCGAGGGCGCGCAGCGGCTGTCCGTCGCGCACCAGCTTCTCGAACGTGCTCTCCTTGAGCGCGCCCGCATCGTAGCGGCGCGAGGCCACCGCCGTGCCGACCACGTCGTGCCGGTCGAGATAGTCGTAGGCGGCGAGATCGCCGGCGCGAACGCCGTGACGGAAGAGATAGAGCTGGGCGAGATACCGGCCGATCGTAGATCCGTTGTCGCCGAAAGCGAAGCTGCGGCCGCGCAGGTCCTCGAGCCTCTGCACGTCGCTGTCGGCGTGCACGCAGATGACCCCGTTGAACGTCTTCTGCCCGCCATTCGCCTCGATCGCGAGAATGCTGATCTCGGGCTCCAGCCGCTTCGCCTCGATATACGAGGCGGGGCCGAATCTGGAGAAGTCGACACGGCCCTTCACCAGGTCCTGCAGCCCTTCCTCATAGGTCTTGGCGATCTGCATCCGGATCGTCACCGGTTCGCCGAGGCGCTCGCTCAGGCCGGCCTCCAGCGCGTCCAGCAAGGGCCGGAACTGGTTGACCATGGAGGTCGGCTTGTCGGTCGTGTACACGCCGAAGGCCAAGGTCGTCTCGGCACGGGCCTGAGGGGTGGCGGCGGCGAGAACCAGAAAGGCGAAGATGCCTGCCAACGTCCAACCGTCGAGGCCGAGACGCCTCACGGCTGTTCGGTGCAACATCATGGGCGGGTCTCTCCCCTGCGGAGTCCGATCGAAGGGGAGAGTCTGAATGTGTTTCGTTAACGAATTGATAAAATTTGTTCGAAACGCATATGGGGATGTGATTTACGCGGCACGGTTGCAGCCGTGTCCCTCAGAGGCGTTCCACCCTTCCATCAGGTTCTATGCGCAGCAGGTCGCCCGTGGCGATGCGGCCGGTGGCCCCGCGCACCCCGACCACGGTGGGCAGGTCGTACTCCCGGGCGATGACCGCCCCGTGGCTCAGCCAGCCGCCGAGCTCGACCACCATGCCGCCCAGGTCCGGGAAGAGCGGGATCCAGTCCGGATGGATGTGCCGCGCGACCAGGATCTCGCCCCGCACGATGTTCACCGCCTCGCCGTCGGCGACCACCCGCGCCCGGCCCTCGACGGGCGCCGCGCCGGCGACCAGCGTGCCGGCCAGGGCGCCGCCCGCGTCCTCGTTCTGCCGCCCGGGCAGACCGAGCGTCTCCAGGTCGGCTGCGGCGATCTCGGTCGGCTGCGGCCGGACCGTCTGAAGGGCCGCGGCGTCGGCCCTCCTGGCCGCGATCTGCTTGAGATGCGCGGCCAGGGCCCCGGGCTCGTCCGCCCCGTCGATCTCGTCGACCGTCAGGTAGAAGATGCCGCCGTCGAGCTGCAGCCGCCGGTCGAGCTCGACCAGGAGCCGGCGGATCAAGGCGAGCTCGCGCAGGCAGTGATGCTTGGCCTCCTCCTTGAGGGCCTGGAAGCGCCTGGCCCGCTCGACGACGAGGCGCAGCGCGGCCTCGCCGGCGAGAGGCTGCTCGTCGACCGGCCGCGAGGCATGCAGATGCGCATCCCGCGCGCTGGACACCAGATGGTCGACCAGCGTCGGGTCCTCGGCATAGCGCGGATCCGCCAGCTCGTAGTCGACCGGCGCCCGATGGCCGAACACGTCCAGGAACGCCTCGACCGGGCGGCGGCCGGCCCGGATCTCGGGCAGCATCGACATCGCCTGATGCACCACCGTCGCCGGCATCTGCGCCAGGTGATCGACGACCGACAGGCCGCGCTTGGTCAGGGCCTGCTCGGCCTGCTTCAGGTAGAACCCGGCGGCGAGGTTGACGATCTCCGCCTGGACGTAGTCCTCGGCGACGAAGCGGCGGCGGAGCCGGCGATAGAGCCCGAGCAGCTCGTCCGTGCCGATCCGCGAGAGGTCGATCGCCTCCTCCAGCCGGACCCGCTCCAGGTAGCCGGGCAGGAACTCCTCGCGGAACTGCGCCTCCATGCGTTCCGCCTCGCGCGCCAGGCGGAACGAGGCCGCGGCGCCCGGCCCGCGCCGGAACCGGCGGGCCTTCTCCCGCGCGTTGATGTAGAGAGCGCCGAAGACCGTGGTGACCAGCGCCGGCGCCTCTTCCTCCACCGCGTAGGGGATGCCGAGATAGCGGCAGGCGAGATCGACGCTGCCGCCCGGCCGCCACAGCGACTCCATGAGCGACAGGCTGAAGGGCGTCGGGCGCGGCAGCAGCTCGGCCAGCTCGTCCTGCTGCAGCATGACCTCGTCCGGCCGGGCGCCGATGGCGAGGCGAAGCAGCCTGTGCCGGTCGCGCTCGATCGCGGCCGCGGCGCCGCCATTGGGCGACATGCGCAGCGCCGCCGTCACGTGGCGCGACTGCAGCAGATAGAAGCGCCCGTCGCGATGCGCCCATTCGATGTCCTGGGGCGCGCCGAACAGCCGCTCGGCCTGCCGGCCCATCTCCAGCAGCGGCGCCAGGTCGAGCGGCGGCCGCGTCTCGTCGAGCGGCCGGCCGGTGACCCGGCCGAAACGGAAGGCGTCCGGCACGGCCGAGCCGTCGGTGACCGCCGCGGTGCCGAGCCCGCTGGTCATTTCGACCAGAATGCTCCCGGCTTCGGCCGGATGCTCGGTGAACAGGACGCCGGCATGGTCGGCGTCCACCACCTGCTGCACGATGATGCCGCCGCTCGTCTCGCCGCCGCCATAGGCCGCGGCGCGCTCGCGCCGCATCGACGCGCGCACGGCTTCCACTGCGCCCGGCAGCTCGTCCCGGCGCACCCCGAGGACGGAGTCGTACACCCCGGCGAAGCTGCGCTCGGCGCCGTCCTCCGCCGCGCCCGAGCTGCGCACGGCGGCCTGCTGGATGCCGAGCCTCTGCCACAGCCCCTGCACTTCCCGGGTGTCGCTCTGCGACAGGCTCTTGCTGTCCCCCGCCCCGGCGAAGGCCAGATCGGTGATCACGAGCCCCTGCGGCACGGGCAGGCCGGCGCGCATCATCTGCGCGAGCCTCAGGGCCTTGTTGCCGACGCCCGCCGCGCGGTCCGCCTCGGCCAGGGGGACGATGCGCAAGGGCTGGCTGCGCGGCGCGGCGGCGTCCTCCTCCCGCTGGCGGGCGCCGATCAGCCCGCGCACCACCTGCGCCTGGACCATCATCAGCGCGACGCTGAGGACCAGATAGAGATCGACGCCGGCCGCGAGCGGCACGGTGATCAGGGCGAGGCCGATGCCTCCCGCGGCCCGGAGCGCGGTCATGGCGAGGCTGCGCGACGCCGCCGTCAGATGGAGATGCAGGAAGATCAGCAGACCCAGCGCGACCGGCAATACGTAGAGCGGGTCGGGCTCTCCGAGATCGGGGATCCAGCCGAGCGCCCCGCCCCGCTCCGCCGAGATCGTGTCGACGGCCACGAAGAACACGATGAAGAGCGGCACCTGCAGGCAGACGCCGATCAGGTTCCAGCCCGGCGTCAGGCGGTTGCGGCGATAGAGCGCCTGGGTGGCCCGGCCGAGCCGCACCCGGTCATCGGCGAGGCGCGATTTCAGCTCCGCGATCTGCCCGGAGAGCCGCCTCAGCACCTCCTGGTCGCGCTCCGCCTTCGCAGTGAACGGCAGCACCAGCAGCCGCAGCAGGACGACCATGAGGAGAATGGCGAGCGGCAGCGAGCCGATGGCGTCGGTGATCCAGGCGGTCATCGCGTGGAGCGGCTTCGCCGCGGCGCCGAGCAGACCCTGCTCCTGCTCGGCCCGCCACTGGGCGACGTAGCTCTGCTCCGACGGCAGCTCGTAATACTCGAACGGAACCGTGTAGCGGCCGCGGAAATCGTAGCCGAGTCGGCTCAGCCGCACGCCGAGGATCAGGCTGTAGAAGCAGCTGCGCTTGTCGTAGCAGGCGCCGATGATCGGGCGCTTCGGCAGAGACTTCAGGCTCGCCCACATCTCGTCGGTCTTCATCGAGCGCAGCACGATGTTCACGGCCCCCGGCAGGTGCCAGGCCTCGAACTCCTGCGGGTAGCGTACGTCGACGAAGAGCGCGTTCTCCTCCTGGACGAGCCGGTGCACCTCGGGCGTGTCGAGCAGCACGTCCTTGTTGGGGAAATCGGGCACGTCGCGCAGCGTCTCCGCGTTCTTCGCGGCCGCGGAGTCGACCGGCCGAGATTCCGCCTTCCACTTTTCGAATCCGCCGACGACGAATTTGCAGGGGATGCCGAGCGCTTCGAGCCTGGCGCAGGATTCCGAGCTGCGGTTGCCGGACTCGCAGAACAGAACCGTCGTCCGGTCGCGCAGGCCCAGCTCGTCGATGCGGTCGGTGAGGTCGGGATAGCGGACGCGCTGGAGCTGCGGCAATGCGCCGACTTCCTGCTCCTCGGGTTCACGAAGGTCGACCAGGGCGTAGCTCGTATCGCCCTCGTCCACGGCGGACAGGACGGCGGCGAACTCCTCCGTCGTCATGCCGGCCTGGTTCTCCAGCTGGTCGCTGTAGGACAGGCTCTTCAGGTTGACGTCGCCGACCCGCTTCCCCGCCTCTTTCGACGGCCGGATGAGGTTGGCCTCGAGCCGGCGGTTGGTGTCGTCCAGCCAGCTCACGTATTGCAGCACGTTGCCGGCCACCGAGCCGACGAGCAGCAGGGCGAGACCGCCCGCGAACCAGCGCCAGGACTTGCCGCCGGCGCCCGTGGCGGCGGCGCTTCCGGGCATGCGGCGCCGGCCGACGGCGAAGATGCCGCCGACCACCGTGGCGAGGCCGATTAGCTGGGCGACGCTCGAGAACAGGTTGACGGCGAGATCGGGCGATGGGATGGCGTAGGCCGGCTGCAGCATCGCCATTGCGGCGAAAGCGCCGAAGAGGCCGGCGAGGACGTTGGCCGCTTGTCGTGCAAGCCTTGCCAGCACCCGCTGGTTGCCAGGCCGCCGGCCCGGCTGATGTCCCCTCGCCACGCGCATCGCCGTCCCCCTTCAGTCTGCCGCCGCGTCCAGGCCGCGGCTGGCTGCCCCCGGGAAATGCCCTGCGAAATCGCGTGGCGGTCGGCGCTAGTGCCTCAGGCAGCGACGCAAGGGACCGCAGTAACCATTCTGGATTCGCAGCATTTCCTCAATATTAAGGTTTTATTAAGGGTGATCCTCAAGACGTCGTCAACGGCTAACAGCTCGTGCAGCTGCTTTAAGGAGATGTTGTAAGAGTCCGGCGAAGATTGGTCTTTTTACAAGACCAACCGATGGCAGGCTCGGTTCGCCGGTCTAGATGCCGCGCGCGCCGTTTCCGGACAGCCGGACACCGGAGACCAGCCCGCCCACCCGCTTCCCGAGCTTCGCCAGGGACGGCGCCGGCGGAATGATGGCTTCGGCATTGACGACGCCGGTGGCGATGAACCCGACGGCCAGGGCAAGGCAAAGGCTGATCAGATCGAGCGGCAAGCGAAGCCTCCGGAATGGGACGGGAGCGTGTCCCCGCCACGACAACGCCCAGAGCTACGCCAGGTTCGTTAAGAACCCATCAATTCCGTATAGCAGCCCTCCGTTACGGATTCGGGTCAGTCCCCGGTCGTCGGCAGCACCGCACGCGGGCGCCCCGCGTCGTCGACGGCCACATAGGTGAACAGTCCTTCCGTCACCTTCTCGTGGCGGCCGTCGCGGCGGCGCTCGACCCAGGTCTCGACGTCGACGGTGATGGAGCTGCGGCCGACCCGCGTGATGCTGGCGTAGCAGCTCACGAGATCGCCGACGAAGACCGGGCGGTGGAACGACATCCCGTCCACGGCCACCGTGACCACCCGCCCCCTGGCGCGCTGAAACGCCGGGACGGCGCCCGCCAGGTCCATCTGGGCCATGATCCAGCCGCCGAAGATGTCGCCGTTCGGGTTGGCATCGGCCGGCAGCGCGATGGTGCGCAGCGCCGGCTCGCGGTCGGGCTTGCGATCCTGCGGCGGCTTGCCGGTGCCGACCTTGCTAACCATCTGACACTCCCGTTTCGGCGGGCGGGCCACGCCCTTGCCACAACATATGGGCGAACCGGGCTGGTCTCCTACTGCATGCTGCGCGGGAAGCTTGATGCGGCGCAAGCCCCGTCCGTATAATCTGCGCCGTTCCCCGCCCGCCCCTCGTTCTCGATCTGCGAAAGCCCGGATGGCCGATCTGTTTCAGAATCTCGCCCGCAAGGACGGCGCCTATACCGCCAAGGACATCGAGGTCCTCGAGGGCCTCGAGCCGGTCCGCCGTCGTCCCGGCATGTATATCGGCGGCACGGACGAGCGCGCCCTGCATCATCTAGTCGCCGAGGTCCTCGACAATTCCATGGACGAGGCCGTCGCCGGGCATGCGAACCGGATCGAGCTGGAGCTCGACGCCCAGGGCTTCGTGACGGTGCGGGACAACGGGCGGGGCATCCCGACCGACCCGCACCCGAAGTTCAAGGGCAAGTCGGCGCTGGAGGTGATCCTCACGACCCTCCATTCCGGCGGCAAGTTCGGCGGCAAGGTGTACCAGACCTCGGGGGGGCTGCACGGCGTCGGCTCGAGCGTGGTGAACGCCCTTTCCGACCGGCTCCTGGTCGAGGTCGCCCGCGATCGCAGCCTGTTCACCCAGGAATACGCGCGCGGCAAGCCGGTCACGAAGCTGGTCGAGAAGCCCGGCGCGGCGCCGAACCGGCGCGGCACCACGGTGCGCTTCCATCCGGACCCGGAGATCTTCGGCAAGGAGCTGCGCTTCAAGCCGGCGCGGCTCTATCGCATGGCGCGGTCCAAGGCGTATCTCTTCCGCGGGGTCGAGATCCGCTGGAGCTGCGACCCGTCGCTCATCCCGGAGGGCGATCCCACCCCGCCCAAGGAGACCTTCCACTTCGCCGGGGGCCTGCTCGACTTCCTGAGCAGCACGCTCGACGGGCGCAAGACCGTCACCGCCACGCCGTTCTTCGGCGAGGCCAAGTTCCCGGACGAGCGGGGCCGCGTCGAATGGGCGATCGCCTGGCCGGCGGACGGCGAGGGCTTCCTGAGCTCCTACTGCAACACGGTGCCGACCCCCGAAGGCGGCACGCACGAGGCGGGGCTGCGCAACGGCCTCACCCGCTCGCTCAAGGCTTATGGCGACCTGATCTGCAACCGCAAGGCGGCGCAGGTCACGGCGGAC
>DAIMFL010000108.1:0-261 GCA_036724615.1 Alphaproteobacteria bacterium | reverse complement strand
ACGACATACTGGGCGGCGCGGCGATGATGCTGTCGCTGTTCATCCGCGATCCGCAGTTCCAGGGCCAGACCAAGGAGAAGCTGGCATCGGTCGACGCCACGCGGCTCGTCGAGGCCTCGATCAAGGATCACTTCGACCACTGGCTGTCCGGCGATCCGGAGCGGGCGCGCGACCTGCTCGACTGGGCGATCGAGCGGGCGGAGGAGCGGCTGCGGCGGCGCCAGGACCGGGAGGTCGCGCGCAAGACCGCCACGCGCACGC
>DAIMFL010000107.1:0-11727 GCA_036724615.1 Alphaproteobacteria bacterium | reverse complement strand
CGGCGGCCGTGGACATGGAGGAACACGGGATCGAATGCGGTTCGGGAAAGCTCGTCGTCGATCTCCCGCCGGAGCTGGAGCCCACGTGCCTGGCCGGAAAGGCCACCGGGCGTCCGGCCGGTGGCAATGCCCGCCTGTGGACGGGGAGCCACGAACGCATCGAGGCGACCGGTCCGGGACTCGATCTGTGGATCACGGCGCAGGTCGTCGGCCCCAGGACCACGATGCGCACGACCCCGATCGAGAGCCTGATCGCCTGGCCGCGCGACGGGCTGGAGCCGGCCGAGAATTGGGGCGAGGCCTACCAGATCGCCGGATACCGCGCGCGCGATTTCACCTTCGTCCTGGACGAGCCGGTGAAGGGATGGCGCTGCAGCTACTTCGTGAAGCGCGACACGCTTCGGAGCATCGTCTTCGGCCGCTTCTGCAAGAATCCCGAGAACGCGGCCGCCGGCCTGACGCTGGACGCTCTGCTGGCGAGCATCCGTCACGACCCGGATCGATAGCGGGCGTATCTGAGCGCCGCCGCGGCCGCCGGATCGCCTACATCATCGGCGGCGTGCAGGCGCAGACGACGATCGCGGTCGAGCGGCCGACGTTGCGCAGGCGATAGGGCTGCTTGCCGATCAGGTGAAACCCGCCGCCTGCGGTGAGGCGGCGGCGGACCCCGTCCACCTCCAGCTCGACCGTGCCGTCGATGATCACGGCGGCGGTCTCTCCGTCATGCACGATCATCTCCTGGCCGGTGCCCGCACCCGGCGCATAGCGCTCGAAGAACAGCTGCAGCCTCTTGTCCCGGCGCTCGCTTCCCAGCACCTGCAGCTCGGCGGCGCCGCGTGTCACCGCCGCCAGATCGCCCTCGTCGTAGAACAGGACGTTCTTCTGCACGGCGGGCAGGGCGAAGAAATCCGCCATCGAGATCGGTATCGCGTTCAGGATGCGGTGCAGGGAGGCCAGGGACGGCGCGTGGCTTTCCTGCTCGATATGGGAGATCGTCGCGTTGGTGATGCCGGCGCGCTTCGCCAGCTCGCGCTGCGACAGCCCGGCGGCCTCGCGCACCGCGCGCAGGCGCGCGCCGACGGCGAGATCGGACGCCAGGCTCTCCTTCGGCGCGGTCGCGCGGGTCCGGCTCCGCAAGCCGACGGACTCGGAAGCGGTCTTCCCGGTCGATCTTCTCTGCAACTCTTTCACGGCCACCAGTTCTCTCCAGCTCCCTCGCCCGGCCGCGAGCGGCCGCCCTCGCTTCCTACCATCCGTTTCGCTCTGCCGGAATAGGCGTGTCGGTCTCGCGCCGCTTGCCTGATCAAAGAAATGTGTCATAGTGTCAAAAAGATTTGAACAGGCCGGAGCGACCCTCCGGCGGCGACAACGGGAGGATCGATGTCGGCTCTGGAGGATTTTTCGCGCCTGTCCGGCAAGCTCTATGTCGAGGGCGACTGGATCGGCAGCGCCAGCACGGTGCAGCTCGAGGTGATCGAGCCGGCGACGGAAGAGGTGCTGGGCTACGTGGCGGACGCCACCGACGCCGAGGTGGACCAGGCGATCGAGATCGCCAACCGGGCGCGCAAGCTCTGGTGGGCCCAGGACCCGCGCAGCCGCGCGGTCACCCTTCACGACATCGCCGCGACGATCCGGCGGGACAAGGCGCTCTATGCGGAGTGCCTGACACGGGAGGAAGGAAAGCCGTTCAAGGAGGCGGTGGACGAGGTCTCCTGGTGCGCGACCGCCATCGACTACTACGCCGAGCTGGCGCGGCACGACACCGGGCGGATCGCCGGAGCGACTGTCCCCGGCCAATTCCACTTCAGCATCAAGGAGCCGCTCGGGACGGTCGTGATCGTCCTGCCGTTCAACTATCCGCTGGTCCTGTTGTGCTGGGAGGCGGCAGCGGCGCTCGCCGCCGGCAACGCCGTCATCGTGAAGCCGCACGAGCAGACGAGCCTGACCACGCTCAAGTTCATGGAGCTGTTCCGGCCCCTGCCTGACGGGCTGATCCAGGTGGTGACCGGCGGGGCGCGGGTGGGCCAGCGCCTGGTCGCCAGCAGCGGGACCCATTGCGTCGCCTATACCGGGTCGGTCGCGGTCGGGCAGGCCGTGGCGAGGACCTGCGCGGAAACGTTCAAACCCTGCCTGATCGAAGCCTCGGGCAACGATCCGATGATCGTCATGCCCTCCGCGCCGCTCGACATCGCGGCGCGCGGCGCCGCCTTCGCCGCCTATCTCAATTGCGGTCAGGTCTGCACCTCGTCGGAGCGGTTCTACGTCCACGACGCGGTGCACGACGCCTTCGCCGAGAAGCTGGTGGCCGAGGCGCGCAAGCTTCGCGTCGGCAATGGCCTCGACGCGGTCGACATGGGCCCGCTCGCCACGCGCAAGCAGCGCGACCGGTACGAGGGCATGCTCGCCCGCGCACGGCAGCAGGGGGCGAAGGTCGCGACGGGCGGAGGCCGCCCCTCAGGCCTCAACCGCGGATGGTTCGTCGAGCCCACGGTGCTGACCGACGTGACGCCGGACATGGAGATCCTGAACGAGGAGCCGTTCGGTCCGGTGGCGCCGATCTGCCGGGTCGGCAGCTTCGAGGAGGCCCTCACCCTCGCCAACCGCTCCCGCTACGGCCTCGGCGCCAATCTCTATTCGCTCGACACAGCGGAGATCTTTCGGGCGGTGCGGGAGATCGAGTCCGGCATCCTGTGGATCAACGCGCCGCTGCTCGACAACGACGCGCTGGCCTTCGGCGGCCGGAAGCTGTCGGGCACCGGGCGCCAGCTCGGCCCCGAGGGGCTCAACCAGTTCCAGAACACCAAGTTCGTGATGATCGATCCGCAGGCGTCGAACCAGGATTTCTGGTGGTTTCCGTATGCCGATGCGGAGGCCTATCGGAAAGCCTGACGGAAGCAGGCGAACGAAACAGGGGGGTGACATGTCTGGACAACTGCATCCGGATCTCGAGCGGCGCCTCGCCTCGCTCGAGATCGAGGCGAATCAGGGCGCCGGCTTCACCGGCACCGACTGGCTGTGGCTGCTCGCGCTCGGCGTCGTCGGGCCGGCGCTGCTGCTCGTCTGGGGATGGATGTGATGAGCGCGCCCGGGATGGAGCTGGGCGGCACGAGCGCGCCGGTACAGCATGTCGAGCAATCCGGCTGGCCGCTGACCAAGGCAGACCGCCACTGGAACCAGCGCCAGCTCTTCGTCGTGCTGCTGGTCGCCGCGGCGGCGACGTGGTGCTACGTCATCGGCGAGTACGTGGGCTATTACCTGAATCTCAGGATGGGGTTCGCCGCCATGACCGCCGGCAGCATGATCGGCATGCTGCTGGTGACGCTCGCCGTGGTTCCTGCGGCGACCCGCTACGGCACCGACTCGATCGCCTCGTCCAGGCCGCAATTCGGCAGCCGCGGCTGGATCGTCACGGTCTTCCTGCAATACGCCTCGATCATCGGCTGGAACTGTCTGCTGATGATCTTCTTCAGCAAGTCGGTGGCGCAGCTCCTGATCGCCATCGGCATGGTGCAGCCGGAGAGCGCCGGCCTCATCGTGCCGGTCGCCTCGGTCCTGGCCTGCGCCGTCGTCTACGCCATCCTGATGCGCGGCGGCACGGGGCTGGAGCGGGTGTCGCAGATCCTCTTCTTCTGCATCGTCGGCGTCGGGGCCTGGATGCTGTACGTCCTGCTCACCCAGCAGTGGAATGCCATCACCACGGCAACGCCGGCCTATGCCTCCGGCGATCTGCAGTGGGACTACGTGACCGGCATCGAGATCGGCATCGTGAGCCTGCTCAGCTGGTGGCCCTATATCGGGGCGATGGTGCGCGAGGCGCCCGACGCCCATACCGCGACGCTTCCCTCGATGCTGGGCATGGGGCTTCCCGTACCCATTCTCAGCGTGGTCGGGCTGGCGGCGATCCTCGCCCTGCAGGTCTCGGATCCGGCCGCCTGGCTGGTTCAGCTCGGCGGGCCCGTCTACGGTGTCGTCGCGCTGATCTTCGTCATCGCGGCGAATCTCGGCACCACGCTGGCCGGTGTCTATGCGACCGGCGTCGGGCTGCGCCAGGTGCCGGGACTGTCCAATGCGAGCTGGAGCACGGTGATCCTGATCGGCCTGGTGCCCGTCGCCGCGGTCAGCATCTTCGTGCCCGAGCTGTTCTTCGCCAATTTCGGCACGTTCCTGGCGTTCATCGGCGTCTTCTTCGCGCCGCTCTGCGCCATCCAGATCGTCGACTACTTCATCCTGCGGCGGCAGCGGCTCAGCATCCGCGGAATCTTCACCACCGGGGAAGGATCGCCCTATCACTACTGGGGCGGGTTCAACCCGGCCGCGATCCTGGCGATGGCCGCGGGCTTCTTCACCTATCTGTATCTGCTGAACCCGATCACCTACGCCAGCCGCACGCCGTACGAGTTCATGACCGCCGCTCTGCCGACCGCGCTGGTGAGCGGCATCGTGTACTGGGTGGCCACCGTCGTGCTGGTGAAGCCGGCCGGCAAGGGCGGATATTGAGGCTGCAGGACGCGGTGGGCCGAAACGCCCACCGCTTCTCCTGAACTCTCCCCAGCGCCGTCGCGCGCCGGCCCTGGCGTCCCGGGCCCCCGTTGCTGTGACGGTTTCCCGGCCCTATCATCCGGGGCACCATCCCCGATGGCCGGCCGGTGACATGCGCAACCTCCCCATGGACCTGCTGCGGACCTTCGTGAAGATCGCGGATCTCCGCAGCTTCACCCGGGCCGGCATCGCCCTCGGCCGCACCCAGCCGGCGGTCAGCCTGCAGATGGCGCGGCTGGAGAACCTGGTGGGCGTCAAGCTTCTCTCCCGCTCGGGCGGCGAGGTCGAGCTCAGCGAGGCCGGCGAGAATCTCGTCACCTATGCGCGCCAGATCCTCTGCCTCAACGACGAGGCGGTGAGCCGGCTCGGTCAGCAGAGCGTGCGCGGGACGGTGCGCGTGGGGCTCCCCAACGACTTCGCCGTGGCCTTCCTGTCGGAGATCCTGGGCGAGTTCGCGAAGTCGCACCAGAGCGTCTCGCTCGACGTGAAATGCGGCCTCTCCGTCGAGCTGCTCACGGCCCTCGAGCAGGACGAGATGGACGTGGTCATCGCCATGACGGCGGAGGAGCCGCGCCATCCGGTGGCGAAGGTCTGGACGGAGGAGCTCGTCTGGCTCACCGGAGCCACGAGCGACGCGCATCGGCGCGATCCCGTGGCGCTCGTCGCCTATCCGCAGGGCTGCGTCTACCGCCGCAGCATGGTGAACAGCCTGAATCTCTGCGAGCGCGCCTGGCGGATCGTCTACAACAGCCCGAATCTGAGCGGCCTTCTGGCGGCGGTCGAGGCCGGACTCGGCATCACCGTTCTCTCCGAGAAGACGGCGCCTGCCCGTCTGCGCCGGCTCGGCGAAGCCGACGGGTTTCCGCCTTTGCCGACCGTTCAGGTCGGCGTCTATTATCGCGCCGACGGGCTGTCGAGCGCCGGCTCGCACCTCGTCAATCACATGATCTCGAGCTTCGACCGCTCGCACGCGGCGAGGGGCGACGCCTCCGCGATGGAGGCCGTGGCCGTCGCGGCCGGGCGTCGCGCGAAGCCGAAGCTGAAGCCGGTCGCCGAGCGTCTGGCGCGCTGACGGGCCGGCCAAGCCGGTCGAAGCCGCCGCACATCCCTTCTTCCTCGCGTTGCCTGCCCGCGTCGCGCGCCGCGCCGCAGCCCGGCGCGGCGGCGCCCTTCCCCCGGCTCCGACGGCATTTCCGGCAGCTATGGCCGCATTTCGGGAACGAATTTCTCGTGGCGCGAGCCCGTTGATACCGTGGCGCCGAGATGCCGCGCCGCCTCGAAGGGACGGCAGAGAGAGGAAGGGGAGCGATGTCGACGGTCGCAAGTGCGAAGCAGGCTGTGAGCGAGCTCGCGAGCCTGAAGGTCATCCGGAACGGCGAGAAGGCGAAGGGTACGTTCTCCGCCGCGGAGATGGAGCGGCGACTCGGCAAGCTGCGCCGGCACATGGACGCGGAGGGGATCGGGCACGTGCTCTTCACCTCCTATCACAACATCAACTACTACAGCGACTTCCTCTACTGCTCCTTCGGCCGACCCTACGGGCTCGTCGTCACCCAGGACGGCTCCACGTCGATCTCCGCCAACATCGATGCGGGGCAGCCCTGGCGGCGGACCTTCGGCGACAACATCGTCTACACGGACTGGCAGCGCGACAACTATTTCCGCGCCGTGCAGAAGCTGGTCGAGGACGGCGGCACGGTCGGCGTCGAGCTCGATCACCTCAACGTCCAGAGCATGGACAAGCTGAAGGCGGCGCTTCCCGGCGCGCGCTTCGTCGACATCTCCCAGGCCGCCATGCGCATGCGCATGGTGAAGTCGCAGGAGGAGATCCGGCTCATCAGGCATGGCGCGCGCATCGCCGATATCGGCGGCGCTGCCTGCGTCGAAGCGATTGCCGAAGGCGTGCCGGAGCACGAGGTCGCGCTGCATGCGACGCGGGCGATGGTGCGGGAGATCGCCAGCACCTTCCCCAACGCGGAGCTCATGGACAGCTGGACCTGGTTCCAATCGGGCATCAACACCGACGGGGCGCACAACCCGGTGACCTCGCGCCGGATCGAGCGCGGCGACATCCTGAGCCTCAACTGCTTCCCGATGATCGCGGGCTACTACACGGCCCTCGAGCGCACCCTGTTCTGCCACGAGGCGTCGAAGGAACACATCCGCCTGTGGGAGATCAACTGCAAGGTCCATGACGAGGGCAAGAAGCTGCTGAAGCCGGGCGCCCGCTGCTGCGACGTCGCCAGGGCGCTGAACGAGATCTATGCCGAGCACGATCTGCTGAAATACCGCACCTTCGGCTACGGCCATTCCTTCGGCGTGCTGTGCCACTACTACGGGCGCGAGGCGGGGCTGGAGCTGCGCGAGGACATCGAGACCGTGCTGCAGCCGGACATGGTGGTCTCGATGGAGCCGATGATCATGATCCCGGAAGGCCTGCCGGGGGCCGGCGGCTATCGCGAGCACGACATCCTGGTCATCACGCCGGACGGCAACGAGAACATCACGAAATTCCCGTACGGCCCGGCGCACAACATCATCCGGAAATAGGCTGGCGGGACGCGGCGAGAAGCTGAACGGTCGGCGATGAGCGGTGGAAATCCGGCCATAAGGCGAATCAATTTCCATCCGGCATGGCCGGCCAGCATCCTCGATCGTGCCGCGGCCTGCGATATCGCGCAGGACCCGGACACCGCGGCCGGAGCCGGCCGCCAATCGGCGAAAACATATCCAGACAGGAGGGGTGGCACATGACGAAGGGACATTGGGCGGGTCTTTCGCTCGGTGTTGCGGCGGCGCTGGCCGCTGCGGCGCCAACGCTGGCCGACTCGCAGCTTTCGGTGATGAGCTTCGGCGGCGCCTATCAGGAGGCCGAGCGCAAGGCGGTGTTCGACCCCTACGCGGCCGAGACCGGCATAAAGGTGGTGGAGCAGGAGTACAGCGGCGAGATCGCCAAGATCCGCGCCATGATCGAGGCCGGCGGCGCCACCGTCGATGTGGTCGACGTGGATGCGCCCACGCTGCAGCAGGGATGCGACGAGGGCATCTTCGAGCTCATCGACTGGGAAAAGATCGGCCCCAAGGAGGAATGGCTGCCGGGCACGGCGTCGGAATGCGGCGTCGGCACCATCGTCTATGCGACGATCCTCGCCTACGACGCTGCCAGGCTCGACGAGGGTCCCACGGCGATCGCCGATCTGTTCGACACCGAGACGTTCCCCGGCAAGCGCGGCCTGTGGAAGAACCCGGTGACCAATCTCGAGTTCGCGCTGCTCGCCGACGGCGTGCCCGCGGACCAGGTCTACGAGGTGCTGGCCTCGCCGGAGGGCATCGACCGCGCCTTCGCCAAGCTCGATACCATCAAGCAGGACGTGGTGTGGTGGGAGACCGGCGCCCAGGCGCCGCAGCTTCTCGCCTCCGGCGAGGTGGTGATGACCACCGCCTGGAACGGGCGGATCCACAACGCCAACAAGGAAGGCCAGAACTTCAGGATCGTCTGGGACGGCCAGCTCCTCGACTCGAACTACTGGGTCGTCCCGAAGGGCGTGGCGGACCAGGAGAAGTCGCTCGCCTTCATCCGCTTCGCCGTCGAGCCGGCGAATCTCGCCGCGATGACGAAGTACATCCCCTACGGTCCGGTGCGCGGCACGGCCGCGCCGCTCGTCGCGCCGGAGGATGCGGCCAATCTGCCGACCTCGCCCGACAACATGGGGAATGCGCTGACGATCGACTACGGCTTCTGGGGCGACCACGGGGACGAGGTGCGCAAGCGGTTCACCACGTGGCTCGGGCAGTAACCGCGCGGGCGGAACGGCATCCGCAGGCAGGGGGATCGGCGATGATCGATGCCGATCTGCGGATGCCGCCGCCGCGCCGGTCCGCCCGGCGGCCGGCCGCCGCGCCCGGTCACCCGGACATCGTCGCCTTCGAGCACGTCCAGAAGAGCTTCGACGGGCGGACCCTCGTCGTCCACGATCTCAACCTGACGGTCCGGCACGGGGAGTTCCTGACGCTGCTCGGCCCGTCCGGCTCCGGCAAGACCACCTGCCTGATGATGCTCGCCGGCTTCGAGCGGCCGACCAGCGGCCGCATCCTGCTCGACGGCGCGCCGATCGAAGAGCTGCGGCCGGAGCGCCGCAACATCGGCATGGTGTTCCAGAACTACGCGCTGTTTCCGCATATGTCGGTGGCGGAGAATGTCGGCTTCTCGTTGCGCTATCACGGCATCCGCGGCGCGGCGGCACGGACCAAGGTCGAGCGCATTCTCGCCATGGTCCGGCTCGAGGGCTTAAGCGAGCGGCGGCCGAGCCAGCTCTCGGGCGGCCAGCAGCAGCGCGTCGCGCTGGCCCGTGCCCTGGTGTTCGAGCCGCGGCTGGTCCTGATGGACGAGCCGCTGGGCGCGCTCGACAAGCAGCTGCGCGAGCGGATGCAGATCGAGATCAAGCATCTGCAGCTCCAGCTCGGCATCACCGTCGTGTTCGTGACGCACGACCAGTCCGAGGCGCTCACCATGTCGGACCGCGTCGCCGTGTTCAATGACGGCCGCATCCAGCAGGTCGCCGATCCCGTCACCCTCTACGACCGGCCGGCGAACCGCTTCGTGGCGGGCTTCATCGGCGAGAACAACCTGCTCGGCTGCGAGCTACGCCGCGACGGGCCGGGCCTCGTGGCGCTGACCCCCGACGGCACGCGTCTCTTCGTCGCCGGCGACGTAGCGGCGGCGGCCGGGCCCGCCACCCTCGTCATCCGCCCGGAGCGACTCCAGCCTGCGGAGCGGGCGGCATCGCCGTCGCTCCATGCCAACCGGATTCCGGCCCGCATCCTCGAGAGCTACTTCCTCGGCGACCACGCGCTGGTCCGCGTGGCCGCGCTCGGCGCCGACGACGTCGCGGTCAAGCTGCCGGCGAACATGCTGGCGGAGGTGAGCCTCGAGCCCGGCGCGGAGCTGACGCTCGCCTGCCGGCCGGAAGACTGCCGCATCCTGGCGGAGTGAGCGATGACGACGGCTGCCGCGATGCATGTGCCCGCCGACCTGCCGCGGCTCGCGCGGCGCATGGAGCGGCCGCTCCGCTGGTCCGCCTTCGCCCTGGCCGCACCGGCGCTGCTCTATCTGCTGGTGATCTTCGTCATCCCGATCGGCGTGCTCCTCGGCAAGTCCGTCGACAATCCGGAGCCCGGCGAGGTGCTGCCGCGCACCATGGCGGCGCTCGAGGGCTGGGACGGCGGCAGCCTGCCGGGGGAGGGCGTCTTCGCCGCCTTCGCCGAGGACCTGAAGGTCGCCCAGGCGGAGCGCAGCGCGGCCATGCTCGGGAAACGGCTCAACTACGAGATCCCGGGCATGCGCAGCCGCATGATCCAGGCGGCGCGGCTCGTGAGCGCCATGGACAGCGGGCCCTATCGCGCGGCCCTGATCGACAAGGATCCGGTCTGGGGCGAGGTCGCGACCTGGGCGGTGCTGGCCCGCAACGCCGCGCCGCTCACCGCGCATTACCTGCTGACGGCGGTCGACCTCAGGCGCGATGCGGACGGCAGCATCGGCCGCGTCCCGGCGCAGGAGGCGATCTTCCTGCAGATCCTCGGCCGCACGCTGTGGATCGCGACGCTGGTGACGATCGGCACGGTCGTGCTCGGCTATCCGGTCGCCTATGTCATCACCATCGCGCCGCCCGGCATCTCGCGCCTCATGCTGCTCGTGGTGCTCCTGCCGCTCTGGACCTCGCTCCTCGTCCGCACCACGGCCTGGGTCGTGTTGCTCCAGACCGACGGGATCATCAACGACCTCCTCGTGCAGCTGTCGATCGTCGAGGAGCGGCTGCAGCTCATCTTCAGCCGGGCCGGCACGGTGATCTCCATGACCCATATCCAGCTGCCCTTCACGATCCTGCCGATGTACAGCGTCATGCGCGGCATCCCGCAGGCCCAGCTGCGCGCCGCGCGCTCGCTCGGCGCGCCGCCGCTCGCCGCCTTCTGGCGGGTCTACGTGCCGCAGAGCCTGCCGGGCGTCGGGGCCGGCGCGCTCATCACCTTCATCCTGTCGCTCGGCTACTACATCACCCCGGCGCTGGTCGGCGGCCCGACCGACCAGATGATCAGCAACTTCATCGCCATCTACATCAACCGCGAGCTCAACTGGGGCCTCGCCTGCGCGCTCGGCGTCGTGCTCCTCGCCGTCACCCTCGTGCTCTACCGGCTCTACATCCGCTTCGTCGGGGCCGAGCGGCTGGGGATGGGGTGAGCGCGATGTGGCTGCCGTCCTATGCCGGCCGAAGCGAGCGGGTGATCCGCACGCTGGTCGTCGGCTTCGCCACGCTGGTCCTGATCTTCCTGGTCTCGCCCCTGCTCGTCGTCATCCCGCTGTCCTTCAGCAGCGAGCCGTTCTTCACCTTCCCGATCCCGGGCCTGTCCCTGCGCTGGTACCGCGACTTTTTCGCCAACGAGCGGTGGATCACCTCGCTCGCCAACAGCGTGGCCGTCGGGATCCCGAGCATGCTGTTCGCCACCGTGCTCGGCACCATGGCGGCGCTCGGCCTCAGCCGGCCGTCCTTTCCCTGGCGCAACGCGGTGACCGCGGCGCTGATCTCGCCGATGATCATCCCGATCGTGATCGTCGCGGTCGGCGCCTATCTGTTCTTCGGACGGCTCGGGCTGGTGAACACGCGGCTGGGACTCGTCCTCGCCCATACCGCGCTCGCCATTCCGTTCGTGGTGATCACCGTGCGGGCGACGCTCGCCGGCCATGACCGAAACCTCGATCGCGCCGCGGCCTCGCTCGGCGCACCGCCGCTCGACGCGTTCCGCCGGGTCACCCTGCCGCTCATCCTGCCGGGCGTGGTCTCGGGCGCGATCTTCGCCTTCGCCACCTCCTTCGACGAGGTGGTGGTGGCACTCTTCCTGACGGCGGCGGAGCAGCGGACGCTGCCGGTGCAGATGTTCTCGGGCATACGCGACCAGATCAACCCGACGATCATGGCAGCCGCGACCATGCTCTTCGCGCTGTCGATCTCGCTGTTCCTGGTCGCGACGTCGCTCGTCGCCCGGGCGCAGCGTCGTTGAGCGGCGGCTCGGGATCAGCCCCGCCTGAGGGTTTTCTTCGGCGGCGCCTTCTTGCCTGTGGTCCCGCCCGGCTTGCGCGCCCCGCCCGCCGGCGGCATCGCCAGCGCGCGCTTCAGCGTTCCCTTGCCGCTCTCC
>DAIMFL010000106.1:0-11888 GCA_036724615.1 Alphaproteobacteria bacterium | reverse complement strand
CGGGAAACGCTGTAACTCCGCCGTCATGCGCGGGCTTGACCCGGCGAGGACGACGAGTATGGGGCGACACGGGGCGTCCTCTGTGCCGCCGTGCGGCTGCGGTTCTCTTCCTGTCGCGCCGCCATGAAGCTCACCCAGCCCCAGGCCCTCGATCTGTGGCGGCAGGTGCTGGCCCGAAGCCTCGCCGCGAACGGCGCCGACCTGACGGCGCGGCAGATGCTGCTGCTGCTCACCGTCTACCGCACGGAGGGGCCGCATACGGTGCGCGGCCTCGCCGCCGCGCTCGGCATCTCGAAACCCGCCGTGACCCGCGCCCTCGACCGGCTGGGCCAGCTCGATCTCACGCGGCGCAAGCGCGACGAGGCCGACCGCCGCAACGTGCTGGTCCAGCGCACGGTCAAGGGCTCGGTCTTCCTTGCGGATTTCGCCGCGACCGTCGGCGATACGGCGTCCGCGGTGACCCGCCCCGGTCAGTAGCCCCGTTCGAAATCCACCACGTTCTCGAGCTTCAGGCCGGCCCGGGCGCGGCGCATCCCGTCGTAGATTCCGGGCGCCGCGGTCTCCGCATGGGTGATGCTCGCGATGTGCGGCGTCACCGTGACCCTGGGATGTGTCCAATAGGGATGGCTCGGCGGCAAGGGCTCGGTGTTGAACACGTCGAGCGTCGCATGGGCGATCTGCCCGGAGTCGAGCGCCGCGAGCAGATCGGCGTCCACCACATGGGCGCCGCGCCCCGCATTGATGAAGCAGGCGCCCCGGGGCAGGGCCGAGAGAAGCTTCGCGTCGACGATGCCGCGCGTCTGCGGCGTGAGCGGCAGCAGGCAGACCAGGATCTCGCTCCGGGCGAGAAAGGCGTCGAGCTGGCCGTCGCCGTGGAAGCTCGTCACCCCCTCGACCGATTTCGGCGTGCGGCTCCACCCGGCCACGTCAAAGTCGAGCGCTTTCAGCTTGCGCGCCGCGTCGCCGCCGAGCACGCCGAGCCCGAGAATGCCGACGCGGCGGCGCCAGGGCAGCGGATAGTCGAGCTCGACCCATTCCCGGCGGCGCTGCAGCTCGTCGAGCTCCGGCTGGCGGCGGTGATAGCGCAGCGTGTGCAGCACGACGTACTCGGTCATCCCGGCGGTGAGGCCCGGGTCCACCAGCCGCACGAACGGCACGTCGGGCAGCCGATCCTCGTTGACCAGCCAGTCCACCCCGGCGCCCAGCCAGAACACGGCCTTCAGCTTCGGGTAGCGCAGCAGATCGCCGTGCTCCGGCCGCCAGGCGAGAACGAACTCGATGTCCTCCACCGGGCCGGTCTCCGGACAAACCCTGATCTACATCTCCGGATAGAGCTTGAGGAACGCGGAGAGCCAGGATTCGGCGTCGGCCACGCCGCCGCCGCCGCTGTTGTAGAGAACTGCCATGCTGGGATTTCCGTGTCGGGCTGGTGGTGTGATCCTCACGCTTCGACAGGCTCAGCATGAGGATCGGAAAACCGGAACCATAGAGCCTCACCCTGAGCTTGTCGAAGGGTGAGGCCGCGCCGCCATTCCTACATCCTGACGACGCCGGTCTCCACCGCTTCGAGATCGAAGGCGGCCGCCATCAGCGCCCTGGTATAGGGCTGCTCCGGGCGGTGGAAGATCCGCTCTGCGCTGCCCTGCTCCACCACCTTGCCGTCCTTGAGCACCACCACCTCGTCGGCGAGCGCGCGCACGACCCGGAGGTCGTGGCTGATGAACATGTAGGCGAGGCGATGGCGTTCCTGCAGGTCGCGCAGCAGGTCGACGATCTGCGCCTGGACCGACATGTCGAGGGCGGAGGTCGGCTCGTCGAGCACGACGAATTTCGGCTTCAGCACCATCGCCCGGGCGATCGCCACGCGCTGGCGCTGGCCGCCCGAAAACTCGTGCGGATAGCGGTGCCGGCTCTCCGGATCGAGCCCCACCTCCTCGAGCGCCGCGACGATCATGGCGTCGCGCTCGGCTTCGGTGCGGCCCAGCCGGTGCACCTTGATCCCTTCCGCCACGATCTGCCCGATCGACAGGCGCGGGGACAGCGAGCCGAAGGGGTCCTGGAAGACGATCTGCATCTCACGCCGGAGCGGCCGCACCTCCGATGGCGACAGCCCGTCGATGCGCCGGCCGCGGAAGTCGATGCCGCCGCGGCTGTGGATGAGCCGCAGCAGCGCGAGGCCCAGCGTGGTCTTCCCCGAGCCCGATTCGCCGACCACCCCGACCGTGTGCCCTTCCCGCACCCGGATCGACACGCCGTCGACCGCCTTCACGTGATCGACCACCCGCCGCAGCACGCCGGCCTTCACCGGGAACCAGACCTTCACGTCGTCCCCGGTCATGACGGCCGGCGCGTCGGCTTGCGCATGGACCGGCCGGCCCTTGGGCTCCGCGGCGAGCAGGCGCTTCGTGTAGTCGTGGCTCGGCCGCGCGAAGACCTCGGCGACCTTGCCCTGCTCGACGATCTCGCCGCCGGTCATGACGCAGACGCGGTTCGCCATCTTGCGCACGATGTTGAGATCGTGGGTGATGAGCAGCAGCGCCATGCCGAACTTGGCCTGGAGCTCGTTCAGGAGCTTCAGGATCTGCGCCTGGATGGTGACGTCGAGCGCGGTGGTCGGCTCGTCGGCAATGAGCAGGTCCGGCTCGTTGGCGAGCGCCATGGCGATCATCACGCGCTGGCGCTGGCCGCCGGACAGCTCGTGCGGATAGGCGCCGAGCCGCTTCTCCGCCTCGGGAATGCCGACCATGTGCAGCAGCTCGAGCGTGCGGGCCCGCGCCTGGGCCGCGGACAGGCCCTTGTGCAGGAACAGCACCTCGTTCACCTGCTTCTCGATCGTGTGGAGCGGGTTGAGCGAGGTCATCGGCTCCTGGAACACCATGGAGATTCGGTCGCCGCGCAGGCGCTGCAGCACCGCCTTCGGCGCGCCGACGATCTCCTGCCCGTCGAAAACGATGCTGCCCGACGGGTGTCGCGCCAGCGGATAGGGCAGGAGCTGCATGATCGAGAGGGCGGTGACCGATTTTCCGGAGCCCGATTCTCCCACCAGCGCCACAGTCTCGCCGCGGCCGATGTCGAAGGAGACATGGCGCACGGCGTCGATGGGCCGGCCGGGCAAATCGAACCGGACGGAAAGATCGCGGACGCGCAGCAGGGGCTCGGTCATCGCCCGCTCCCTCACCGCGCGCCGGCCCGGGCGGGCTCGAGCTCGGGCCCGGCCGGCTCGGCCGGGGCGGGGCCGGCGAACAGCTTGCGCGGGTCGAAGGCGTCGCGCACCGCCTCGCCGATGAAGGTGAGCAGGCTGAGCAGCAGAGCGAGCACGATGAAGCCGGTGAGGCCGAGCCAGGGCGCCTGGAGATTGGCCTTGCCCTGGGCGAGCAGCTCGCCGAGCGACGCGGAGCCGGGCGGCAGGCCGATGCCGAGGAAATCCAGGCTGGTGAGCACGGTGACCGAGCCGGCCAGGATGAAGGGCATGAAGGTCGTGGTGGCGACCACCGCGTTCGGCAGCACGTGGCGGTACATGATGGCGAGGTTGCCGCCGCCCAGCGCGCGCGCCGCCCGCACATAGTCGAAATTGCGGGCCCGCAGGAATTCGGCGCGCACCACGCCGACGAAGCCCATCCAGCTGAACAGTAGCAATATGCCGAGGAGCCACCAGAAGTTCGGCTCCACGATGCTGGCGAGAATGATGATGACGTAGAGCGTCGGGATCGAGCCCCAGATCTCGATGAAGCGCTGGAACAGCAGGTCGACCCGCCCGCCGAAATAGCCCTGGACCGCGCCGGCCGCCACGCCGACCACCGCCGAGACCAGGGTGAGCGCGAAGCCGAACAGCACCGAGATGCGGAAGCCGTAGATGGTGCGGGCGAGCACGTCGCGGGCCTGGTCGTCGGTGCCGAGCCAGTGGACCGCATCGGGCGGCGTGGGCGCGGGCGCCGGCAGGTCCCAGGCGACCGTCCTGTGGTTGAACGGAACGAGCGGCCAGATCATCCAGCCCTTCTCGGCGATGAAGCCCTGCACCGCCGGGTCGGTATAGTCGGCCTCCGTCTCGAACACCCCGCCGAAGGCGGTTTCCGGATAGCGCTCGAAGATCGGCATGTAGACGCCGCCGTCGTAATAGACCAGCACCGGCTTGTCGTTGGCGACGAACTCCGCGACCAGGCTGAAGAGGAACAGGGCCAGGAAGATCCACAGCGACCAGTAGCCGCGGCGGTTGGCGCGGAAATTGTGCAGCCGGCGCGCGGTGATGGGCGACACCGGCAGGCCCAGAAGGCGGTCGCTGCGTGCGGGGCCGGCCACCTTCAGGCGCCCTGCCGCTCGAAGTCGATGCGCGGATCGACGACGGTGTACATGAGATCGCCCACCAGGTTCATCAGCAGGCCGAGCAGCGAGAAGAAATAGAGCGTGCCGAACATCACCGGATAGTCGCGGTTGAAGGCGGCCTCGAAGCCGAGCAGCCCGAGCCCGTCCAGCGAGAACACCACCTCGATCAGCAGCGTGCTGGTGAACAGGATGGAGACGAAGGCGCCCGGGAAGCCGGCGATCACGATCAGCATGGCGTTGCGGAAGACATGGCCGTAGAGCACGCGCCGCTCCGACAGGCCCTTGGCGCGCGCCGTGTTCACGTATTGCAGGTTGATCTGGTCGAGAAAGGAGTTCTTGGTGAGCATCGTCAGGCTGGCGAAACCGCCGATCACCATGGCGAGCACGGGCAGCGTCAGATGCCAGAAATAGTCGGCGATCCGGGCCGGCCAGGAGAGGCTGTCCCAGTTGTCGGAGGTGAGGCCGCGCAAGGGGAACCAGTCGAGATAGCTGCCGCCGGCGAAGACCACCAGCAGGAAGACCGCGAACAGGAAGGACGGGATCGCCGATCCGATGATGATGACGACGCTGGTCCAGACGTCGAAGGTCGCGCCGTCCCGCACCGCCTTGGCGATGCCGAGCGGAATCGAGATCAGGTAGATGATGAGGGTGGTCCACAGGCCGAGCGAGATCGACACGTCCATCTTGCTGACCACCAGGTCGATGACGCTGCCGCCGCGGAAGAAGCTCTCGCCGAAATCGAACACCGCGTAGTTCTTCATCATCTGGAGGAAGCGCTCGTGCAGCGGCTTGTCGAATCCGAACTGGCGCTCGAGATCGGCGATCAAGGCCGGGTCGAGCCCCTGCGCCCCGCGATAGGCGCCGCGCGGCCCCTCGCCGCCGCCACCTCCGCCTCCCCTGCCGGTGAAGTCGCCCCCTGCCCGGGTCACGCGCTCGGTGATCTCGCCGCCCTGGCCGGTCAGCTGGGCGATCATCTGCTCGACCGGGCCGCCCGGCGCCACCTGGATGATCACGAAGTTGATCACCATGATCGCGAACAGGGTGGGCACGATGAGCAGCAGCCGGCGGATGATATAGGCGGTCATTGCACCTCACCCGCCTCGCCGGGATCTCCGCCCTCGGCCTCGGCGATGCGCACCCGCTCCGCGAGGCGGGCGGCCTTCTCCTCGTCGTACCACCAATAGGTGGTGCTGGTGCCCTGGTCGGGCGTCACCTCGGGCCGCGAGAACTTGTCCCAGTAGAGCCAGCGGTCGACCCGCGAATGCCAGTTCGGGATGCCGTAATGGCTCCACAGCAGCACCCGGTCGAGCGCGCGGCAGCGGGCGATCAGGCTTTCGCGGTCCGGCGCCTGGATGATGAGCTCGACGAGCTCGTCCACCACCGGATCGTTCACACCGGCCGTGTTGCGGCTGCCGGGCTGTTCGGCGGCCGCCGAGCTCCAGAACTCGCGCTGCTCGTTGCCGGGCGAGTCGGACTGCGGCCAGACCTCCGAGATCATGTCGAAATCGTACTGGGTGACGCGGTTGATGTATTGCGATTGGTCGACCAGCCGGATGCTCATGTCGATGCCGAGCCGCGCCAGGTTGCGCTGGAACGGCAGCACGATGCGCTCGAAGGACTGGCTGACCAGCAGGAACTCGAAGCGCATCGGCTGGCCGGTCTCCTCGTTCACCAGCCGCATGTCGCGCACCACCCAGCCCGCCTCGGCCAGCAGCTCGAAAGCCTTGGCGAGATTGTCGCGCGGCCAGCCGCTGCCGTCGGTCGAGGGCGCTTGGTACTCGGTCGTGAAGACCTGCTCCGGAACGCGGCCGCGATACCGCTCCAGGATCTCGAGCTCCTCGCCCTGCGGCAGGCCCGTCGACGCCAGCTCGGAGTTGGAGAAATAGCTTTCGCTGCGCGTGTACTGGCCGAAGAACAGGTGCTGGTTGGTCCATTCGAAATCGAAGGCATAGGCGAGCGCCTGCCGCACGCGCGGGTCCTGGAAGATCTCGCGGCGGGTGTTGAAGGCGAAGGCCTGCATGCCGGTCGGTCGCTGGTTCGGGATGGCTTCCTTCTTGAGCCAGCCGTCGCGCACCGCGGGAATGTCGTAGTCGAGCGCCCAGGCCTTCGCCTGGTTCTCGAGCCGGACGTCGATCACGCCGGATTTCAACGCCTGGCGCAGGACGCTCTCGTCCCGGAAATACTCGACCCGGATCTCGTCGAAATTGTCCTGGCCGACATTGACCGGGAGATCCTTCCCCCAATAGTCCTTCACCCGCTCCAGCACCACGTAGCGCCCGGCCTCGAAGCTCTTGACGCGATAAGCGCCGCTGCCGAGCGGCGGCTCGAGCGTCGGGCGCTCGAAATCCCGCCCTTCCCAGTAATGCTTGGGAAGGATCGGCATCTGCCCGACGATGAGCGGCAGCTCGCGGTTCATCGCCTCGGTGAAGCTGAACTTCACCCGGCGCGGCCCGACCTTGTCCACCGAAGCCACCGAGCCGTAGTAGTAGCGGTAGAAGGGCGAGGCCTTCGTCGTCAGCGTCTCGAAGGAGAAGATCACGTCCTCGACGGTGATCGGCTCGCCGTCGTGCCAGCGCGCCTCCGGCCGCAGCGTGAAGACGACCCAGGAGCGGTCCTCGGGCACCTCGATCGTCTCCGCGATCAGCCCGTACTGGGTGAAGGCTTCGTCGGCGCTGGCCGTGAGCAGCGTCTCGATCGTGCTCGCCGGCGCCGCGTCGCCGCGGATGACGTAGGGGTTGAAGCTGTCGAAGCTGCCGACCGCGCCCTGGCGCAGCGTGCCGCCCTTCGGCGCCTCCGGGTTCACGTAGTCGAAATGCGCGAAGTCCGGCCCGTATTTGGGCTGTCCGTGCATGGCGATCGCATGGACCGGCAGGGGATCGAGGTCCACGGCCTCGACCGGGACCAGGGGCGCCGCCTTCGGGACCGGTTCACCCGCCTCCTGGCCGGCCGCGGACAATGCGCCGGGGCCGATCGCGCCGAAGGCGATGAGGACGCCGAGAAGCGCCGCCCGTGCTCCCGCCTGTCGTCCTCGGCTCTCCATGCGCGCCACGCCACTCCCGGTCCGGACGGTTCGCCCCCGCGCCGGTCATAGTAGAGCAAATCGCCCGGCCCGCCAGTCCGCAGCGGGCCGCCGGCGGGCGGCGCGTCTTGCGGCCCCGCCGGGCAGCGGCTAACTTCCCGCCGCCTCGGCGCGACGCCCCGGGGCACGAACTTTGGGGGGAATGGCAGCGTGGGCGACAAGATCAAGGGGATCACCTTCGACCTGTGGGACACCATCGTCCACGACGATTCCGACGAGCCGAAGCGGAAGGCCAAGGGCCTCAGGAGCAAGAAGGCGGAGCGGCGGCACCTGCTGTGGGAGGCGCTCAACGCCGTCGAGCCGATCGACCCCGCCGTCGTGACGCTCGCCTATGACGTGGCCGACGCCGCGTTCAACAAGACCTGGCACGACCAACACGTGACCTGGACGATCGGCGAGCGCCTGCAGGTGGCGCTCAAGGGGCTGAAGCGCGAGCTGCCGGGCGACGTCTTCGCCGAGCTGGTGCGCAGGCACGAGGAGATGGAGGTCGAGATCCGCCCCGATCTCATCCCCGGCATCGGCGAGGCGCTGGCCGCCCTGCACGGGCGCTACAAGACCTGCATCGTCTCCGACGCCATCGTGTCGCCGGCGCGCTGCCTGAAGAAGCTTCTGGAGTCCTACGATCTCGCGCGCCATTTCGACGGCTTCGCCTTTTCCGACGAGGTCGGCTACTCCAAGCCGCACCGCTCCATGTTCGAATCGGCCGCGCGGCAGATGGGCGTCGAGATCCACGAGATGGTCCATATCGGCGACCGGGACCACAACGACGTCAAGGGCCCGCAGGCGCTCGGCATGAAGGCGATCCTGTTCACCGCGACCCGCGCCAACGACAAGGCGACGACCAGCGCCGACGCGATCTGCGAACGGCACGCCGATTTGCCTGCGATCATCGACCGCCTGGCGGGCTGATTCGATAGTGTTGCGCTGGACTGCCGCCGTGCGTGCTTCGAGACGGCGGCGCCCCCATCGGGGCGCCGCCTCGGCATCAGGACATTTCTTTGTGCCACTCAGATTCCCCCTCATCCTGAGGAGCGCCGCCCCAGCGGCGCGTCTCGAAGGACGCACAATGCCGATGCCATCCATCACGGGTTCGTAGGACGAAATTAATGGAGGCTAAGAGCCTAGCCGACATCGACCAACGTGACTTAGCGCTGTTCCTCGCCGGCCAGTTCCTCTGGACGGTGGGGCTGCAGATCCAGGCCGTCGCGCTCGGCTGGCTGATCTACGACCTGACCGGCAGCGCGTTCCAGCTCGGCCTGGTCGGGCTGCTGGAATTCCTTCCGTCCCTGCTGCTGGCGCTGGCGACCGGCCATATCGCCGACCGGTTCGACCGGCGGCGGATCGTGCTGATCGGGGTGGGCGCGGAGCTTCTCGCCTCCGCCACCCTGCTCGGCCTCGCCCTGTCGGACCGCATGTCGGTCGCCGCCATCCTGTCGGTGGCGCTCGTCTTCGGCATCGCCCGGGCGGTCTCCGCCCCGGCCGCCCGCGCGCTGATGCCGAACCTGATGCCGCGCGCGGAGTTCGCCAGCGCCGTCGCCTGGTCGTCGAGCTCCTGGCAGATCGCGACCATCGGCGGCCCGGCGCTGGGCGGGCTGCTCTACGCGCTCTCCCCGGCCGCGGCCTTCGCCGGCACGGCCGTCGCCATGGCCGCGGCCTTCGTCGCCGCCGTCGCCATGCGCGGCCGCAAGGTCGATCGCGGCGACGAGCCCACCGACCTCGCCTCGGTGATCGCCGGGCTGACGCTGATCTTCCGGCACAAGCTGCTGCTCGGCGCGATCTCCCTCGACCTCTTCGCCGTGCTGTTCTCCGGCGCCATCGCCCTGCTGCCGATCTTCGCCAAGGACGTGCTGATGGTCGGGCCGATGGGCTTCGGCCTTCTGCGGGCCGCGCCGGCGATCGGCGCGGTGGTGACGGCGCTCGTGATGACGCAGCGGCCGCTCACCCGCCATGTCGGGCGCAGGCTGTTCCAGGCGGTCGGGCTGTTCGGGCTGGCGGTGATCGCCTTCGGCCTGTCGCGCGATCCGGTCCTGTCCTTCCTGGTGCTGCTGGTCCTGGGCGCCGCGGACATGGTGAGCGTCTATATCCGCGGCACGCTGGTGCCGCTCGCCACGCCCGACGCGCTGCGCGGCCGCGTGGTCGCGGTGGAGACCGTGTTCATCGGCGCCTCGAACGAGCTCGGCGCCTTCGTCGCCGGCTCCGGCGCGGCGCTCGTCGGCGCCGTTCCCGCCGTGCTGGCCGGCGGCGCGCTCACCCTCGCCGTCACCGTGCTCTGGTCGCGGATGTTTCCTGCCCTGCGCGACGTCGACCGCTTCGACGGGCCGCTGGCGGGATGATGCCCGGCCTTTCCCGCCCGTCGCCGCCCGGCTAACATCCGGCCACGTCGAATCGAGGAGACCGTGCAGATGTCCGCCACCGCCCGCTTTCTGGTCATAGACGGCTACAATCGCGAGGCCCGCGACGAGCTCGCGGCCGGCGGCGCGGGCCGTGCCGGCGACCTCTATGTGAAGATGCTGAAGAAATGCCTGCCCGGCGCCGAATGCGACGTGGTCCATCCGGCCGATCCGGGCGCCAGCCTGCCGAAGGGCGCGGCGCTCGAGCAGTATGACGGCATCGCCTGGACCGGCTGCAGCCTCACCATCTACGAGGACGACCCCAGGGTCGGGCCGCAGATCGAGCTCGCCAAGGCGGCGTTCGAATCGAAGGTGCCGAGCTTCGGCAGCTGCTGGGCGGCGCAGATCGCGGTGGTCGCCGCCGGCGGCATCGTGCGCGCCAATCCGCGCGGCCGCGAGATGGGCATCGCGCGCAAGATCGGCCTGACGCCCGAAGGGCGAGGGCACCCGCTCTATATCGGCAAGTCGAACGTGTTCGACGCCTTCATCAGCCATGTGGACGAGATCACCCATTTGCCCTCGGGCTCGGTGCTGCTCGCCTCCAACGCCTTCACCCATGTCCAGGCGGTCTCGGTGACGCATAAGGGCGGCATGTTCTGGGGGCTGCAGTACCACCCGGAATACGACCTGCACGAGCTGGCGCGGCTCACCTGGTGCCGCATCGACAAGCTGGTCAAGCTCGGCTTCTTCCGCGACCGCGACGCCGCGGAATCCTATGTGAGCCTGCTCGAAACGCTGCACCAGGACCCGGGCCGCAGGGACATCGCCTGGCTGCTCGGCATCGACGACGACGTGATGAACGAGGACGTGCGCCTGACCGAGGTGCGCAACTGGATCGAGCAGCTGGTGCTTCCCGCCAAGGCGCGCCGGCACTGAGCGGCCCTCACCCTCCCGTCGCTGACGCGACGGGCCCCACCCTCCCCCGCCTTGCGGGAGAGGGTGCCGAGCGCAAGCGAGGCGGGTGAGGGCCTTACACGCCGCCGAGCAGCTCGATGGCCTCGGCGTGCGCGCGGGCGTCGCCCGCCGCGACCACCTTGTCGCCGGAGCCGATGGCGAGCGGCTCGCCCGACCAGTCGGTGATCACGCCGCCGGCGCCCTCGATCACCGGCACGAGCGCCAGATAGTCGTGCGGGCCGAGCCCCGCCTCGATGGCGATGTCGCCGAAGCCGCTCGCCACCAGCGCGTAGTGATAGCAGTCGGAGCCGTACTGGACGAGCTTGGCGCGGCGGCGCACCGCCTCGAAGGCGTCGAACGCCGTGCCCGCGAACTGATGCGGCGAGGAGGCGAACAGCGCCGCCTGGTGCAGCCCGGCGCAGGCGCGCACCCCGACCTTGCGGCCGTTGAGCGTCGTGGGATGCCCCTCTGCGCCGATCCAGCGCTCGCCCAGCGCCGGGTGGTCGATCACGCCGAGCACGGGGACGCCGTGCCGGCACAGCGCGATCAAGGTGCCGAAGAGCGGCCGGCCGGTGACGAAGGATTTCGTGCCGTCGATCGGGTCGAGCGCCCAGACCCATTCCGCGTCCGCGCGCTCGGACCCGTGCTCCTCGCCGATGATCCCGTGATCGGGATGGGCGACGAGGATCAGCCGCCGCATCTCCGCCTCCGCCTCGCGGTCGGCGATCGTCACCGGGCTGGTGTCCGGCTTGTCGATCACGGAGATGCCGCTGCGGAAGTAGCGCCGGACGATGGCGCCGCCGGTGTCGGCGAGCCGCTCGGCGAGGCCGATCAGGGCGGCCGGAACGGGCTCGCCCCGGCGCTCCGCGCGGGTCCGGACCAAGGGAGCGACGCCTTTCCTACGGCAGCGGCTGCGGGTCGTCGGACAGCGTGCGCAGCCAGGCGATCAGGTCGGCGCGGTCCTCCGGCTTCTTGAGTCCGGCGAAGGCCATCTTGTTGCCCGGCGCGTAGTCCTTGGGCGACTCCACATAGGCGTCGAGATTCTCGTAGGTCCAGGTGCCGCCCAGGCTCGCCAGCGCGTCGGAGTACTTGAAGTCCGGCGAATGAGCCTGGTCGGCCCCGACGATGTCCCACAGATTGGGGCCGACCTTGTTGGCCCCGCCCTTGTCGAAGCTGTGGCAGGCCGCGCAGCGCTTGGCGAGCTA
>DAIMFL010000105.1:527-11914 GCA_036724615.1 Alphaproteobacteria bacterium | reverse complement strand
GTTCGAGACGCTGGGCGGCGTCGCCATCGTCGCGGTGATGCTCTATGGCGGGCAGCAGGTGATGGCGGGCGCCAAGACCCCGGGGGCGTTCTTCTCCTTCATCACCGCCCTGCTGCTGTCCTACGAGCCGCTGAAGCGGCTCGCCAATCTCAACGCCCAGCTGCAGGAGGGCCTGGCCGCGGCGGAGCGCGTCTTCGTCCTGCTCGACATGCAGCCCGCCATCGCCGACCGGCCGGGCGCCAAGCCGCTCGCCATCCGGGGCGGCTCGATCGCGCTGCGCGGCGTCTCCTTCGGCTATGCCCGCGGGGCCGTGCCGGCGCTCGACCGGCTCGACCTCACCGTGCCGGCGGGCGCCACCGTCGCGCTGGTCGGCGCCTCCGGCGCGGGCAAGTCGACCGTTCTCAACCTCATCCCGCGCTTCTTCGACGCCAGCTCGGGCCAGATCACCATCGACGGGCAGGACATCCGCGAGGTGACGCTCGCCTCGCTCCGGGGCGCGATCGCTCTGGTGAGCCAGGAGAGCCTGCTGTTCGACGACACGATCCGGGCGAACATCCTCTACGGGCGGCCAGGAGCGAGCGAGGCGGAGATGATGGCCGCGGCCGTGAACGCCGATGCCGACGGGTTCATCAGCACGCTGCCCCAGGGCTATGACACGCCGGTCGGCCCGCGCGGCGTCAAGCTGTCGGGCGGCCAGCGCCAGCGCATCGCCATCGCCCGCGCCATGCTGCGCGACGCGCCGATCCTGCTGCTGGACGAGGCGACCTCGTCGCTCGACAGCGAATCGGAGCGCCAGGTCCAGGCGGCGCTGAAGCGCCTGACCCAGGGCCGCACCACGCTGGTGATCGCCCACCGCCTGTCGACGGTGGTGAGCGCCGACCGCATCTATGTGCTGGACCGCGGCCGCGTCGCCGAATCCGGCACCCATGCGGAGCTGCTCGCCCGCGGCGGCGCCTATGCGCGGCTCCATGCCCTGCAGTTCGCGGCGGAGGACGCCGCGACGCCGCGCCTCGCGCAGGCGGGGCGGTGAGATGAGGGTTCGCGCTGCTCGTCGCAATCACGATTCCCCTCCCCCCTTGTGGGGGAGGGTCAGGGAGGGGGGTGCCGCCGCACCGATATGGGCCAGTAAGGCTGATACCGAGCTGTCACCCCCACCCCGACCCTCCCCCATCGAGGGGGAGGGGGTCTTCCTTGCGTGTGGCCGGCGGCGATGAATCTCGGCAAGCGGCTGCTGGCGAGCGGCGCGGGGCAGGCGGTGATTGCCGCCCTGGCGGCTGCCTATATCCGCTTCGTCCACGCGACGACGCGCTGGGACTGGGTGAACGTGGAGGTCGGCGACCGCATCATCGCGGCCGGGGAGACCGGGGTCGTGTGCTTCTGGCACGGGCGCCTCCTGATGATGCCGATGGCGCAGCGCGGCGGCGCCAAGTTCGCCATGCTGATCTCCGGCCATCGCGACGGGCGCTTCATCGCCCGCGCCGTCGCCCGCTTCGGCATCCGGGCCATCGTCGGATCCTCGACCCGCGGCGGCACCACCGCGGCACGGGAATGCGTCGCGGCCCTGACCGGCGGCACCATCGTCTGCATCGCCCCGGACGGGCCGCGCGGACCGCGCATGCGCGCCACCTCCGGCGCGGTGGAGATCGCGCGCATCGCCGGGAAGCCGCTGGTGCCGGTCGCCTGCTCGACCACCCGGCGCAAGGTGCTGGCGTCCTGGGACAGGTTCCTGCTGGCGCTCCCCTTCGGGCGCGGCGTCTATGTGGTGGGCGATCCGATCGATCCGCCGGCGGCCGACGACCGCGCCGCGGTGGAGGCGGTGCGGCGGCGGCTCGAGGACGCGCTCAACGCCGTCTCCGCCGAGGCGGACCGCCTGACCGGCCACGCGCCGGTCGAGCCGGCGCCGCACGCGGCCAGCGCGGCGGCCGTGTCGTGAGCCGCGCCCTGTATCGCCTGGCGACCGATCTCGCCGAGCCGGCGCTGAAGCTGTATCTGCGGCGGCGGGCGCGACGCGGCAAGGAAGATCCCGCCCGGTTGGAGGAGCGGTTCGGCCACGCCTCCCGCCCGCGGCCGCCCGTCCCCCTCGCCTGGCTGCACGCGGCCAGCGTCGGCGAGGCGCTGTCGATCCTGCCGCTCGTCGACCGGCTGGGCCGCGACCGGCCGGAGCTCGCCCTGCTGGTGACGACCGGCACGGTGACCTCGGGCCGGCTGCTCGAGGTCAGGCTGCCGCGGGCCGCGATCCATCAATACGTGCCGATCGATCGCCGGGCCTGGGTGCGGCGCTTCCTCGATCACTGGCGGCCCGACGCCGCCATCTGGGTGGAGTCGGAGCTGTGGCCCAACCTGATCGGGGAGATGCAGGACCGCGGGGTTCCCATGGCGCTGCTGAACGCCCGGATGTCGGAGGCGTCCTTCAGGCGCTGGAGCATGATGCGGGGGCAGCTCGGCGCGCTTCTCGCCGGGTTCGACGCGGTGCTGTGCCAAGACGAGACCCAGGCCTCGCGCTTCCGCCTGCTCGGCGCGAAGCAGGCGCGCTGCGCGGGCAACCTGAAATACGCCGCGCCGCCGCTGCCGGTCGACGACGCGGCGTATGCCGAGCTGCGCACCGTCACGGCGGGGCGCCCGCTCTGGCTCGCCGCCAGCACCCATCCGGGGGAAGAGGCGATGGCCGCCGCTGCGCATGAGCGGCTGAAGCGGCGCTTCCCCGACCTTCTCACCATCCTGGTGCCCCGGCATCCCGACCGCGGCGTCGAGGTCGCATCCATGCTGGCGCGGCGCGGCCTCGCCACCGCCCGCCGCTCGGCCGGCCAGCGGCTCACGCGCGCGATCGAGGCCTATGTCGCCGACGGCATCGGCGAGCTCGGGCTGTTCTACCGCCTGGCGCCGGTCGCCTTCGTCGGCGGCTCGCTGGTGCCGCAGGGCGGGCACAACCCGCTGGAGCCGGCGCAGCTGTCCTGCGCGATCCTGTTCGGCCCGCACAGCTTCAACTTCGAGGAGATCTGCGAGCGGCTGGCCGGCGCCGGCGCGCTGCGCCGCGTCGCCGACGTGGACGAGCTGGCCGACGCGGTGAGCTTCCTCCTGACCGACGAGGTCGGACGCTGCGCCATGACGCTCGATGCCGCCCGCATCGCGCGGGCGGAGGCGCATGTGCTCGATGCGGTGATGCACGCGGTCGACCCGCTGCTCGACCGGGCGGGCAGCGGGGCGGCGCTGCATGCCGCCTCCTGAGTTCTGGGACCGGCGCGGCCTTCTGTCGGCGCTGCTCGCGCCCGTCTCCGCGCTCCATGCGGCGGCCGGTAGGCTCCGCCGGGCTTTCGTGCGTCCCTGGCGCGCGGCGGTGCCGGTCATCTGCGTCGGGGCGCTGACCGTCGGCGGCGCCGGCAAGACCCCCGCCGCCATCGCCGTGGCGCAGCGGCTCACGGCGCAGGGGCGGCGGCCGCACATCCTCACCCGCGGCTACCGGGGCCGGCTCAGGGGGCCGGTCGAGGTCGACCCGGCGGTCCACACCGCCCGCGACGTGGGGGACGAGGCCCTGCTGCTCGCCGCGGCGGCCCCCACCTGGGTCGCGCGCCGCCGCATCGCCGGAGCGCGCGCCGCGGTCGCGGCCGGCGCCGACATGCTGGTGCTCGACGACGGATTCCAGAACCCCGGCCTCGCCAAGGACCTGTCGCTGGTGGTGATCGACGGCGGCCACGGCGTGGGGAACGGGCGGATGCTGCCGGCGGGGCCGCTGCGCGAGCCGATGGCGCGGGACCCGGCCGACGCGGCCGTCCTCAGGGGCAAGGCGGTTCTGGCCTTCGCCGGGCTCGGCCGGCCGCAGAAATTCGCGGCGAGCCTCGAGGAGATCGGCGCCAGGCTGGTGCAGCGCCGCGATTTCCCGGACCATCACCCGTATCGCGAGAGCGAGATCGAGGCTCTGCTCGCCGAGGCCGGCCGGCTCGAGGCGGTTCCCGTCACCACCGCGAAGGACGCGGTGCGCATCGGCCGCCGCCGCGACGAGATCCGCGTGCTGCGTGTCGCCCTGGAATTCGAGCGGCCCGGCGAGCTCGACCGCCTCTTGACCGCGGTCAAGGCGGACCGCCCGCAGCCGCTTTAGGCCTGTTCCGCATGCATTTTCCGCGCTCCAGCTCAGGCGCGTGAGGGAACCTCCCGAGCTGTGGCATCGATGTGTTGCACTGGCTGACGCGATTTGGGTAGGCTCCGCCCGGGTGGACAGGTGCGACCGAACGCGTTCCCGGAGTCCTTGGCGGCCGACGGCCCTGAGGCGCGGTTCCAGCATCACGGCTTCGCGGAACCGCATCGTCAGATCGGGCGCGTCGGCTGGACATAGCCGCCAACCAGCAGATCGGCAGCCCGTGTCGAGATCGCACCGCGGGAAGACCGCGGTCCGGCACGATCGCGACGGCATCGCCGCGGGTTGCAATCCCATTGGCCGGGCTCGGCGACGAGATCGCCTCATTGCCAGCTCCAGGCCCTATCGCATCCTCAGCGCCTTGGGCGATCGCGCGCTGGGACGGCATCAAAACCGATCGCCACACGAGGGAGATAATCGCGTATGAAGAAGCTGCTCGTTTCGACCGCCCTTGCGACCGGCCTGCTCGGCTTTGCGGCCGCTGCTTCGGCGCAGGAATGCGGTGACGTCACCATCGCCAGCATGAACTGGGCATCGGCGGAGGTGATCGCCAACATCGACAAGATCATCCTCGGGGCCGGCTATGGCTGCGACGCCGAGATCGTCATCGGCGACACCGTCCCGACCCTGACCTCCATGGTCGAGAAGGGCGAGCCTGACATCGCCCCCGAAGGCTGGGTCGATCTGCAGCCGGAGCTGGTCGAGCGCGGCATTTCCGAGGGCAAGCTGGTCTCGACCGTCGAGGTGCTGTCCGACGGCGCGGTCCAGGGCTGGTTCGTGCCGAAATACATCATCGACGCCAACCCGGACATCAAGACGATCGACGACGCGCTTGCGCATCCGGAGCTGTTCCCGGCACCCGAGGATCCCTCCAAGGGCGCGGTCTTCAACGGGCCGCAGGGCTGGGGCGGCACGATCGTGACGGCGCAGTTCTTCAAGGCCTACGACGCGGCGGAGAAGGGCTTCGTCCTGGTCGACACCGGCTCGGCGGCCGGGCTCGACGGCTCCATCGCCAAGGCCTACGAGCGCAAGGAGGGCTGGATGGGCTATTACTGGGCGCCCACCTCCATCCTCGGCAAGTACGAGATGGTGAAGCTCGAATACGGCGTGCCGTTCGACAAGGCCGAGTGGGAGCGCTGCAACACCGTTGCCGACTGCCCCGACCCGAAGCGCAACGAGTGGCCGAAGGACGCGGTGGAAACGCTGGTCACGTCCGGCTTCGCCGAGCGCGCCGGCCCGGCCATGGACTATCTGAAGACCCGGTCCTGGTCGAACGCCACGGTCAACAAGCTCCTCGCCTGGATGGCCGACAACCAGGCGACGGGCGAGGACGCCGCGATCCACTTCCTCGAGAATAACGAGGACCTCTGGACCCAGTGGGTCTCGCCGGAGGTCGCCGAGAAGGTGAAGGCGGAGATCGACTGACCGCAGCGGGCCGGCGGCGGTGACACCCCGCCGCCGGCCCCACGGTTTCGCGCGGGGTGTTGACCCACCCGGCCAACGCACGGACGAGAGCAGGACATGGACTGGTTCTTCGATTTCCCGACCATGGACGGCAGCACCCTCCGGGACCTGAAGAAGGCGATCGACGAAGGCTTCCGGGCCTTCACCCGCGCCTATGGCGACGGGATCGAATCCTTCTTCGATCCGCTCCTGTGGTTCCTGGTCCGGTCCGAGGACTTCATGACGGAGACGCCGTGGCCGATCATGGTGGGCCTCATCGCCGTGATCGCCTGGGTGGCGAGCCGCAACTGGAAGGTCGTGGTCGGCTCGGTGGTCACGCTGCTGCTGATCGGCTTCTTCGACATGTGGGACGACACGATGAAGACCATCTCGATGATCTTCGTCTGCACCGTCCTGTCGATCGTCATCGGCATCCCGATCGGCATCGCCATGTCGCGCTCGGACAGGCTGCAGAACGTCGTGAACCCGGTGCTCGACGTCATGCAGACCATGCCGAGCTTCGTCTATCTCATTCCCGTGGTCATGCTGCTCGGCATCGGCAAGGTGCCGGGGCTGATGGCGGTGGTCATCTACGCCATACCGCCCATCATCCGCCTGACCAATCTCGGCATCCGGCTCGTCGACAAGGACGTGCTCGAGGCGGCCGACGCCTTCGGCTCGTCCGGCTGGCAGCGCCTCAAGAACGTGCAGCTGCCGCTCGCCCTGCCCACCATCATGGCCGGGATCAACCAGACCATCATGATGGCCCTCGCCATGGTGGTGATCGCGTCGATGATCGGCGTCCAGGGCCTGGGGCAGCCGGTGCTGAAGGCCATCGCCAACCAGTACTTCACGCTGGGCGTGTTCAACGGCCTCGCCATCGTCGGCATCGCCATCATCTTCGACCGGATCAGCCAGGCCTACGGCCATCGGCTGCAGAAGCATCAGGAAGCGGCTCGTGGCTGAGCACGGCGCATCGATCGGGATCAGGGGTCTCTACAAGATCTTCGGCCGCAACCCGGCGGCCTATGTGGAGGCCGTCCGGGCCGGCATGTCCAAGGGCGAGCTCAACGAGAAGCACGGCCACGTGCTGGGCCTCAAGGACATCAACATCGACATGCCGGCGGGCCGGATCCAGGTCGTCATGGGTCTGTCCGGCTCCGGCAAGTCCACCCTCATCCGCCACATCAACCGCCTGATCGACCCGACGGTCGGCGAGGTGCTGGTGGACGGCGTCGACGTGGCGAAGATGAACGAGCGCGAGCTGCGCGAGTTCCGGCGCCACAAGACGGCGATGGTGTTCCAGAAATTCGCGCTGCTGCCGCACCGCACCGTGCTCGACAACACGGTCTACGGCCTCGAGGTGCAGGGCGTGCCGCGCGCCGAGCGCGAGGCGCAGGCGCGGAAATGGCTGGAGCGGGTCGGGCTCGCCGGGTTCGAGAAGAGCTACCCCAACCAGCTGTCCGGCGGGATGCAGCAGCGCGTCGGGCTCGCCCGCGCGCTCACCAACGACGCGCCGATCCTGCTGATGGACGAGGCCTTCTCGGCGCTCGACCCGCTGATCCGCGTCGACATGCAGTCGATCCTGCTCGACCTGCAGAAGGAAATCCGCAAGACGGTCGTCTTCATCACCCACGACCTCGACGAGGCGCTGCGCCTCGGCGACCGCATCGCCATCCTGCGCAACGGCGAGATCGTCCAGCAGGGCACCGGGCAGGAGATCGTGCTGCGCCCCGCCGACGACTACATCGCGAGCTTCGTGAAGGAGGTGAATCGCGGGCGGGTGATCACGGTCAAGACCATCATGTCGGCCGCCCCGAAGCCGCCGGGGGTGATCAGCATCTCCGCGGAAACCGTGCTGGAGCAGGCCGCCAAGATGATGACCGACTCCGGCCAGTACGCCGCCAACGTGGTCGACGCGAAGGGCCGCGTGATCGGCTCGATCGAGCTCTATGCGATCGTTTCGGCGATGGTGACGCCCGTCGGGCACGACGGCGATCAGGCACCGGCGCCGCTGCCGGCAAAGGCGCTCGGCTGATCTGATCTGCGAGAATTCCGCCTCGTCTTTCAGGTCGAAGGGTCGCATCGACGTGGTGCGCCCTTCGAGACGCGTCCCTGCGGAACGCTCCTCAGGATGAGGAAGAGTCTTTGTGGCACCAAGAAAGACCCTCATGATGAGACGGCGCTCCAACCGAGCGCCGCCGTCTCGAAGCACGCACGTCCAGCGACCGGTCGCCGTCGGAACGGCGTTACACGGGCCCGCTCACTGCCCGGCCGGGGCTGCGCCCACCGGCGCTTCCGGCTCCGGCATCGGGCCGACGAAGAGCGCCGGATCGAGCCTCACGTCGAACAGGTTGAGCCGCCAGTCTAGATGCGGGCCGGTCGCGCGCCCGGTGCCGCCCAGCGCGCCGATCACCTGCGACCGCGCCACCCTGTCGCCCACGGCCACGGCGATCTCCTTCAGGTGCGAGTAGGTGGTGCTGAACCCCCAGCCGTGGTCGAGGATCACCGTGTTGCCGGTGAAGTAGAGATCCTCCGCCAGCACGACTATGCCCGGGGCTGCGGCGCCGACCGGCGTGCCCTCCGGCGCGGCCACGTCCACCCCGAAATGCGGCTGGCGCGGCTCCCCGTTAAAGATCCGCTGGCTGCCGTAGACGCCGCTGACGGGGCCGATCGCCGGCCAGGCGAAGCCCGCGTCGAACAGCGGCTCCGGGCTGTCGACGGCGCGCGCCGCCTCGACCTTCGCCCGCTCCGCGGCGATGCGGGCGAGCACCGCCTCGTCCGGCGTCACCATCTGCTGCGGCAGGTCGTCGATGCGCTGGATCTCGTATTCCCGCTGCTCGATCTCGAGCGGCACCTCGTCGGTATAGCCGTCCCCGTGCTCGACGACGAGGAGCGCGGCCGGGGCGTGATCGCGGCCGAGGCCGATGAAGAAGCGGCCGTCGGGGCGCACCTGGACCGCCTGCCCGTCGAGGCTCACCCGCGCATCCGGCTCGGTCCGGCCGACCACCAGCCCGCCCTGGACGAACTTTCCGTCGAGCTCGAGCAGCGCGTGCGCCGTACCGGGGAGCAGGGCGACGACGAAGGCCAGCGGCACGATCCGTCTCATAGCAGCGATCCCTGATCGTCGTCGCTTCCCGCCGGCTTCGGGCGCGCCGGCGTCCGGCGCCGCGGCGCGCCTTCCGCCACCGCGGCGATCTCGCCGTCGTGGAACTGCAGCCGCAGCTCCTGGCCGGGCGCCACGTCCTTTGCCGCCACCAGCGGGTGGCCGGCCGCATCCCGCACCAGAGTGAAGCCGCGGGCGAGCACGCCCTCGTAGGAGTAGCTCTCCAGCAGCCGCCCGCAGGAGTCGAGCTGCAGCCGGTGGTGACGGAGGAGATCGGCGAGCATCTGCGGCCGCAGCCCGCCGGCCGCGCGCTCGAAGTCGTGGCGCCGCGCCGCCACGACGTGGCGCAGCGCCCGCCCCATCACCTCGGCGCAGTGGCGCAGCTCCTGCGCCTTCGCCACGATCTGCTGCCGCGGCGTCGGCAGCGCCGCGGCGAGCCGCGCCAGGCGGTCGCGCCGGCCGGCGAGATAGGGCCCGCGCGCATTGGCGAGGCGCTCGGCCCAGAAGTCCAGCCGCTGCGTCTTGTCCTCGAGCAGCCGCAGCGGATCGGGCAGGCCGCGCCCCAGCCCCTCCACGTGGATGCGGCGCTGCTCGACCAGCCGGCTCATGCAGGCGACCATCCGCCGGCCGCGCTCCATCACCTCCGCCAGCAGCTCGGCGCGAACCGGCACGGCCATCTCGGCCGCCGCCGTCGGGGTGGGCGCGCGCCGGTCGGCGGCGAAATCGATCAGCGTTGTGTCGGTCTCGTGGCCGACCGCGGAGATCAGCGGGATGGTGCATCCGGCCGTCGCGCGGACCACCTCCTCCTCGTTGAAGGCCCACAGGTCCTCGAGGCTGCCGCCACCGCGCGCTACTATCAGCACGTCCGGCCTCGGCACGGCGCCGCCCGGCTGCAGATTGCAGAAGCCGCGGATCGCCGCCGCGACCTGGGGCGCCGCACCCTCGCCCTGCACCGCCACCGGCCAGATCAGCACCCGGCGCGGAAAGCGGTCCTCCAGACGGTGCAGGATGTCGCGGATCACCGCGCCGGTCGGCGAGGTGACGACGCCGATCACCTCGGGAAGCAGCGGGATGGGCTTCTTGCGCGATTCGTCGAACAGCCCCTCGGCCGCCAGGCGCCGGCGGCGGTCCTCCAGCAGCTTGAGGAGCGCGCCCTCGCCGGCGAGCTCCACCGAGTCGATGACGATCTGGTACTTGGAGCTGCCCGGATAGGTCGTGATCCGCCCGGTGGCGATCACTTCCATTCCCTCCTCGACCTTGAGCCGGAGCCGGCCCACGGTCGAGCGCCAGCACACGGCCTCGATCACTGCGTTCTCGTCCTTGAGGCGCAGATAGAGATGGCCGGAGCCGTGATATTTCGGCTGGGACACCTCGCCGCGCACGCGGACGCGGTCGAAGCGGCCTTCCAGCGTGCGCTTCACCGCCTGGCTGATCTCGCTGACGGTGAATTCGGGAAGATTGTGGACCGCCAGGGCGGGACTCGGGGCTTCGCTCATGGCGCCGATTCTATGCTAAGAAGCCGGCGGTCAGAACCCCGGAACGCCGCACCCTTCGACAAGCTCAGGGTGAGGCTTATGGGTAGCAGAGAAGGCCTCGTCCCGAGCCCTCGTCCTGAGGAGCCGCCGCAGGCGGCGTCTCGAAGGGCGAAGGGCGAGGCCGCACGAACAACGCCGGGAGTCTCGCGCGCCATGAAAGTCCTCGTCGTCGGTTCGGGAGGGCGCGAGCACGCGCTGTGCTGGTCGATCGCCGCCTCGCCGCTCTGTGACAAGCTCTACTGCGCGCCCGGCAATGCCGGCATCGCGGAAGAGGCGGAATGCGTGCCCATCGCGGCCGACGACGTCCGCGCCCTCACCGCCTTCGCCGTGGAGAAGGGCATCGACTTCGTCGTGGTGGGGCCCGAGGCGCCGCTGGTCGCGGGACTGGCCGACCGGCTGGAGGCCGAGGGGATCCGGACCTTCGGGCCGAGCGCCGACGCCGCGGTCCTCGAAGGCTCCAAGGCCTTCATGAAAGATCTCTGCGCCCGGCACGCCATTCCGACGGCCGCCTATGGCCGCTTCACCAATGCCGGGGCGGCGAAGGCCTTCGCGCGCGAGCGCGGCGCGCCGATCGTGGTGAAGGCAGACGGGCTCGCCGCCGGCAAGGGCGTGGTGATCGCGCGGTCGCTCGGCGAGGCCGAGGCCGCGATCGACGCCATGCTGGGCGGGCACCAGTTCGGCGAGGCGAGCGCCGAGATCGTCGTCGAGGAGTTCCTGGAGGGCGAGGAGGCGAGCTTCTTCGCCCTGGTCGACGGCAGGACGGCGCTGCCGCTCGCCTCGGCCCAGGACCACAAGACGGCGGGCGACGGCGACACCGGCCCCAATACCGGCGGCATGGGCGCCTATTCTCCCGCGCCGATCCTGACCGACGAGATGAGCGCGCGGGTGATGCGCGAGATCGTCGAGCCCACCGTGCGTGCCATGCAGGAGGAGGGCCGGCCGTTCCAGGGCGTGCTCTATGCCGGGCTGATGATCACCGCGGAAGGCCTGAAGCTTCTCGAATACAACGTGCGCTTCGGCGACCCGGAATGCCAGGTGCTGTGCCTGCGCCTGATGTCCGACCTGCTGCCGGCGCTCGTCGCCGCGCGGGACGGCGAGCTCGAGCATTTCCACCTGCGCTGGCACCCCCATGCGGCGATTGCCGTGGTGATGGCGGCCAAGGGCTATCCCGGCG
>DAIMFL010000105.1:0-517 GCA_036724615.1 Alphaproteobacteria bacterium | reverse complement strand
GGAGCGAGATCCGGGGCATCGAGGCGGCGCGCGCTCCCGGGCGTCACCGTCTTCCACGCCGGAACGACGCGCGGCAAGGACGGCCGGCTCCTGGCCAATGGCGGCCGCGTCCTCAATGTCTGCGCCGCCGGGGCCACGATCGCCGAGGCGCAGAGGCGGGTCTACGAGGCGATCGACCGGATCGACTGGCCGGACGGCTTCTGCCGCCGCGACATCGGCTGGCGCGCCGTCGCGGCGGGACGGTGAGGCCTGTACCCGTTTGTCGCTTTCCCCACGCCACCGCTAGTCACTTGGTGACGGCAACAGCGCGGTCATAGCATGTGCGCAAGAGGGGAATTGGCTTGGTCGGTCCGACGGCGATTTAGGGCTTCCGCGCCCGAACAGCGTGAGTAATCCCGGAACGAGCACGAAGACCTAAAACCGGAACAGCCAATGTTTTGAATATGCGATGCCGACAGGAGACTTGGACGAGCGTTGTGCGTGCTTCGACAAGCTCAGCATGAGGTCTTTCTTTTTG
>DAIMFL010000104.1:0-12179 GCA_036724615.1 Alphaproteobacteria bacterium | reverse complement strand
GCCGGGCTGGCGTCGGTGGAGCAGCCGGACCTGGTGATTACCGGGGTCATGTCCTCCGACCGGGCGAACGGCGCGACCGGGATGCTCTTGGCGGGGATACTGGACCTGCCCCACGCTGCCGTCGTGGTGAGCACCGAATGGGACGGCGACGACCGCTTGATCGTGACCCGGGAACTGGAGGGCGGGCTGCGTCACAAGCTCCGGATCGGCGTTCCGGCCGTGCTCAGCATCCAGGTCGGCGCCAACACGCCGCGCTACGCCACCATGCGCATGATCAAGGAGGCCCGAAGCAAGCCGCTGGCCGAGGTGAGCTGCGAGGCCGTCGACGGCGCCTCGGCGGGGGCGGTGGTGCGGCGGATGTATGTGCCGCCGGTCCGGCGCGCCGAGATGCTGGCGGGAGACGCGAACGAAATTGCCGCGGCGGTGGCGCGCATCGTCCGCGAGAAACGGGGAGCATGACGATGACCGGGACTCTGCTCGTCGTGGAGCACGTGCATGGGCAGCTCACCGACATTTCGAGGGAGCTGATCGGTGCCGCCGTCTCGATCGGGGCGGCGGGCGGTGAGGTCGCCGCCTGCGTGATCGGGGACAGGCCGGAGGCGTTCCTCGACGACCTGAACCTCCTCGGAGTCGACGAGGTGATCGCTGTCTCGTCCGGCAGCAGCGAATTCGATGCCGCGACCTACGAGGCGGCGCTCCGGCAGCTCATCCTGGAACGGCGTCCGCGCCTGGTCCTGGCCGGCCATACGGCGAACGGAATGGGATTCGCACCGGCCCTGGCGGCCCGCATCGGCGCCGGCTTCGCCAGCGACGTCTGCGCCATCGCGGTCGAAGGCGGGAGCATCGTGGCCACGCGTGGCAGCTACGCCAACCGGGTCAATGTCGAGCTGGAGTTCCCGGGCAAGCCGGTCGTCGTGCTGATGCTGCGCGCCGCGACCTTCAAGGCGCCCAAGGAGGCGGGGCAGGCCCGCCTCACCTCGATCGCCTTCGATGCCGGCGGGCTCGCCCATCGCAGCGAGCACATGGCGTATATCGAGGCGCCGGCCGCCGGGGTCGACATCAGCAAGACCGAGTTCATCCTGTCGATCGGGCGCGGCATCCAGGACGAGAAGAACGTCCCGCGCTTCGCCGCGCTGGCGGAGCGGCTGGGCGCGACGCTCGGCTGCTCCCGCCCGGTGGCGGATGCCGGCTGGCTGCACAAGGCGCATCAGGTGGGCCTGACCGGCAAGGTCGCTGCCAACTGCAAGCTGTACATCGCGCTCGGCATCTCCGGCGCGGTCCAGCATCTCCACGGGATGAAGCACGTCGAGACGATCATCGCCATCAATACTGACGTCTCGGCGCCCATCTACGGGGTCGCCACCTACGGTGCTGCGGTCGACGTGCTCGAGTTCGCAGATGCGCTGGAGCGGCAGTTCAACTGAGATCTCGGTCCGGGGGCCGCTGCGACAAACTGCGCCGCAGATTTGCAGCGCAGCCATGCAATTATGCAGCAAGGGAAGACGGCTTTACCTGGAGTAATTCCTAAAAGCATCGTTCAGGTCTGAATCGCAAATAAGAGAGAATTCCTCACAGCCGATGGTGCCCGGTACGAAAATTGCTGGCCGAGGAGAAGGCGCATACAAGGTGGATACCGGCATGAAATCATCGCGGACCGAGACTGACCGGGCTGCATTGCAGGGCGGCGGCGCCTGGACTCCGCCGGTCGACCTGCGCCGGCTCTACGATGATCTCCCCGTCTATGCCGCCGCGATCTCGCCCGACGGCGCGATCCTGCACTGCAACCGGGCGCTCGCCAGCCGTTTCTGCCGCAGCGAAGAGGAGCTGTTGGCCGAGCCGATCTGCAACCTGTTTGCCGACGGAAGTGCGAACCGGCTGCTCGATCTTCTGAGCGACGGGTTCGACGAACGGCGGCATGGCCCCTTCGTTCTGAAGCTTCGCAGCCCGGGAGGCCATGAGCCGGAATTCGAGGCCATTGCGGACTGGGTCATCCTCGACGGCAACGATCCCTGCCTGCGGCTGACCGGGCTCGAGACCAGCGCCTTGCATCGCCGCATCCGCGAGCTGGAGCGCTCGGACGAGATGCTGCGCGGCCTGATCGAGAGCAGCACGGAGCCGATCTGGTGCATCGAGTACGCAGAGCCGGTCGACATCACCGTTTCGGACCGGGAGATCATCCGCCAGATCTTCGAGAACGAGTGCTACTGGTCGATGTGCAACGACGCCATGGCGCGCCTCTACGACCTGCCGGAAGATCTGGATTTCAACCGGCAGCCGGTTGCCTTGTACTTTCCCCGGAGCGTCGAGAACGAGGCCTTCGCCCAGAGCATTCTCGACGCCGGTTTTCGCATCGACAACGCGCTCAGTGTCGATCATCGGCATGACGGCACGCCGTTCTACGTGGAGAACAGCGTTCACTGCAAGGTCGAGGACGGCCGGCTCCTGCGGATGTGGGGGACGCTGCGCGACGTCACCAAGTACCAGCGCGTCCAGAACGAGCTCACGCTTAGGGAGCGCGAGGTGCGCGGCCTGCTGAGCGCAATCGCCGACATCGTCGTCATGGTCGACCGGGACGGGCGGCTCCTGGCGGCCAATCCCGCCTTCCGACGGGTCCTGGGCTGGCCGATCGAGGATTGGCTGGGCAAGGACATCTCGTCGATCCTCGACCTGAGCGAGCGCGTCCTGGAGCATCCGGGCAACGCCACGCCGTGCCGGTTTCCGGTGGAGGTCGCGCGCGCCGACGGGACGACGGTCCGGTGTGACGTGGTGGCCTCGGTCGCCGACCATGGGGACGGCGTGACGCAGTTCGTCGCCGTGCTGCGTCCGGACTTCCCGGTGGAGACGGTGGTGGGATGATGCGGATCGGTCGGATCGCCGCTCCGCGCGCGAACATCGGGTCGCGCGCTTAGCGTTGCCGGCGTGCCAGGCGGCGCCACGCCGCCCTGAGTGGGGGACAGAATGAAGTTCGGGCCAGCCCACAGTACCATCGACACGGTCTTCGACTCCATGGCCGAAGCCATGCAGTGGATCCGGGACCCGAAGCTCAGGGTCATCGCCGACGCCCTTCCGGACGGCCTCGTCATCGTCGACCAGCGCGGGCTCGTCGGGCTGATCAACTCGGCCGCCGAAGCGATCAACCAGGTCAACCGCACCAGCCAGATCGGGCAGCCACTCAGCCTGTTCACACGCGACAGCGCGCTGGACTCCGGTACGCTGGTTTCCGCCTACCAGGAGAGGGCGAAGGTCAGTCGCGTGGTCAAGGCGGCGGATGGGCGGGAGTTCCTTCTCACGACCCGGCCGCTGCGCAACAAGGAAGGCGACGTCGTCTTCTACGTGATCGTCCAGCGCAACCTCGACAGCATACGGCGGCGGTCCGAATCGAATGACGACACGGCGGAGTTCGTCGGGATCTTCGACTGCCCGCAAGTGGCTGGCCGGTCTGCCGAACCGGTCATCTTCGATCCGAAAACGGCGGCCATCGTGGAGCATGCCGTCCGCGCCTTGACCCTGAACTGCCGCGTTCTGCTGATCGGGGAATCGGGCGTCGGGAAGACCGAGGTCGCCAAGTATCTCTGCGATCAGGTGATGGGGCCTGCTGCTCCGTTCGTCCATGTCAACTGCGGCAGCATTCCGGAGACGCTGTTCGAGTCCGAGATGTTCGGCTACGAGCGAGGCGCTTTCACCGGAGCACTGCAGCGAGGCAAGGCGGGCTTGATCGAGGCCGCGAATGGCGGCCTGCTCTTCCTGGACGAAATCGGCGAGATCCCGCTGACCTGCCAGGCGAAGCTGCTCAAGTTTCTGGAAGACGGCGTCCTCCAGCGCGTCGGCTCGACGGGTGTCAGGCGCGTGCGCGTCCAGGTCATCGCCGCGACCAACCGCAATCTCGAGGAGATGATCGCCGCGGGCCGGTTCCGGCGCGACCTGTTCTACAGGCTGACGGCCGTCACGCTGCGCCTTCCGCCGCTGCGTGAGCGTCGAAGCGCCATTCCTGCTCTTATCGATCTGTTCCTGGAGCGGATGGGACGCCGCAGGGGCACGCCGATCGTGCCGAGCGAGGCCTGCCTGCACCGTCTGAACGAGTACCACTATCCCGGCAACATCCGCGAGCTGCAGAACATCGTGGAGCATCTGGCCGTCGTGTCGGGTGTCACGGCGGAGGAGGAGCATCTGCCGCCCAGCGTGCGGATCCCATCTGCCGGACGGCTGGTGCCGCTGCTCGAGGAGATGCCGTGCGCGGTCGCAGCGGCCGGCCTGGAGCCGGCAAGCCGGCCGGGGGAGAGCGAAATCGCTCCGCAGCTGGAGCTCAAGGAACAGGTGCGGCGATTCGAGACCCACCTGATCCAGCAGGCGATACAGCGCCTCGGGAGCAAGCGGAAGGCGGCTGCGGCGCTCGGTGTCGACGTGGCGACGATCGTCCGGAAGAGCAAGGAGATGCAGCTCTCCAGCTGACCCGACGAAGGAGGCGGCCCCGGGGCGGCCGGCGCACGGCCCCGGGGCGTGTCCTGATCAACCGAGATGCATCCAGACCGACTTGGTCTGGGTGACCGTCGTCAGCGTCTCCAGGCACTTGTCCCGGCCCATGCCGGACTGCTTGAAGCCGCCCCAGATCGACGTCATGTCGCCGTGGTCGAAGCAGTTGACCCAGACGATGCCGGCCTCGATATCACGCGCCGCCTTGTGGGCCAGGCTGACGTCCGTGGTCCAGATCGAGGCGGCAAGACCGTAGATCGAGTCGTTGGCGATCTCGATCGCCTGCTCGATGCTCCGGAAGGGGAGGACGGCACCGACCGGCCCGAACACCTCCTCGCGCGCGATCCGCATCCCGTTATCGACTTCGGTGAACAGCGTGGGCGCAACGTAGCAGCCCGTCTCGAGGTCCTGCGGAACGGTCCCGCCCAGGGCGAGCTTGGCGCCTTCCGTCCTGGCGATGTCGATATAGCCGAGGACGCGCTTCTGCTGCTCGCGCGGCACCAGCGGACCCATGGTCGTGGCCGGGTCGAGAGGATCGCCGGGCACGAAGCTCGTCCTGGCCCTGTCGATGAACCTCGCTACGAAATCGTCGTGGATGGAGGCATCGACCAGAATCCGGGAGCCGGCATTGCAGACCTCCCCCTGATTGCCGTAGATGCCGTTCACGGCGTACTGCACGGCGACGTCGAGATCGGGAGCGTCCCTGGTGATGATCTGCGGGGTCTTGCCGCCGCATTCGGTGGTCACCCGCTTCATGTTGGACTGCCCGGCATAGACCATCATCAGCTTGCCGACCTCGGTCGAGCCGGTGAAGCTGATCTTGTCGACATCCATGTGTAGGGCGAGCGCCTTGCCGGCCTCCTCGCCGAGGCCCTGGACCACGTTGAACACGCCGGCGGGACCGCCCGCTTCCATGAACAGAGTCGCGAGAAGCGAGGCCGAGAGCGGCGACTGCTCGGCCGGCTTCAGGACGACCGAGTTGCCGGCGGCGAGCGCCGGCGCGACCTTCCAGGCCGCCATCATCAGCGGATAGTTCCACGGCACGATGCAGCCGATCACGCCCAAGGGCTGGCGCAGGATGTAGTGGAACTCGGTCGCCGCGGTGTTGGTCACCTGGCCTTCGATCTTGTCGATCGCTTCTCCGAAGAACTGGAAGGTCATCGCCGCGCCGGGCACGTCGATGTTCAGCATTTCGCTGATCGGCTTGCCCATGTCGATGCTGTCGAGCAGCGCGAACTGCAGCGCATTCTCCTCGATCAGCCGGGCGAACCGGTAGATGACCGACATCCGGTCGCGCGGGGCCATGCGCGACCAGACGCCCGATTTGAACGCCTGGCGCGCGGCGGCGACGGCGGCATCGACGTCGGAGGCGTCGCTGCGCGTCACTTCGGCCAGCACCTCGCCGGTCGCGGGATTGTAGGTCTCGAAGGTCGCGCCCGTCTTGGCGCCGACGAACCGGCCGCCGATGAAGTTCCGCGTCTCCGGCTTCAGCTGGGCTGCATGGGCGTGGAGGGCTTTCTTGTCCAGTTTCTTGGCTTGATCGAGGTTCACGATGGTCTCCTTCCTGTCTGCACGTTCGGCTGGTTTCCTGGGTCCTCGCGCTCGGGCAACGATGTGCCGGATGAAGATGCGAAGACCGGCAGGATGAAGCAGCACAATCTGTGCCACGACGAGCTCGATGCGATTGCGGAGGAGCGGTGCGTGGTGAGCGGCTGCAGCCGGTTCACCGCTGCACGAATACAGCGCCTGCGCTGATCTGCAGCGACGTGCCGTCCGGAGGCTTCGCGACACAAGGCCGCATTTTACGGCGCGCGGCCCGGAGCTAACGTGGCTCCTACTACCTTGGGGCGAGTGCCCCGGGGCGAAGGGGGCATCACAGCGATGAGGCAGGCACGGGGGACGACCGCGACGCGGCCCCTGTCGTGGACTCTGGGCGGCTGGCTGGCGCTGTTCGGCTGCCTGCTCCAGCTCCTCACGCCGTTGGCCTGGGCGGCGAGCGCCGGCGGCGTTGACCCGCTCGCGGGCGCGCTGGTCGTCTGTACCTCGGACGGCGTTCGCGTGATCGGTCAGACCGGCGACGATGCCCCGCCAGATCCGGCGGCCCGTCGCCCGCTTTGTCCGGCCTGCGTGGTCAGCGCCCTGCCGGGCATCCTGCCTCCGCCGCCCTTCGTGCCGCTGCGCCCGATTCGGGGCGTCAGTCCGGAACGGCCGGCACACGAGAGTGCCGCCCGCGAGCGTCCGCTCCGCCGTCATCCCGTCCGCGCCCCGCCATTCGTCTGATCTCCGCTGCGTGTCGATCGCCCGCCCGGGCGCGACGGCTGGACAGGCCGTCGCGCAGCCGGCGCGGCCGCATGGCTGCCCGAATCATTCGAATGGAAGACCGATCATGCCCACTCACTCGCGCGCCGACCGGCGCGCCGGCCGCCGTCTCCTCGCCACAGCCGTCGCTGCACCTCTCGCCATGGCCGCCACCGCGGCGCCGGCCCAAACCGCTTCGACCACCCCTGCAACCCGCACCGCAACCGTCGTCGTCGAAGGCGAGCGGATCATTCTGCCGTCCAGCACCGCCGCGGATCCCGGAGCGCCGAACCTGCCGCCGGCGCCCGACGGCGGCGCGCTGCTGCGCAACCTGCCGGGCGTGACGGCCGGCCGCATGGGCGGCCACGGGCTCGAACCGGTGATCCGGGGCCAGCAGCAGGGGCAGCTCGGCATCAAGCTCGACGGCGCCTATGTCTTCGGCGGGTGTCCGAACCGCATGGACCCGCCCGCCTCCTTCGCCAGCCCGGCGCTCTACGACCGCGTGACGGTCACCCGCGGCTATCAGACCGTCACGGAAGGCCCCGGGGCGCCGGGCGGCAGCATCCGGTTCGACCGCGACCCGCCGCGCCTGACCGACACGCAGCCCGCGACGGCGCGGTTCGGGGGCGGGCTGCAGTCCAACGGATTCGGCCGCGACGCATTCGCCGACGTCGCCGCCGGCGGTCCTCTGGGCGGCGCCCGCGCCACGCTGCTGTGGCAGAAAGCCGGCGACTATGAGGACGGCAGCGGCAACGAGGTGCGCAGCGGCTTCGCGCAGAGGGCGGGGGACGTCACCCTCGCCTGGACGCCGAACGCGGCGACCGAGATCGAGCTCGGCATGGGACTGTCGCGGACCGACGACGTGCTGTTCGCCGGGGCCGGCATGGATGCGCCGAAGACCGACGACGACACGCTGCGCCTCAGGGCGGCCCGCGACATCGACCAGGGCGCGCTGCAGCGCGTGGAGGTCGAGGTCGCCCATGCCATGGTCGAGCATCTGATGGACAACTACTCCCTGCGCACGCGCACGGCACCGATGGCGATGCGCGTGCCGTCCGAGTCCGACACCACGACCGGGCGCATCGCAGGCGACCTGATCATCGGCGACGCCCCGGCCCAGATCGGCGCAGATCTGCAGATCAGCGACCGGACCGCGCGCCGATATTCGGGGATGACCGACGGCAACGTGAACACGCTGCAGTCGATCATGTGGCCCGACACGGAGATCACCCAGATCGGGCTGTTCGGCGAGACCGACATCGCCCTCGGCCAGTCCGACACCCTGGTCGTCGGCGCCCGCTACGATTACGTGCGGGCCAGATCGGACGCGGCGGACGAGGTGGTGCCCACAACGGGCCGATCGCCGAACGATCTCTACGCCATGTACTACGGCGTGCGCGCCGGCACGGAGCACGAGCACAATCTGGGCGGTCTGCTGCGTCTCGAGCACGGCATGCGAGACGGTGTTCTGCTCTATGGCGCGGTGAGCCGAAGCGTCCGCACGGCGGATACCACCGAGCGGGCGATCGCCAGCGATCAGATGGCGTCGAGCTGGGTCGGCAATCCGGCGATCGCACCGGAAAAGCACTATCAGGCCGAGCTGGGCCTCGAGATGGGCGGCGGCGGCTGGAGCCTCAATGCCGCCGCCTATGCCGACCGGGTCGACGACTTCATCCTGCGCGACACGGCGCGCGGGCAGGACGGCATCCTGATGGCGAACGGCGCGACCGTCTATCGCAACGTCGACGCCCTGCTCGCCGGAGTGGAGCTGGGCGGCGCCGTGACCCTCGGCGACGGCTGGTCGATCTCGGGCAACGTCTTCTACACTTATGGCCAGAACCTCGACGACGACACGCCGCTGGCGCAGATCCCGCCGCTCCAGGGATCGGTCGAGCTCGCCTATGCCGGCGACGGCTGGTCGGTGGGCACGCGCCTGCGGGGCGCGGCAACCCAGACCCGGGTGGACGACGACCCGGCCACGGGCAGCGGCCGCGACGCCGGCAAGACGGACGGCTATGTGGCGCAGGACCTGTTCGCCTCGGTGTCCGTGGCGGAGCCGGTCGAGCTCCGGCTGGGCGTCACCAACCTGTTCGACGCGACCTATGCCGATCACCTGAACCGGGCAAGCGCCTTCGATCCCACCGAGGTCCAGGTGAACGAGCCGGGGCGCTCGGTCTATCTGCAATTGCGGGCGGCCTTCTAGGCGCGGGGAGCGCGAGGCGGACCGGGACTCCTCCGGACCATGCGGGACGCGGCGCTTCGAGAGCGTCTTTCGCCGGGCCCGGCCGTGGCCGCCTCGCTCGCGCTCCATGCGGCGGCGTTGGCGGCGGCGTACTGGATGCCGTCCGCCGCGCCACCGGCCGCGCGGCCGGTGGCGATCACCGTGACGATCCTGGCGGAAACGGCGCCGCAGGCGACGGTATCTTCTCCGGCGCCGTCTCCGGCCGACCACCCGCCGCCGCCCGCCCATGACGTGGCGCAGACGCGGGACCCGGCCCCCCAGCCTCCGCCGCCGTCCTCGACTGCGCCGCCGGCGCCGGTCGCAGCTCCACCGCTGCCGAGCCCGCCGCGCAAGCCGGAGCCGCCGCCCGAGCCTGCACCGCCAGTGCAGGCGATGGCTGCTACTCCGGCTCCGTCGGCCGGTGCGGCGGAGACCGCGGCGGCCTTTGCGGCGTCGGGCGGACCGGCCGTCTCCGGGATGGCCCCTCCGGCGATCGCCGCAGCCTCGGCCGGCACCGTCGCGGCCCAGTTCGCCGACCCTGCCCTCGCCAACCCGCCGCCCGTCTATCCCCGGCAGGCGCGGCGGCTCGGGCAGGAAGGCCAGGTCCTGCTGCGGGTCGAGGTCTCCGCCGACGGCCGCGCCCGCGCCGTCCACGTCTCGGTCAGCAGCGGCCATCCGCTGCTCGATACCGCCGCGCGCGACGCGGTGGCGCGCTGGCGGTTCCATCCCGCGCAGCAGGGCGGAGTGGCGGTCGAGGGGACCGTCGACGTGCCCGTGCTCTTCCGCCTCAATGGCTAAGGTCGGCGGTCGGCGATGGCGGTGCCGAGAAGGCGCCGCCGGCACATGACATCCTCCGATGCTGACGACATGAGGGTCGGCGTCACGTCGACCAGGGCGCGATATCGGCCGGATCGACAGCGAGGCTACGCGCCTCGGCGATCAGCTGTCGCGCCGCCGCGCCGAGGCGTTCCGATTTTCCGACATCGGCGGTCGGCGTCAGGTCGCCGGCCTTGCGGTCCGGGGCGGTGGCTCTATCGGTGTCGAGGCGTCCATCGCGCAGCAGGAAGATGCGGTCGAAGCGGTTGAACACCTTCTCGTCATGGGTGACGACGAGGATCGCCGCCTCCTGCTCGACGGCGACCTTGCGCAGCAGGTCCATCACGATGCCTGCCCGATGCGAATCGAGGGCGGCGGTCGGCTCGTCGGCAAGGATGATGCGCGGGCGGTTGGCCAGGGCGCGGGCGATGGCGACGCGCTGCGCCTCGCCGCCGGAGAGGCTGGCGGGCAATGCCCCCGCCCGATGCCCGACCTGAAGGTACTCGAGAAGCGCGCCGGCGCGGCGTCGCGCTTCGCCCCACTCGACGCCGGCGATGTCGAGGACGACGGCGACGTTCTCGAGGCTGGTGAGAAACGGCAGCAGGTTGTGGAACTGGAAGATGAAGCCGATCTTCTCCAGCCGCAGCCGGCGCAGGTCGCGCCGCAGCCAGCGGCCGTCATAGACCGGCTCGCCGTCGAGCACCATCCTGCCGGCGCTCGGCTCGACGATGCAGCCGATGACGTTGAGGAGCGTGCTCTTGCCCGAGCCGCTGGGCCCGAGCAGCCCCACGACTTCGCCGGGATGGACGGCGAGGCTCACCTCGCGCAGCGCATCGACCCGGGCCTCGCCTTCGCCGAAATGCTTGGAAATGCCGTCCAGCTGGACCAGAGGCGGGCGGGGCATGGAAGTCGCCACCGCTCAGCTCCCCAGCGCCGTCGCCGGGTCGGTCTTGAGCGCCAGCCGGACGCCGAGGCCGCTGGCCAGAACGCAGACCAGGAGCACGGCCCCGGCAAGCATGAGGCCGTCCTGCGGCTCGAGAATGACCCGGCGAGGAAAATGATCCTTCACGGCGGCGATGAGGGCGGCGCCGGCCAGGAAGCCGATCGTTCCCATGGCCAGCGCCTGCTGGACGATGAGCCCGACGATCGTGCGGTCGGGCGCGCCGATCAGCTTCAACGTGGCGATCTCGCGCAGCTTGTCCATGGTCATGGTGTAGATGATGAGCGCGATGATCACGGCGGAGACGGTGAGCAGGATGCCGGTGAAGAGACCGATCTGGCGTCTCGCCCGTTCGACGACGGACTGGACGAGGACGTTCTCCTGTTCGATCTGGGTCATGGCAGAGAGGTGTTTCCACCGCCGGATCGCCTCCGAAACCGCCTCGGGGCGGACGCCGGGCGCCACCCGGACGACGACGGCGTTCACGGTGTCGGTCTCGACGATGGGCGCGCGGCCGGCCGCCAGCTGGCGCTGCTGTTCCTGGCGCGCCGCCGCCGGCTCGAGATCGAACTGGAGCTTCTGCGAATCGAGCAGGGTCATGTAGACGACCGGATCGCCGCCCGAGGCGATCTGGTTGTCGGTCACGCCCACGATGGTGAACACGTCCTGGCCGAGCGGCAGGCGATCGCCGACTCCGAGCCCGCTGCGACGATCGGCGACGGCCTCGAAGTGGCTGCGGGCGATCATCCGCCCGTCGATCAGGTGCGAGGGCCCGCCGGGCCGGCCAAGCTCATAGCCGACCACGTAGATCCGCATCTTCCGGCCGCCCTGGATCGCCTCGATCGACTGATAGGTGACCGAGCCGGCGGCGGTGATGCCGGCGATGCGTGCCACCGCCTCGCGGGTCTCGCCCGGCAGTCGCGACGATTCCGCGAAGGGTCCCCGGGTGCCCGCTTCGACCACCCAGACATCGGCGGCCGGCGTGCGAACGAGCGCCAGGGCGTCGTCGACCAGGCCGCGATAGATTCCGATCATCGACAGCACCGTGCCGAGCAGCAGGCTGAGGCCGATGCAGGTCAGCTGGAACCGGCCGAGCTTGTGGCGGATGTCACGATAGGCGAGATTCATGATGCGTCGCCGCCAGCGCCGACCGCGGCCCCGCTCGACCCGGCTGCGACCCGTGCCGCCCGCCCGACGCGCAGGCCGGGCTGCGGCATGGCCACAACCCTGATCCCCGGCGGGAGCTCGTCGACGACGGCAATGCGGCCGTCGAGCGTGCGCTCTCCCAGGGCAACCCGCCGCTGCGCCAGCCGTCCGTCCTCGACCGTCCAGACGCGGCCGGTCCGGCCGTCATAGGCCTGGATGGCGGCCTCGGCGACCAGCACGGCGCGCGCAATGCTGCCTGTGCGGCTCCCCACCTCGGCCTGCTCGCCC
>DAIMFL010000103.1:12128-12492 GCA_036724615.1 Alphaproteobacteria bacterium | reverse complement strand
CCCTGGCCGCGACCGCCCTGCCTGCCCTGGCCCCCCTGCCCGGCCCGGCCCCGCAGGCGGAGGGCGCGCCGCCGGCGGCCGATGTCGAGGCGGCCCGCGCGCAGGAGGCCGGGGCAGGCGTTGCCGCCGCGCGGCTGGTCAACTAGCTTCCAGCCGCCCGCGCCGGCAGGTTGGTTAACGATTGTCTCAGTCCTGACGGCGTAAGTGGCTGCGCGTAGGGCCGCCCGCTCGGCCGCGCCGCCGGTCGCCGCAGTAGCTCAGGGGTAGAGCAACGCATTCGTAATGCGTGGGTCGGGGGTTCAAATCCCTTCAACGGCACCACTTTCCATCAGTTCCAGCGCCGTAAACGAATATAACAAGCGTC
>DAIMFL010000103.1:0-12118 GCA_036724615.1 Alphaproteobacteria bacterium | reverse complement strand
ACCGCATTGTAAATGCTCGCAGATACTCCTGTTTGACGGGCTTACACCCCTCGGAACGATAACAAAAGATCATCAACATTTGTCATGGCTTAGCGGGTTGGCCCGGTAATTGCTCAGGACGGGGTGCGCACTGGTGTGCGGTGCGTCCCCGTCTGGCCTGGCTTCATTGCCCGGCGCGGCGGGGCGCGTAAACGGGGGGTATCAAGATGAACAAGCTTACAGCGGCCATGGCCGGCGCCGTGTTGCTGGCCGGAGCCGCCCAGGCCGAGGCGGCGTCGGTGGTGGTCGACCGCGGCCTGCCGACGGCCAATCTCAACAATGCGGCCGGCGCGAACCGGTCCAACGTGGGCTGGGACTACCAGGGCTATGGCTGGTTCGCCGGGGACGATTTCACCATCGCGGCGCCCGGCAAGTGGAAGGTGGATTCGATCACCTTCTGGCTGATCCCGGTGAACGGCGCTTCGGCCATTAACGACGCCAACATGGGTAACGACGCCGCGTATTTCCTGGGCAACGTCTATGACTCGCTCGCTTTCTATCTCGGCGCGGCCTCGGACAGCTCGGTGCCGCTGCTGGCCAGCGGCAACTTCAGCGCGGGCAGCAACGACACCGACAACGCGGACATCTCGATCAACCGGGTGCAGTACGCCGGCGCCAACGGTCAGTACGACTACCAAGGCAGCTCGCGCAGCTTCATCCAGATGTACGAGGTCACGCTGACCGGCCTCGATCTCGTTCTCGACGGCGGGGTCAGCTACCGGTTCGGCGCGGAGTGCCGTGGCCCGAACGATTCCTCGAGCGGCGGGACGTGGGGCACCTACACGATGTGCATGTCCCATGCGACGAATGCCGCATTGGCGGGGTCGCCGCAGGACGGGGCGGACAACCTGTATGCTGCGTTCTATGTCGACGGGCTCGGTGGGCCGGCGCTATATGACGGCCCGGCGAACAGCCAGGGCAATGGCTGGGACAAGTCGAGCGACATCAACATCCGGGTGACCGCCACCCAGGTGCCGGAGCCGGCGAGCCTGACGCTGATGGCCGGCGGGCTGCTCGGCCTCGGCCTGCTGGGGCGCCGGGCGCGCCGGAAGGCCGCCGGAAGCTGAAGCGCCGGCACGGCGAGGCAGCCGTCTTCCAAGCCTCGGGCGCCGGCCGCGCCCGGGGCTTTTCTTTGCCCGCAGGCGCCTGAGGCCGATGAGAACCGGGGCCGCGCCATTGATCCGGGACCGGCCTCGTGTTACTGCCGAAGCGGGGTCGCCGTATCGGCTGGGCCGCCCGGGGTCTCGCCGGGGGCTCGGCCGCGCGGGGAAAGGACGGCAATCACGAAAGGACGCACGGGCCGGAGAACAGGCGTCGGTTCTGCCGCCACCGTGCGGAAGCGAGCGTTCCCATGCAATCAGGCACGAGCGGGAAGCGACTTCTCGTCATCGACGACGAGCCGGCCTTCGGCGCCTTCGTCAAGGCCGTCGCCGAGGGCGAAGGCTTCGCGGTCGAGGTGACGACCCGGGCCGACGAGTTCAAGGAAGCGCTGGTCCGGTTCGGCCCGAGCATCGTCGCGCTCGACGTGGTGATGCCCGATGTCGAGGGCATCGAGATGCTGCGCTATCTGGCCGATACGAACTGGACCGGGCCGGTGCTGGTGATCAGCGGCTACAACCCCGACTACCTGCGCCTGGCCAAGGTGCTGGGCGGCAGCCACGGCCTGTCCTCGGTCATCACCCTCGCCAAGCCGATCCATGCGAGGGATCTGCGCGCCGCCCTGGCCAAGGCGATGAACGGCGGCGGCTGACGCGGGCGTCCGAGGGCAGCCGGCCGCGCGAAGCGGAGGAGAAAGCCGGGAGTGCTTGGGGCATTTCCCGCCCGTGTCGGCGCAGCACCCCCTCACCCTGCCCTTCTCCCCCTTCCAGGGGGTTACGAAGGCTTGGCGAGGCGTCAGCCGAGCCTAGCCGGCTTGCCCGCCGAAGCTCGGCGCAGCCGAGCGAAGGGGGGAGTTGGGTGAGGGGGTGGTGCGCCGGTGAGAACGGAAACTCTAGTGACCGCGCCGCCGCCGCACGAGGCCGAGCCCGACCAGCCCGGCGCCGAGCAGGGCGACAGTCGCTGGCTCCGGCACGGCGGTCGCCGCGAAGCGGACATTGCCGACGATGTAGCCGTCATCGCCGGAGACGTAGTTGGACAGCGTGTCCCCGAACACCCAGTTCACGCCATAGGCGACGTTGGTGCCGAGTTCCCGCGGCGCGCCGGTGCCGAGCCCTCCCCAGCCCGCCGTCAGCTGCGCGACGGAGGGCGCCTGGATGACGAAGGTCGCGAGATCGGCCCAGGTGAGCCCGACGCCGTTGTTCGGCAGCCAAGACAGGTCGCTGTTCTCGAAGATCTTGGCGACCTTGTTACTGAGATCGGCGAAGCTCAGATTGTAGCCGTTGCTGTACAGCGGCTGGAAATCGGGGTTCGACGGCTCGTTGGCGACCACGGCGTAGTGGCCCAGCCCATCCGTGATCCAGATGTTCAGGTACGGTGCCACGGCGGGGCCGCTGCCGGCCGGGAAGCGCGTGCGGTCGTCGTAACGCGTGATGGCGAGGGTGGTGATGCTGCCCAGCGTCATGCCGTTGAGGTCGTTGGAGCCGATCGCGGCCTTCTCGCCCGAGACGTCGATGATGATTTCCGTCTTGCCCGCTTCCGGGTGCTGTATGTCTGGCGCGCCGCGAATGACGTACTCGACCGACACGGCGCCCGCCGGCGCGGCGGTGACGAGGGCGAACGCCGCGACCGCCGCGGCGATCAGCGGGGCGGCGAGCCCCATGGATGCTTTTCGAGTCACGACTGCTTCTCCCTGCGGATGCCCGGCCGGAGCCTGTCCGGCCGGCGATGGCAGGGACGAAGCAAGTTCCATGCCTGGCGACTAACGAAGTTTTAATTCAAGAGATTGCGGCCGAATGTCTGAATGTTGGACCATCCGGTTGTAATCCGCTCCGACAGCACCTCCGTTAATGGTAGCAGGTGCGATCCGCCGGGGCAGCGCCACCCGCCGGATCACCAGCGAACCGGGCCGGACTCCGGATTGAGCTGGGCATAGACCTCGTTGCAGATGGCGAGAAGCCGGTCGCGCGGCAGCTCGGCCGAGAGGGCGTAGCCCAGCTCGCCGTCCCGCCAGTAGAACACGGAGACGCCGTCCTCCTCGACGAAGCGGAAGGCCGTGTCGGAGCGGTCGCCGCCGGTCGCGAGGAAGAGGGTGAGGCGCGTTCCGGTCTCGTCCTCGTACATGAACTGCCCGGCGAGGCCGTCCCAGCAGGCGTCCCCCGATCAGCCGGTATCCCAGCCCGTGCAGCGACGGCGCCTGCACCTCCGCGCCCAGGCGCTTGGTGAGCCACTGCACCAGATGCGCCTCCTGCTCGGCGCCGACCTCCACGGGATGGCGCACCTCGACCGCATAGACGAGATGCGCGTCGGCCGCGAGGCGCGGCAGCGCGGCCTGGCCGCCGGGCCCGTCGGGGCCCAGCCGGTCGCGCGCCAGCCATCCTCCGGCGGCGCCGGTCGACAGCAGCAGAGCCACGACGGCGGCGCGGCCGACACCCAGGAGCATCCGCCGACGCCCGCGGCCTTCCGCCAGCCGCTCGTTCAGCCCGGGCGGCACGGGCTCGGCGAGCAGCGGATCGTAGAGCCGGTGCAGCCCCTCGTTGAGGCGCCGGTAGAACGCGACCCGCTCGGCGGCCGCAGGATCGCCGGCCAGGCTGCGCGTGACCGCCTCCGCCCGGTCGAGCGGCAGGCGGCCGTCGGCGGCGGCATGCAGGTCGTCGTCGCCGATCGGCCCGCGCGTCATTTCACTCTCCTGAGCGACGGTCCGCCGGCGAGCTGCCGGCGCAGCTGCTCGCGCCCGCGATGCAGCCGCGACATCACCGTGCCGATGGGCACCCCGGTGATCTTCGCCGCCTCGGCATAGGAGAAGCCTTCGAGCCCGACCAGCAGCACGATCGCCCGCTGCTCCTCCGGCAAGGCGAGGAGCGCGCGCTGTAGCGCAACGAGATTGAGCCCGTCCTCCTGCGCCGGCGGCACGGCGGGGGCGAGATGCGCCGCGTCCAGGGAGACGGTGAGCGGGGCGCGCGCGGTGCGGCGGCGGGCATTGGCGTTGATATTGTGCATGATCGTGAAAAGCCAGGCGCGCAGATTGCCGGGCCGCCACAGATGCAGGCGGGAGAGCCCGCGCTCCAGGCAGTCCTGGACCAGGTCGTTGGCGCGGTCGCGGTCGCCGAGCAGGGCGAGCGCATAGCGCCGCTGATGCTGGATCTGCTCGACGATCAGGCGCTCGCGCTCGTCGATGGCCGCCTCCCCCGGGACGGCCCGGTGCCGGGCCCCCCGCGCAGCGGACGCTACTGGATGCCCAGAATCTCCATCGCCTTCGCCAGCGTGTCCACCGACTCCTGGTGCTGCCCGGCCTCGTGCTGGGCCTGGCCTTCGGCGCGCAGCCGCTGCACCTCGGCGAGCTGCTCCGCCGAGAGCTGCGGGTCCTCGGCGAGGGCGGCATCGATCTTCGCCATGTCGGCCGGGCAATGCATCGCGAAGGCCGGCGTCGCCAGCGCGGCCAGGATCGCGGCAGCGGCGAGGGTCTGTCTCATCGGCTCGGTCTCCCCGTTCGGTTGCGGTCGCGGGCTGATTCCTCCCGCGTCTCCAACAACACCGGCGGGGGCGGTCTATTCCGCGTGCAGGAAGCGCTCCCGGACGCCGCCCTCCGCCGCCTCGAGCGCGAGGGCGGTGAGCCGGCCGCTGGCATAGGCGCCGGTGTCGATGCCGATGCGGTTGGGCAGGCGCTCCGGCTCCGGCCGGATGGAATGGCCGTGCACGACGACCGCGCCGTGATCGGCGGTCGAGTACAGGAAATCGCCGCGGATCCACATCAGGTCGCCGTCGACCTGCGCGTCGAGCGCGATGCCGGGCCGGATGCCGGCATGGACGAAGAGATAGCTGCCGGCCCGGAAGCTCAGGCGGAGCCCGCGCAGAAAGCTGCGATGGCTCTCCGGCAGGCGCCGCCGGAAGGCGCGCTGCAGCGCCGGCGACGGATCCTCGTCCGGCGCGGCGGCGAGCGGATCGATGCCATAGCTCATGAGCGCCGCGTCGCCGCCGTTCATCAGCCAGAGACGGCCGACGCTGTCGTCCTCCAGGAAGCGCAGCAGGAAGTCCTCGTGATTGCCGCGCAGATGCACGACGTCGAAGCCGTCCGGCGGGCCTTCGAGCAGCCGGGCGATGACGCCGCGGCTGTCCGGGCCGCGGTCGACATAGTCGCCGAGATAGACGATGGTGCGCCGCTCCGCCGCGCGCGCCGCCGCGTCGGCGACGATCCTGGCCTGCAGCGCGGCGAGCAGATCGGACCGGCCGTGAATGTCGCCCACGGCATAGACGAGCCAGCCCGGCGGCAGCTCGGCGCCCGGGCGGATCTCGGGATCGCCCGGCTCGTCGGATATGCCGGTCTCCGGCGCGGGGTGCTTCCCGGCGAGGCGTCGCCAGTAGCCGAGAAGCGGCACGGGATCAGCCCGCGACGGGCGCGCGGAGCTGGGCGATCTCCTCGCGGCCGCCCCGATTGTCGAGCCAGTTGACGAAGGCCGCCACCACGCTGCGGTCGAAGCGCGTGCCGACCTGGTGCAGCAGCTGCTCCACCGCCTGGTCGACGGAGAGCGCGGCGCGATGGGCGCGCGGGCTCACCATGCCGACGAAGGCGTTGGCGACCGCGATGATCCGCGCGGTGACCAGGATGTCGTCGCCGGACAGCCCCTCCGGCATGCCGGAGCCGTCCCAATGGGCCTGGGCCTGCCGCAGCGTCTCCACCACCGGGCCCTGGAACTCCACGTCGCGCAGCAGATCGGCGCCGGCCTGCAGGCTGTGGCGCACCTCCTGGCGCTCCGCCTCGCTCAATTCCCCGCTGCGGGTCAGCAGGTCGCGGTCGATGAGGATCTTGCCCAGATTGAGCAGGTTGCCGGCGATCTCCGCCGTTTCCGCCTCGCGCGCGCCGAGACCCATCTCGTTGGCGACGGCACGGGCGATGCGCGCGACGCGGGCCGAATGCGCCCCGGCGAAGGGATCGCGCCGGTCGACCACGTCGACCAGGGTGCGCACGAGCTGCAGCTGGATGCGGCCGCGCCGCTCGCGCTCGGTCACCGCCTCGGTGATGTCGCTCTCGACGACCAGCACGCCGCGCGGCATCTCGCTCGTCGCCGCCATGGGAATGTGGTCCGACTGCAGGATCCGGACCTCGTCGTCGAGCTCGATGCGCGCGGTCTCCGAATACGGACGGCCGCTGTCGAGCGCATGGCGGCTGGCGGCGAGGTAGCGCTTCGCCGCCTCGGGGCCGATCACGTTGGCGATCGGCTTGCCGAGCATCTCCGCCGCGGCGAGCCCGGCGCGGGCGGACGCCTGGCTGTTGGCGAAGCGGTAGCGGCCTTCCTCGTCCAGGATGGAGATCGCGGTCGGCTGGCTGTCCGTCACCAGCCGCAGCAGGTTGCGCTGCTGCTCCAGCCGCTCGGCGGCCTCGCGCGACCGGGCGGCCGCCAGCGCGGCGCGGCGCGAGCTGCCATACCACCAGAAGGCCAGCATCGCCGCCGCCGCCGCGATCACGGAGACGGCCAGGATGACCGTGAGCCGGGCGAGCCGCGCCTCGCTGTCGGCCAGGGCCTCCGCCCGCTCGATCTCGTACATGAGCGTCCAGGGCACGGCGGTGAAGGCGCGGGAGGTCACCAGCACCTCGCGGCCCTTGTAGTCGCGGCGCAGCGCGAAACCGCCGGGGCTCTCGAGGGCGAAGGCGGCGTCGAGCTCGGCCGTGTCGCGCGCCATCTTGAGCGTGAAGGGCGGCGTCCCGTCGGCGAGGGGCGACAGGTACTCGATGGCGCCATCGGCCGGCCGGATCAGCACCGCCTGGGCGCTCGCCGCGGTCTCGCCCGGCTGCTTCAGCAGAGGGTAGAGCTCGTCGGCCACCTCCTTGATGCCGAGCACATAGCCGATCTGGGCGCTGGCGCCCGGATCCGCCTGCACGGCGAAGACCGGCGCGGCGAAGCCCATGGCCGGCCGGCCGGCGGCGTTCAGGTGGATGTCCATGATGCCGCGCTGGCCAGGCTCGAGGCCTTTGACGAAACCGGCGAGCGCCCCCTCCACCGGCGGCATGGCGGGCGTGGCGACCATGATGCGCCCCGCCGCGTCGAGCAGCGCGAGACCGGAGACCCCGACCCGCTCCACGTTCGCATCGACCTGAGCCGCGGCGCTCGGCCGGTGAAACCCGGCCCGCTCGGCGGAGACCACGAGCAGGTTGCGCAGGTAGTCGGCCTGCGCCTCGGCGAGCGCGTCGCGCTCGGCCGCGTCTCCGGCCACGGCGAGCTGCGAGAGATAGAGCTGGAGCGAGGCGTTCTCGGCCAGCGCCGTCATCTCGCCGAGCTGCTCGGCCAGCCAGGACTCGACGGCGGCGAAGCGGCTGTCGGCGACGATGCCGAGGCGCACCTGCCAGGTCCTGAGGTCGCGCTCGCGCTCCGCCTCGGCGAAGCGCAGGACCAGGGCGATGCCGATCGCCGCGGCGAGCAGGAGCAGCAGCCCGCCGATCGCCAGCGTCCGGTCGATTCCGCCCGTCCTGTCCGTTGTCGAGCTCGACGATGCCACAGTGCTGCCGCCCCGATTCGTCGCGCGGACTATAGCACGGCGGTCCACGCCCAGAGGTCATGCGCCGCGCTTCGTTAATGAAACGTTGACCGCTGCGCGGCTAGCCTTCAAGCCTGTTGCTCGACAGCAGGACCACGCCGGTAGCGATCGATGTTCCGCGTCCGTCATCTGGCCCCGTCCCGGCTCTGCCGCGCGCTCCTATTCCTGGCGGTCCTGGCGGCCGCCGCCGCGGGGCCGGCGGCCGCCGCGACGCCGTCGATCTTCGGGACGCGCGAGATCCATTCCGGCGATCTGAAGCTGTTCCCGAAATGGCGCGGCACCATGGACCGCTTCGGCGAAGAGACGCGAAGCTGCGCCGATCCGCTCTGCGACCATGCCTATTGGGGAAAGGTCATCGACGATCTCGCCGGGCTGGACCGGAGGACGCAGATCGAACGGATCAATCGGGAGATGAACGAGAAGCTCTACGTCATCGACCCGATCAACTGGGGCGTTCCGGACTACTGGGCGACGCCGTTCCAGTTCCTGCGCAAGAACGGCGATTGCGAGGACTACGCCATCGCCAAGTTCATGGCGCTGCGCGCGCTCGGCTTCGACAACGCCGAGCTCAGGATCGTCGTGCTCAACGACCTCAATCTCGGCATCGCCCATGCCATCCTGGTCGTCTATGTAGACGGCCAGGCCCTGGTGCTCGACAACCAGATCAGGTCGGTCGTCCCGGCCGAGACCATCCGCCACTATCAGCCGGTCTACTCGGTCAACGAGGAGGGCTGGTGGCTCCATCGCCCGTGAGCCGCGGTTCCCGGCGCTTAACCAGTTGATAACCGGCCCGTCCTAACTTCTCATGAAAACACTCCTACAAAGATTGATGGGGGGCCAGGTACGGAGATGTAGGCTATGACGAGCTGGCGGAAGGATCCGACGACCCGACAGGAGAAGCTCCTGCTGGACTTCGTCCGGCGCATGGAGCGGTTCCGCGAAGGCCGCCGCGCCGTTCACTTGCATCTGTCGCGCCTGCGGCCGTACAATCGCCGCGAGCACCATCTGCGCATCGCCGCCACCACCTTCGACGGCCTGATCCGGAAGTTCGAGGGCGCGCTGTTCCGCATGCAGAACGGCGACATGGTGTTCGTCGCCAAGGATGCCAGGGTCGAGGACATCGACCCGGCCGTGATGCGCCTGCGCTTCCTGTTCAGCGAGGATCCGCTGCTCAACAACCCGGCGGATGAGGGCGGGTTCTGCAGCTGGTACGATCTCGAGCGGCAGTACGCCGACCTGCTCGAGGCCGCGCAAAGCCTGGTCGCCGCGGCGGAGGCGCCGGAGGACGGCGTTCCGCCCGAGGAGGAGGGCGAGCCGCTCGATCCGGCCCATCTCGCCCAGATCGAGAAGGCCCTGGCGAGCGCCGATCTCAGCCCCTTCGTGCGGCGCCAGGCCGTCTGCTTCGTCGGCCCCGGCCTGCCGCCGCAGGCGCTGTTCCACGAGCTCTACATCTCGATCGGCGACCTGCGCACCGCTCTGCTGCCGCGCTACAACCTGGCGGCCGATCGCTGGCTGTTCCAGCATCTGACCCAGGCGCTCGACCTGCGCATGCTGGCGCTGCTCACCGCGCGCAGCGAGGTGCGCCAGGTGAAGGACTTCAGCATCAACCTCAACGTCGCCACCGTGCTGTCGCCGGAATTCCTGCAGTTCGACCGCGAGATGAGCGCGGAGGCGCGCGGCACCATCGCCATCGAGGTGCAGCCCATCGACATCTTCGCCGACGTGGGCGCCTTCATGTTCGCCCGCGACTTCCTGAAGGAGCGCGGCTACAAGCTGTGCATCGACGGGCTGAAGCATCTCACCCTGCCGCTCGTCAATCGCGAGTGGCTGGGCGTCGACCTGGTGAAATTCCACTGGGGTTACGACCTGGTCGACGACCTCGGCGGCAAGCGCTCGCAGTCGCTGAAACACGTCGTTCAGCAGATCGGGCGGGAGCGGCTGATCCTGACGCGCTGCGATTCGCCCGATGCGGCGCGCGCCGGGGCCGATCTCGGCATCGCCATGTATCAGGGACGGCTGTTCGACAAGCAGCTGCAGGAGGCCGCATCGGCCGGCAAGCCCGGCGCCGCGCCGGCGAGCCCCGCGCCGGCCAGGGTCGCGGCGCCCGCCGCGGCGGAATGAGACCGCCGGCCGTCTACTCACAGGCGCGCTCCCAGGCGTCTGTCACGGCAGTCGCCGCATCGGCCGCGGTGTCCAGCGCCGGCTACCGCGCCTCGCACCCCGAGATCTCACGGATTGCCATGGCGGCGGCCCGCTGCGGGATTCCGGTCACCGTCCCGCGCAGCCGGTCCCGCGGGTCCGAATTGACCGCATCGCCGTGATCTCTATCATTCCGGCGCTGCCTTGACCCCCAGGACCAGAGGGGGCGACGCCCGCCAGGGCCGGCGTTCCGGGTGCGTCCGCCCGGTTCCAGGGCAGCCGGCCATATACGAGGAAGAGCGCCGTCACCCCCGCGGTGCGTATTTGTTGAGGATGCGCTGCAGCGTGCGGCGATGCATCCGGAGGCGGCGCGCCGTCTCGGACACGTTGCGGTCGCATTGCTCGAACACCCGCTGGATATGTTCCCAGCGCACCCGGTCGGCCGTCATCGGCTGCTCCGGCGGCGGCGGCAGCGTCTCGCCCTCGTTCTGCAGCAGCGCGGCCTCGACCGCGTCGGCATCGGCGGGCTTCGACAGGTAGTCGATCGCGCCCATCTTCACCGCGGCGACGGCGGTGGCGATGTTGCCGTAGCCGGTGAGCACCACGACCCGCGCATCGGCGCGCACCTCGCGCAGGGCGCTCACCACCTCGATGCCGCTGCCGTCGCCGAGCCGCAGGTCGATCACGGCGAAGGCCGGCCGCCTGGCGCGCGCCTCGGCGATTCCGGCGGCCATGCTGTCGGCGGTGGCGACCGAGAAGCCGCGCCGCTCCATGGCGAGGGCGAGGCGCTGCCGGAACGGCGCGTCGTCGTCCACGACCAGGAGGCTGCGGTCCGTCGCCCCGGCCCCCGCCTTCTCCGGCCGCTGGCCCGGATTGTCTTCGCTCATAGCTACGCTCCCTTTTGTTCTCGCCGGCAGACGGCCCCCGGGGTTCAGCCTGCCGGGACTTCGAGCTCGGACCGGCGCCAGCTCGCCGTCACCTCCGCACCGCCTTCGGGGCGATTGTCGAAGCTGAGCGTCGCGCCGGTCCGTTCGAGCAGGTTCTGCGCGATGAAGACGCCGAGGCCCATATGCTCCCCGTTGTCCTCCGCGTCGCTCGCCCGCCGTCCCGGCCGGCCCGAGAGATACGGCTCCCCCAGCTGCTCGAGCAAGCCCGGATCGAAGCCGGGGCCGTCGTCCAGAATCTTCACCACTATACGCGACTCGTCCCAGCGCACGATCACCAGCACTTCGGCATCGGCGAACTGCACGGCGTTCTGGACCAGGTTGCCGAGGCCGTGCAGGAAGCTCGGGCTGCGGGCCAGGGTCGGCGCCGGGGCGGCGCTGCCGTGCTCGGGCGCGGCGTCGAACACGAGCGACACCCGGTCGCTCCGATGCGGGACCGCGGCGGCCTCGACCAGGGCCGGCAGGGCGACCCGGGTATAGGGCGATCCGCCGTCGGTCTCCGGCCGGGCCGCGAGGCTCGCGAGAATGTCGCGGCAGCGGTTGCTCTGGCTGATCAGCAGCTCCGCGTCCTCGCGCAAGGGGCTGTCCGGCGGCAGGTCGCGGGCGAATTCCTTGGCGATCACCGCGATGGTGCCGAGCGGCGTGCCGAGCTCGTGCGCCGCGGCGGCGGCCAGGCTGCCGAGGGCGGAGAGGCGCTGCTCGCGATGGAGGGCGATCTGGGCTGCGGCGAGCGCGTCCGACATGCGCCGCGCCTCCGCCGCCACGCTGAACACGTAGGTGACGACGAAGATGGTCGAGACGGCGAGCGCGATGCCGAGGCCGAGCACGTAGAGCCGCGCCACCTCGAGAGAGCCGTCGGGGCCCGGGAGCGGCATGTGGAAGAAGGCGAGGAAGATGAGCGCGCCCAGCGCGACCGCGGAGAGGGCGATCGTGCTGGCGCGCGACAGCACGGTGGCCGAGACGGTGACCGGGGCGAGGACCAGAATGGCGAACGGGTTGTGCAGCCCGCCGGTCAGAAACAGCAGCACCGAGAGCTGCACCAGGTCGAAGCCGAGATAGAGCGCCGCCTCCCGGTCGCGCAGGCGCGCCGGACCGGGCCGATGGACCGTCGCCCAGACATTGACCACGGCCGAGGCGGCGACCACCAGGAGCGCCGACCAGATCGGCAGCCGGTACCCCATCACCACGTGCACCACGAGCAGCGCCGTCGCCTGGCCGGCGATCGCCACCCAACGGATCAGGGTGAGCGTCCGGAGCCGCACCCGCCCATAGGCGGCCGGCGATATCCGCGTGTCCTCGGTGAGCTCGTCCCGCGCCATGGGCGCATCAGTGGCGGAACCGGCCGGTCTTGGCAAGAGCGAGGGGCGAGG
>DAIMFL010000102.1:0-12649 GCA_036724615.1 Alphaproteobacteria bacterium | reverse complement strand
CCGCCTTCGAGCTGCATCCGCGGCTGGCCGAAGACGGCGTGGAGGTCGCCCGCTGGAAGCTCTCGCTCGTCCTCATGATGCGCGAGCGGCGCTGGCCCTGGCTGGTGCTGGTGCCGCGCCGGCCGGGCTTGCGCGAGCTGCACGAGCTCGCCGCCGCCGACCGCGCGCTGCTGATCGAGGAGATCGCCCGGGCGAGCGCGGCTTTGCAGCGCGCCTTCGCCGCCGACAAGATGAATGTGGGCGCGATCGGCAATCTGGTGCCGCAGCTCCACGTCCATGTGGTCGCGCGCCGGATGGACGATCCGGCCTGGCCGCGCCCGATCTGGGGCGCGCTGCCGCCCGATCCGCTCGACGGGCGCGCGCTCGCCGACCGGCTCGCCGCGGTCCGGGCCGCGCTGGACGGCGCGGCGCCCCCTACCTGAATAGGCGCCTGATCAGACGCCGAGCAGGCGCGACCAGGCGGACCGGAGCTCGTCCGCTCCGGCAATGGCCAGGCCGCAGGCCGTGAGCGCCCCGGCCGTCGCGCCGACCAGCGCCGCGTTGGACGGCGCGGTCGATCCGTCGGGCAGCAGCAGGTTGTTCTCGAATCCGACGCGGACATGGCCGCCGAGCAGCGCCGCGGCGGTGACGCAGGCGACCTCGCGCCGGCCGAAGGCGCAGGTCATCCAGTGCCCGAAGCGCGGCATGCCCTCCGCGATGAAGGGCAGCAGATCGGCGGGGCTCGATCGCTGGCCGACGCTGTAGCGCCCGAGCACATAGAGCACCGGAACGCCGTCGAACGGAACGATCCCCCGCGCGCGCAGCGCGTCGAGCCGGACGGCCTCCTCGCCCGTGTAGAGAATGATCTGCGGCAGGATCCGCTCGCGCCGCAGCCATTCCAGGAAGCCGCCGAAGTCGCGCTCCGCGTCCGCCTCGGGGGCCAGCTCCCGCAGCGCCAGGGAAACCGCCTCGGGCCGCACGGTGCGGACCACCTCCATCTGGTCGTCGCGGCCGTAGATGCCGAGCGCCTCGCTGGTGATCTGCACGACCAGGCGCTCGCCCACGGCCCGGCGCACCGCCGCGATAGCCTCGGCATAGGCGCCGGCATCGAGGAGGTGCCGGCCATCCCGGTCCCGCACATGCAGATGGATCATGGAGGCGCCGGCGTCGGCGCAATCCGCAGCAGCCGCGGCGAGCTCGGCCGAGGTCATCGGCAGGGCGGGATGGTCGGACTTGGTCCGCCGCCCGCCGTTCGGCGCGACCGCGATGGTGACGGCGCTCCCCTCCTCCAACCCGCTCACGGACATGCCTCCGGATTCAATTGAGCCAACTATGGCACCTAGTGAAACGAATGTTGCACAGCGCGGCCGGCCCGTCTATGACTCGTCCGGACAGGCACGGAGACCTCCGGGAACCGTCATGGACCGTGGCCCGCTCGCCGACCGGATCATCCAGGAGTTCGACGGCATGCCGGCGCAGCTGCAGTCGGCCGCGCGCTACATGCTGGAGCGGCCGAGCGACGTCGCGCTGCTGTCCATGCGCGAGCAGGCCCGGCGCGCCGGGGTGAAGCCGGCGACCATGCTGCGGCTCGCCAAGCTCGGCCTCAGCGGCTACGAGGCCGCGCGCGCGCTCTACGCCGAAGCGATCCGCGCGGGCGGGCCGGGCTTCTCCGGCCGCGCCGGGCGGCAGCTGGCCAGCCAGAAGGCCAAGGGCGACCAGGCCCTGGCTGCCGAGATGGTCTCCTCGCTGCGCCGCCAGCTCGACCGCATGGCCGAACCCGAGCCTCTGGCGCGCCTGGCGGCGGCGGCCGAGCTGCTCGCCGCGGCGGAGCGGATCTACTGCCTCGGGCTGCGCGCCTGCTATCCGATCGCCTGGAACGTCCAGTACGTCCTCTCCCTGCTCGGCGAGCGCGCCGTCCTCCTCGACGCGCCGGCGGGTGTCGGCGGCGACCAGATCCGCGCCGCTTCGTCCCGCGACGTGCTGCTGGCGGTGAGCGTCGAGCCCTATACCCGGGCGACCGTCGAGATGGCCGCCTACGCGCACGAGCGCGGCGTTCCCGTGGTCGGCGTCACCGACAGCCACCTCTCGCCGCTGGCACGGGTGGCGCAGGAGACGATCCTGGTGTCGGTCGATGGCCCGTCCTTTTTCCACGCCATGACGCCCGCCTTCCTGGTCGGCGAGATCCTCGCGACGCTGATCGCGGGCCGCGGCGGCGACGCCGCGCTCGATGCGCTGCGGAACACCGAGGCGCAGCTCGCCGCCTTCAACGTGTACTGGAATGCCAGCGACAGCAGGAGACCGCGATGACCCGTATCTTGCACCGCCAGATCCATGCCGATCTTCCCGTGGCGGTCGGCGGCAAGGGCGTCGAGATCGTCGACGCGAACGGCAAGCCGTATGTGGACGCCTCGGGCGGCGCCGCGGTGTCCTGCCTGGGCCACGGCCATCCGGACGTGATCGCGGCGATGCGGCGCCAGGCGGAGAAGCTCGCCTATGTCCATACGAGCTTCTTCACCACCGAGGTCGCGGAGGCGCTCGCCGACCGCCTGGTCGAGGACGCGCCGGCCGGGATCTCCCATGTCTACTTCGTGAGCGGCGGCTCCGAGGCCGTCGAGGCGGCGCTCAAGATGGCGCGCCAGTACGTCGTCGAGACGGGCGAGCCGCGCCGGCGCCATGTCATCGCCCGGCGCCAGAGCTATCACGGCAACACGCTGGGCGCGCTCGCCGCCGGCGGCAACGAATGGCGCCGCGCGCAGTTCCGGCCGCTGCTGATCGAGACCCACCACATCGATCCCTGCTACGCCTATCGCCACCAGCAACCCGGGGAGAGCGACGACGCCTATGCGGCGCGCGCCGCGCAGGCGCTGGAGGACAAGATCCTCGAGCTCGGGCCGGACCAGGTGATGGCGTTCGTCGCCGAGACGGTCGTCGGAGCGACCGCCGGCGCGGTGCCCCCGGTCGGCGACTACTTCAAGCGGATCCGCGCGATCTGCGACCGCTACGGCGTCCTCCTCATCCTCGACGAGGTGATGTGCGGGATGGGCCGCACCGGTACGCTGCATGCCTGCGAGCAGGAGGGGATCGCCCCCGACCTCATGACCATCGCCAAGGGGCTCGGTGGCGGCTATCAGCCGATCGGCGCCGTGCTCCTCGCCCGGCACGTATTCGACGCCTTCGCGAACGGCTCGGGCATGTTCCAGCACGGCCACACCTATCTCGGCCATCCGGTGGCCTGCGCGGCGGGGCTGGCGGTCCAGGAGGTGATCCGGCGCGACAGGCTTCTCGACAACGTCAAGGCGATGGGCCGGCGCCTGGAAGAGAGGCTGTCGGACCGCCTCGGCAATCACGCCCATGTCGGCAACATTCGTGGGCGTGGGTTGTTCATGGGAGTCGAGCTCGTCGCCGATCGCGCGAGCAAGGCCGCGTTCGCCCCGCAAGCGAAGCTGCACGCCCGGATCAAGCGCGCCGCCATGGCGCGCGGCCTGATGGTCTATCCGATGGGCGGCACGATCGACGGGGCGAACGGCGACCATGTTCTGCTCGCCCCGCCGTTCATCTCGACGGCGGAGACGATCGACCTCATCGTCGAGCGTCTGGGCGACGCCATAGACGACGCGACCCGCGATGCCGAGCTCGCGCGCGTCGCGTGACCATCCGGTCTCCCGTGGGGCCGTGTTCAATCCAGCCGGGCGGCGCACGGGCGCCGCGTTGCGCAAGTCCCGCCAGGTCAAGGCGGGCATTTGCAGAGAGGCCGATATGCGCAAGACCTTGCTTTCCTCGCTGGCTTCAGCCGCCCTTCTCGCTTCGGTGCTGACTGCCGCGCCGGCGGCAGCCCAGCAGCAGTTCGTCACCATCGGAACCGGCGGCGTGACCGGTGTCTATTACGCCGTCGGCGGCGCCATCTGCCGCCTCATGAACCAGGAGCGGGCGACCACCGGCATCCGCTGCTCGACGGAATCGACCGGCGGCTCGGTGTTCAACGTCAACGCCATCAAGACCGGCGAGCTCGACTTCGGCATGGCGCAGTCGGACGTGCAGTACAACGCCGTCAACGGCAAGGCCCAGTTCGAGGGCGACAACGCCGTGCCCGACCTGCGTGCGGTATTCTCCGTTCATCCCGAGCCGTTCACCGTGCTGGCGCGCCCGGATGCCGGCGTGACCAAGTTCGAGGATTTCAAGGGCAAGCGGTTCAATATCGGCAATCCCGGCTCCGGCACGCGCGCCTCGATGGAGGAACTCCTGGCCGAAATGGGCTGGACCACGTCGGACTTCTCGCTGGCCTCCGAGCTCAAGGCGGACGAGCAGGGCCCGGCCCTGTGCGACAACAAGATCGACGGCTTCTTCTACGGAGTCGGCCATCCCTCGGCGGCGATCCAGGATCCGACCACGGCCTGCGAGGCCAAGCTCATTCCGCTGACCGGGCCCGCGGTGGACGCGCTGGTCGAGCGGCATCCGTACTACTCATATGCCACCATCCCCGGCGGGCTGTACGCAAACAACCCAGATCCCACGGAGACCTACGGCGTCAGCGCCACGCTGGTGACCAGCGCCAACACCTCCGACGAGGTCGTGTACACGCTGGTCAAGGCGGTGTTCGAGCATTTCGACGACTTCAAGAAGCTCCATCCCGCCTTCGCCAATCTCGATCCGGCGGAGATGGTGAAGAACGGGCTGTCCGCGCCGCTCCATCCCGGCGCCGAGAAATACTACAAGGAGAAGGGCTGGCTCTGACCGGCCCCGAGGAGGCGCCACGGAACCCCCGCGGCGCCTCTCTCGTTTAGCGCGATCGTCGGAGACGGAGCCATGGCAAGCGTCGAGGAGCAGTCCGCGGGCGAAAGGCCCGTCGATGTCGACAAGCTGCAGCAGATGGTGGCGGAGGCGGATACAGGCGGCCGCCACCCGATCGGCTTTCCCGGCAAGCTGCTGTTCGCCGTGGCGCTCGCTTGGTCGCTGTTTCAGCTCTGGTACGCTTCGCCCCTTCCCTTCATGCTCGGATTCGGCGTGTTCAGCGAAGGCCTGGCGCGCTCGATCCATCTCGCCTTCGCGCTGTTCCTCGCCGCCACTGCCTTCCCGGCCTGGAAGCGGTCGCCGCGCGACCGCATTCCGGTCCTGGACTGGATCATCGGCTTGGCAGGCGCGGCGAGCACGCTCTATCTCGTGGTGTTCTACGAGGAGCTCGCCCAGCGCCCGGGCCTGCCCACTGAGACCGACGTGATTGTCAGCGTCGTCGGCGTGCTGATCCTGCTCGAGATGGCACGGCGCGCGGTCGGCCCCGCGATCGTCGTCATCTCGATCCTGATGCTCGCCTACATCTTCGCCGGGCCGCATCTTCCGGGGCTGCTGGCGCACAAGGGCGCCTCGCTCTCGCGGGCAGCGTCGCAGATGTGGCTCACCTCGGAAGGCGTGTTCGGGGTCGCGCTCGGCGTCTCGACGAGCGTCGTGTTCATGTTCGTGCTGTTTGGCAGCCTGCTCGAGCGGGCCGGTGCCGGCGGCTATTTCATCCAGCTCGCCTTCTCGCTGCTCGGCGCCTATCGCGGAGGTCCGGCGAAAGCCGCGGTGGTGGCATCGGGCATGACCGGCGTCATCTCCGGCTCGTCCATCGCCAACGTGGTGACGACCGGGACCTTCACCATCCCGCTGATGCGGCGCGTGGGCTATCCCGCGGTGAAAGCCGGGGCGGTGGAATGCGCCGCCAGCATCAACGGCCAGATCATGCCGCCGGTGATGGGCGCCGCCGCCTTCCTGATCGCCGAGTATGTCGGGATCTCCTATGCCGAGGTGGTGAAGCACGCCTTCTTCCCGGCGCTGCTGACCTACGGCTCGCTGTTCTACATCGTCGATATCGAGGCGATGAAGATGGGCATGGTCGGCCTGCCGACGACCCGCCGGCAGCGCGTACTGGTCACCGCGGTCCGGGCGCTCGCGGGCGTCTGCGGCTTCGTCATCCTGTCGGGCATCGTCTATTACGGCGTCGGCTGGACGAAGGACGTGTTCGGAGACTTGGCCAGCTACATGCTGGCGGCCGCGATCGCCGTCGTCTACGTCGCGCTCGTCGCCTATCGCGCCCGCTTTCCGGACCTGCCGCTCGACGACCCGAACCGGAGCCTGACCGAGGTGCCGGATTTCGCGGAGACGGCGCGCACCGGTCTGCATTTCCTGCTGCCGGTCGTCGTCCTCATCTGGTGCCTGATGGTGGAGGAGCTGTCGCCGGGCCTGTCGGCGTTCTGGGGCACGGTCGTGCTGATGCTCCTCGTCGTCACCCACCGGCCGCTCACCGCGTTCTTTCGCGGCGAGCGCCGGCTGGGACGCGCCTGGCGCGAAGGCTTCGACGATCTCGTCCACGGTCTCGTCAGCGGCGCGCGCAACATGATCACCGTCGGCATCGCGACTGCCACGGCCGGCATCATCGTCGGCACGGTCCTGCTCACCGGCATCGGCCTGGTGATGACGGAGGTCGTGGAGTTCATCTCCGGCGGCAACCTCATGGTGATGCTGCTGCTGACCGCCGTGATCTGCATCGTGCTCGGCATGGGGATGCCGACGACGGCGGCCTATGTCGTGGTGGCCACGCTGATGGCCCCGGTGGTCGTCGAGCTGGCGGCCCAGAACGATCTCGCCGTGCCGCTCGTCGCAGTGCATCTCTTCGTCTTCTATTTCGGCCTGATGGCCGACGTCACGCCGCCGGTGGGGCTCGCCGCCTATGCGGCCTCGGCGATCTCCGGCGCCGATCCGGTGAAGACCGGCGTGCAGGGCTTCAAGTACGAGATCCGCACGGCGTTGCTGCCCTTCGTCTTCATCTTCAACCATGCCCTGCTGATGATCGACCTCACGGGCTTCTGGCACCTCGCCCTGGTCCTGGTCGGATCGGCCGCCGCCATGGTCGCCTTCGTCGCCGCCACGCAGAACTGGTTCCTTGTGCGCAACCGCTGGTACGAGACCGTGGCGCTGGCGCTGGTCTGCTTCACGCTGTTCCGGCCCGGCTTCTGGCTCGACCTCGTGAGCGAGCCCTTCGTCCGCCTGCCCGGCGATCAGGTCATGGCACAGGCGGACCAGACGCCGGCGGGTCGGCCGCTGCATCTGCGCGTTGAGACGCTCGACCCGCTCGGCAATCCCGTCGAGAAGCTGGTCAGGCTCGAGCTCGGCGAAGGCGAGACCGGCGCGGAGCGCCTGGCCGCGGCCGGCCTGACGCTCAGCACCTTCGGCGGCGATCCCATGGTGCAGGCCGCCCGGCTCGGCAGCCAGGCCGGCAGTTTCCGGCTTCAGCCGGGCGACCTCGTTGTCGGCATCGAGGTCCCCGCCAACCGCCCGGCGTCCCAGTGGTTCATGATCCCGGCCTTCGCGCTGTTCGGCCTGGTCTTCCTGCTGCAGAGCCTGCGCAAGCGGCGCGGCGCCCGCGCCGCGGCGGTGCCGGCCTGAGCAGGAGCGGCGGTTACAGGACCGGGATGATCCGGCGGACCACCGCCGCCGCCTGGGCCGCGGCGCTCGACAGGAAGGCGGCGATGTCCATGTGGCTCTCGGCGCCCGCCAGATCGCTCAGGGAGCGCACGACGACCCAGGGCGCGCCGAAGCGCTCCGCGATCTGGGCGACCGCTGCGCCCTCCATCTCGACCGCCTGGGCCCTGAAGCGCTCGAACAGCCGCAGCCGCGTCGCCTCGCAGTTGATGAACTGGTCGCCGGTCAGCACGGTCCCGAAGCGCAGGCTGGGCTGCCGCGTCTCCCCGCCCGTCGCCTTCTGCGGAAGCGGCGGCAGAACCAGCCCGGCCAGCGCCCTTTCCAGGTCGCCCTGGAGCCGCGCATCCAGGCGATAGACCGGGTCGTGCCGGTTCTCGCCGATCGGGGTCACGCCGGGCCGGAAGTGCCGCAGATCGCCCGCGACGATGGCGCCGTAGTCATGCTGGACAAGGCGGTCGGCCACGATCACGTCGCCGATGCCGAGCTCGGGATCGAGCCCGCCGGCGACGCCGGAGAGGACGAGGCCGCGGCAGCCGAACCGGTCGAGCAGGAGCGTGGCCACATGGGCGGCGCTGACCTTGCCGATGCCGCCCTCGACCAGCACCACCGGCCTGTCCTCGAGCCGCCCTTTGCGGAAGATGAAGCCGCCCACGCGGCTGTCCGCGCCGGCGAGCTCGGTCTCGGTGGCCGCGGCGAGATGCTCGATCTCCTCGGGCATGGCGCAGATCACGCCGAGCGGCGTCATGGTCGACAGCCTGACCTCCCTCGTCCGACCCCAACCCTCTATAGGCCGGTTCGGCCCAGCGGAACAGGTCGATCTGCGCTGCCGGGCCTGGCGCAGGCTCGGCGTCAGCATCCGGACGGACATATCGGACTGGTCAGATGGCTGCGCGGCGAAGCTCTCGCACGACCCTGACCCGGAGGGCGCCGATGACCGGCTGCAGATGCTGCCGCTCCCTGGCGGACAGCGGACGCCGGGCGAGCCTTTGCTCGAGCCGGCGCAGCTTCCGGGTGACGCGCGGGGTCATTGGCGCAGGGCGACGCTGTCGCCGGCGGGCGCAAACCTGACGGTCCACTGCCCGCCGACGCAGCACTCCGAGACGCACTCGAGGGCCGTCTTGAGCGCCTCGGAGACCTCTCCCGCCTCTGCGTTCTGCAGGGCGTAGATCAGCAGCGCCTCCAGGCCTTCCGGAGAGGTCGGCCGGGTGGAAACCAGGCGGCGCTCTGCCAGACGGAGCTTCAGTTCGAGAACCTGTCGCGCGTCGTAGTAGCGCTCCGGGTCGTCGACCGAGATCTCGCCGCCGTCATTGAGGAGGTCCTCCTGCAGGGCACGCAGGCGGTAGTACTCCTTGGCATGGTCGAGAATGGGATCGTTCATGACGGGGTCCGACACACGCCTCCTGGACGCCCCCAGTCTTGCCGGGTCGCGCGGAAACCGACAGCGCGCCTCCGGATAGCGGGATATCCTTCGGTATAGACAAAGGACCAGAGTCCGCACGATCGGCCCCGCATGGGGAGGATGGTCGCCGCTCTCCTGATATATTATAACATTCCGAGACCTGCCCTCGGAGTTCGCCGCAGATGCACGAGCCGACCCAGCTTGCCGGGACTGCCTTCGGCAGCCTCCGCCACGATCACCAGCGCTGCATCGACGACGCGCTGGACAAGGCGGCGGCGCTCTGCGCCGCGCGCGGGGCGCGGCTGACCGAGCTCCGGCGGCGGGTTCTGGAGCTCGTCTGGCGCAGCCACGAGCCGGTCGGCGCCTATGCCGTGCTGGAGGAGCTGCAGCGGCAGCGGCGCGGCGCGGCGCCGCCGACCGTCTACCGGGCGCTCGACTTCCTTCTGGCCCAGGGCCTCATCCACCGGATCGCGTCGTTGAACGCATTCGTGGGCTGTCCGATGCCCGATCGCCGGCACAGCAGCCAGTTCCTGATCTGCGGCGGCTGCGGCCGCGTCGCCGAGATCGACGACGCGCGGATCGACAGCGCCATCGCGCGCTCCGCCGCCAGCCAGGGCTTCACCGTCGACCGGCCGACCATCGAGCTGCAGGGGCTCTGCGCCGCCTGCAGCAGCGCCGCCAATGCCGGCTGAGCCCGGCGCCCGGTCCGGGCCGGAGCCGCTGATCCGGGCCGAACGGGTCTGCTTCGGCTGGGGACGGACGGAGATCCTGCACGAGGTGGACCTCGCCATCGCGCCGGGCGAGCTGGTGACGCTGGTCGGGCCGAACGGCGCCGGCAAGACGACGCTGGCGCGGCTCGTGCTCGGTCTGCTGGCGCCGACCCGCGGCCGGATCCGCCGCCGTCCCGGTCTCGTCGTCGGCTACATGCCGCAGAAGCTCTCGGTCGAGCCCGACCTGCCGATCACCGTCCGCCGGCTGCTGTCGCTCGCCCGCGGCGCCGGGCGCGGCAGCATCGAGGCGGCGCTGGAGGAGGTCGGCGCGGCGCATCTGACGGACAGCCCCGTGCAGAGCCTCTCCGGCGGCGAGCTGCAGCGCGTTCTCCTGGCGCGCGCCCTGTTGCGCGAGCCGCATCTCATGGTGCTGGACGAGCCGATGCGGGGCGTCGACGTCGGCGGCCAGGTCGAGCTCTACCGTCTCGTTGCCGACCTCCGGCGACTCCACGGCTGCGCCGTGCTCCTGGTCTCGCACGACCTTCATCTGGTGATGGCGCAGACCGACCGGGTCGTCTGCCTCAACCGCCATGTCTGCTGCGAGGGCCGTCCGGAGGCGGTGAGCGCGCATCCGGAGTACCGTGCCCTGCTCGGTCCCCTCGCCGCAGAATCGCTCGCCCTCTACACCCACCGGCACGATCACGAGCACGGCCTGGCCGGCGAGGTGGTGGGCGCACCGCCGCACGGGCACCCCCATCAGCACGGCCATGAGCATCGGCACGGCCGCCATCTTGGTCATGCGCACAACCACCGCGTCACGGGGAAGCAGCCGTGAGCCTGACCGCCCTGCTCGGCGACTCTTTTCTGTGGCGCGCCCTTGCCGCCGGGATCGGCGTGGCGGTCGTCGCCGGACCGCTCGGCTCCTTCGTCGTCTGGCGGCGCATGGCCTATTTCGGCGACACGCTGGCGCACAGCGCGCTGCTCGGCGTGGCGCTCGGCTTTCTCGTCGGCATCGATCTGCAGATCGGCATCGTCGCGACCTGCGCCGCGATCGCCCTGCTCCTCGTCGCGCTGCAGCGGCAGCAGCAGGTCGCCACGGACACGCTGCTCGGCATTCTCTCCCACAGCGCGCTCTCGATCGGTCTCGTCGCGGTGGCGTTCCTGCCCAATCTGCGCGTCGACCTGATGGGCTACCTGTTCGGCGACATTCTCGCCGTCGGGCGGGTCGATCTGCTCTGGATCTATGGCGGGGCCGGCGCCACGCTGGCGATCCTCGCCGCGATCTGGCGTCCCTTGCTGGCGATGACCGTGCATGAGGAGCTCGCCCGCGCCGAAGGCGTCCCCGTCGGCATGCTGCGCCTCGCCTTCATGCTGGTCATGGCGCTCACCGTGGCCGTGGCGATGAAGGTCGTCGGGGTGCTGCTGATCACCGCGTTGCTGATCATTCCAGCCGCGACCGCGCGCCGCTTCGCACGGACCCCGGAGCAGATGGCGGTGCTCGCCTCGGCGATCGGCTGTCTCGCGGTCGTCGCGGGGCTCGGCGGATCGCTCGTCCTCGACACGCCCTCCGGCCCATCGGTGGTCGTCGGCGCCGCCGCCCTGTTCGCGCTGGGCCTCGCCTGGGCGGCGCTGCGCGCCGCCCTTCGGCCGGCCTGACCGAGTCTTTAGCGCCGCAGCACGGACTCGATCGCCGGCCGGAAATGGGCGAGATCGGGAGTCGTCGCGCCGACCACCTTGGCCTCGTCGTCCCACCGCCGCAGGTCGACCGCCTCGGCCAGGAACGGCTCGCGGCGGAAGCGTCCCGCTTCCTCGGCCGTCATCGGGCCGCCCTGCAGTCGCAGGCTCAGCACCGAGGCGGCAGAAAGCCGGTCGAGATAGCCCGCCTCCGCATGGCAGAGATAGCGCTTGGCGGCGACGTGGAGGCGCACAGGCTCGCTCACCTCCGGCCCGAAATGCTGCGACAGCCAGGCGGAAGCCAGCGATTCGTGCTGCGTGTCGATGCCCTGGTCGGCGATGTCCTCCGGCAGGTCGTGCATCAGATGGCCGATGTCGTGCAGCAGGGCCGCGACCACCTGCGCCTTCGGCCGCCCCGCCTGCTCGGCGATCCAGGCCGCCTGCAGCGCGTGCTCCCGCTGCGACACGCCCTCGCCATAGCCCTCGTGGCCGCGCCGGGCGAACATGGCCTCGATCTCGGCGATGACGCGGGACCGGCCGCCGCCCCGGGACAGAACCCGCAGGCGGCTTTCCACCCCGTCGAGATCCACGTAGCAGCCCTGCAGATGCCGCCGCCCGGCATTCACGTCGAAGGCGGTGCGGCCGTGGAGGGTACGGACGTTGCTCATCACCATGAGGTCGCCCGGTTCCAGGCGCAGGGTGAGCTCGAGCTCCGGACGGCGCAGCAGCGTGGCGAACTTGCGATAGGCGTCGTACCAGGGCTCCACGACGTCCTCCGGCAGATCGGCCGGCGCCATGGAGCGGTTGTTGAAATGCACCGCCGTCACCTGGCCTTCGAAATCCGTCGAGATCACCGGCACGCGGGCCGCGAGATCGGCCGACGCGTCGGCGAAGCGGAAATCGAGAGGAAGCCAGGACAGCAGCGAGAAGGCCGTGGCGTCCTCCTCCCGCAAAAGCTCCGCGGCGCGGAAGCCGTCCACCAGGATCGTGTCGCCGCCCGGCGCATCCGCCTCCAGGCAGTGCAGCAGCTGCAGGCCCGGGGTGGGATCACGATAGGGGTTATCGGTGTGGACGCCGAGCGCCACCGCGGTATAGGCGAGGTTGTTCGGGTTCGGCACCGACCGCACGTCAAAATGGCGACCGTAATTGGTGACGCGGACATGGCCGATCCGGTCGCCGACCTCGACCACCGCGCCGCTGGTGGTCGGCACGCCGGAAATGATGAGAAAGCCGTAGTCGATCAGCGCCTGCAGCGCGCGCCGCTCCGCCTCGGGCGCCGCGAGCATCGCGGGCCAATCGGCGCGCGGGATCCGGTCGGCGAGCGCCCGGTCCCACAGGACCGGCCGGCGCCGGCGCGCGGCGCGCGCCGCCGGCGCCAGGCTGTGGGCACCGAGCCAGGCCGCGTCGTAGCGGCAGACATGGCCGTCGCCAGCCC
>DAIMFL010000101.1:1180-12781 GCA_036724615.1 Alphaproteobacteria bacterium | reverse complement strand
CCCCTCTTGTCCTTCAGCCGCTTCACCCCGGCGAGGAAGCGGCTCAGCGTGTCGGACATCTTGCCGCGCGGCAGCATGATCTCGATCAGGTGGAAGCGCCCGCGGGTGGAGAGCGCGCGGTCGAGCGCGGCGGCGAGCTCGGCCCTGGTCGTCACGCGCTCCCCCACCCCGCCGAGGCTCGCGGCGATGTCGGCGAAATGCCAGTCGTCGAGATCGTTGAAGCGGGATTCCGGCTGCAGCACGCGCAGCATCTCCCAGCTCGCGTTGTTGAACAGCAGCACCACCGGATCCCAGCCATAGCGGCGGCAGGTGCCGAGCTCCCAGCCCGTCATCTGGAAGGCGCCGTCGCCCACGGCGATCAGCGGCCGCTCGCCGCTCGCCGCCTGGATCCCGAGGCCCGCCGGCACGCCGAACCCCATGCCGGCGTAGTAGCCCGGCGCCACCACCGGCGTATGGCGGAAATCCATGGCGGTGAACAGGCAGTCGCCCATGTCGGTCGCCACGATCATGTCGCCGTGCCGGGCGAAGGCGTCATTGACGGCGCGGACGATATCGGACGGGGTGATCGGGGCGTGGTCGGCGGCGAGCCCTGTCTGATAGGCGGTCTCCGCCGGCGCGGCGCGCCCCTTGCCGGCCCTGGGCGGCCAGCTGGTCCCGGCCTTCGCCAGCAGGCGGTCGACCAGCGCGCCGATCGGGATGCGCGGATAGACGTGATGCCCGATGCGCACCTGGCCCTCGATGGCCTGGATCGTGCCGCGCATGTCGATCTGCCGGGCGGAGACGCCGAAATTCGTGTCGGAGATGATGACGCCGAGCAGGAACAGGGCATCGGACTGCTCGACCAGCCCGGTGATCTCCGGCTTGCCGGCGAGGCCGAGATAGGTGCCGATGAGCGGCGCGTCGGAGTCGACCAGCAGGCCGCGCCCCATGAAGCTGGTGACGACCGGCAGGCCGAGGGTGCGGGCGAGCGCCGCCGCCTGGTCCTCGATGCCGTAGCGCCGGACCTCGACGCCCGCCATCAGCACTGGGGAGCGCGCGCATTCGAGCCGCGCCAGGATCTCGCCGGCGCAGGCATCGACCGCGTCGGTGTCGAAGGGCGATGACGGCAGCATCGGCACCGGCCCGCAGGGCGCGTTCGCCATGTCGCGCGGGATCTCGACATAGACCGGCATGGAGCGCTCGCGGCAGCTCCTGAGCACGCGGGCGATCTCCGCCGGCGCCGTCGCAGGATCGTCGAGCACCGCCTGGTCGCAGGTGATCTCGCGATAGACCCGGAACTGCGAGTCGATGGTCTTGGCCTGGTGGTGCAGGCCGAGGCCGCTCGTGCGCTCCGCCGCGGCCGGCGCGCCGGACAGCACGACCAGCGGCGAGCGCTCGGCATAGGCGCCGGCCACCGCGTTCACCATGTTGAAGGCGCCGGCGCCATAGGTGACGGCGGCGACGCCGAGCGTCTTCCTGAAGCGGCCCGCCGCGTCGGCGGCGAATCCCACCGCCGGCTCGTGGCTCAGCGTGTAGAGCGGCAGGATCCCGCTCTCCTCGATCACCTTGAAGTAGGGCAGCGCGAAGTCGCCGGGAATGCCGAAGATCTCGCCGGCACCGTGGTCCTTCAGCGCGTGCAGCAGGGATTCCGCGAGCTTCACGGCGTCACCCGTGGGCCGCAGCTGTCGGCAGCCGTCTCGGTGTCATGCCCGGCAACGACAACGGGTGGGTACGACTCGACAATGCATAACACTAGCGTCGACGCCCCTTCGCCTTCGCCCTGCCCTTCGCCGCGGTTTTGGGCCGCGCCTTCGCCTTGCTCCTGGCGGTTGCCTTCGGTCGCGCTTTCGCCCTGGTCTTGGGCTGGGCCTTGGGCCGCGCCTTGGCCTTGGCCCTGGTGGCCGCCTTCGGCGCGGCCGCGCGGGTCTGCCGCGCCGGCTGCGCCGCGATCACGTCCACCTCGATCAGCAGCGCCGGATCGACCAGGCTGGACACGATCACCATGGTGGAGGCCGGGGCGCGGCCCTGCAGCGCCTCGTCCCGCACGCTGCGATAGGTCGCGAGATCCTCGCGCCGGGTGATGTATCCCTGGACCTTGACGATGTCGTCGAGCCCCATGCCGGCAGCGCGCAGGGCGTGCAGCAGGTTGGCCCAGGTGAGGCGCGCCTGCGCCTCGAAATCCTCCGGAATGTCGCCATCCCGGCTCATTCCGACCTGGCCGGAGACATGCACCCAGCGGCAGCCCTCCGGCGCGAGGACGGCGTGGCTGTAGCGGCTGAGCGGCTTTCCCAGGCTCGTCGGATTGAGGTAGTTCAGCATGCTGACCCCCTTGCCCTGGTCGGTTGCGAGCGATGGCCCTCAACGCTATCTCTAGCCCGAATGAACGGCAACGCCATGAAACCCGTCCACGTCCCCCCTGTCCACGTCATCGGCGGCGGGCTGGCCGGCTCCGAGGCCGCCTGGCAGCTCGCCCGGTCCGGCGTGCCCGCCGTGCTGCACGAGATGCGCCCGGTGCGTGGGACGGAAGCGCACAAGACGGACGGGCTGGCGGAGCTCGTCTGCTCGAATTCCTTCCGCTCCGACGACGCGATGCACAATGCGGTCGGCCTGCTGCACGAGGAGATGCGCCGCTGCGGCTCGCTGATCCTCATGGCCGGCGACACCCACTAGCTGCCGGCGGGCGGCGCCCTCGCCGTCGACCGCGATCGCTTCTCCGCCGAAGTCTCCGCGCGCCTCGCCGCCGATCCGCTGGTCGAGATCCGCCGCGAGGAGATCGCCGGCCTGCCCCCTGCCGACTGGGACAGCGTGATCGTCGCCACCGGCCCGCTCACCTCCCCCGCCCTGTCGGAGGCCATCGGCCGGCTCACCGGCGAGGACTCCCTCGCCTTCTTCGACGCCATCGCGCCGATCGTCCATCGCGAGACGATCGACATGGAAAAGGCCTGGTTCCAGTCGCGCTACGACAAGCCGGGCCCCGGCGGAGGCGGTGCGGACTACATCAACTGCCCGCTCGACCGGGCGCAGTACGAGGGCTTCATCGACGCCCTCCTGGCGGGCGAGAAGACCGACTTCAAGGAATGGGAGACCTCGACGCCCTATTTCGAGGGCTGCCTGCCGATCGAGGTGATGGCGGCCCGCGGCCGCGACACGCTGCGCTTCGGGCCGATGAAGCCGGTCGGCCTGACCGACCCGCGCACCGGGCGGCGGCCGCATGCGGTGGTGCAGCTGCGCCAGGACAACGCGCTCGGCACGCTCTACAACATGGTCGGCTTCCAGACGAAGCTCAGATACGGCGAGCAGGCGCGCATCTTCCGCATGATCCCCGGGCTCGAGACGGCGGAGTTCGCCCGGCTCGGCGGGCTGCACCGCAACACCTTCCTGAACAGCCCCAAGCTGCTCGACTCCGCGCTTCGCCTGAAAGCGGCACCGCGGCTGCGCTTCGCCGGTCAGGTGACCGGGGTGGAGGGCTATGTGGAGAGCGCGGCCATCGGACTGCTCGCCGGCCGCGTCGCCGCGGCGGAGCGGCTGGGGCGCGAGGTCGTCCCGCCGCCGCCCACCACGGCGCTCGGCGCATTGCTCGGCCACATCACCGGGGGCGCCGACGCCGCGACCTTCCAGCCGATGAACGTCAATTTCGGCCTGTTCCCGCCCCTGCCCGAGGCCGGCAAGGGCCGCAAGGCGCGTGCCGCGCGGAAGCCCGCCCTGGCGGAGCGGGCGCTCGCCGATCTCGACGCCTGGCTCGGCGCCGCGCGCGCGGCCGCGGAATAGCTACGCGGCGGCGACCGTCGCGGCGACCGCCGCCGGCCGCCTCGACGGCAGCAGAAGCAGGGCGGCGATCCCCATCAGCCCCGAGCAGCCGGCCAGTACCAGGAACAGCGTGGCGAAGCCGCCGGAGGCGCCGTAGAGCCAGGCGACCATCGGCGCGATCAGCACGCTGACTCCCATCGAGAACACGTAGCTGACGCCATAGGCGCGCGAGCGCCAGCGATCGGCGGTATAGCGCGCGATCAGCCAGTCGCCGATCGGGATCTCGCCGAAGATGGCGAAGAGCAGCGGCATGGCCACGGCGAGCATCGCCCAGTCCGTCGCGCCGACGGCGAGCAGCAGCAGCGTCAGCTGGGTGCCCGCCAGCCCGGCCAGGATCCAGCGCGCGGGATGGCGGTCGAGCATCCAGCCGACCGGCAGCTGGGCCAGCGCCGCGACGGCGAAGACGATCGAGACCAGCCCGCCGACCTCGGTGATGCCGCTGGCGAGGCCCGCCGCGCGGTCGGCGAAGATCTTCGGCAGGGCGACCGTGCCGGCATGAAACAGGAAGCCGCCCAGCACCGACGCGATCGCCACCATCGCGAAGACCTTGACCTGGAGGGATCGCGGCGCATCCATCGGCGCCGCGGCCTTGCGGCCGCCGTCGCCGGCAGCCTCCGGAGGCACCAGCAGGGCGAAGGCGATGCCGGCGGCCATCGACACGGCGCCCGGCAGGATGAAGGCGGCCCGCCAGCCGGCCGCCTCGGTCAGCGCGCCGGTCGCGACCGCCGCGGCGGCCAGGCCCAGATTGCCGAACACCCCGTTGACGGCGAGCGTCCGGCCGACCTGGGTGGCGTTCGCCACGACCAGGGGAATGCCGACGGGGTGGTAGATCGCGGCGAACAGGCCGATCAGCCCGAGCCCGCAGCCGATCTCGAAGGGGCTGCGCGCGAAGCCGGTCAGGATCGACGCCGCGCCGATGCCCACGAAGAACAGGATCATCATGCCGCGGCGGCTCCAGCGGTCGCCGAGCCAGCCGGCCGGCAGCGTGCCGACGCCGAGCGCGACGAAGCCGATCGTCGCGAGCGGCAGCAGCTCCTCGTACGGCATCCCGAGCTCGGGCCCCAGCACGAGCACCGCCGTCGGGAAGATCAGCATGAAGAAGTGGTCGAGCGCATGGCCGAGATTGAGAAACGGCAGGGCGAGGCGGGAGCCGGTCATGTGTCCGATCCGATGCAGAGAAAATTTGTTGAGGCCAGCTTCCTTGAACCTACTCCGTCATACCCCGACAATCTCCCGTCGTCATGCCAAGGATTGTCGAGAACCGGACAGGCGACAGCATCGTCCCGGCGCTGGAAGCGCTGCCGCGCCCGGTGGTGGCGTTCGCCAACGACTATCCCGCCGGGCATCTCATCGTCCGGCACCGGCATCGGCGCGCCCAGCTGCTCTACGCCGCTGCCGGGGTCATGCGGGTGGCGACCGATCAGGGGATCTGGGTGGTGCCGCCGCAGCGCGCCGTATGGGTGCCTGCGGGCGTCCGGCACGAGATCGGCTGCGCCGGCAGAGTGGCGATGCGGACGCTTTACATCGACCCGATGGCCGCGCCGGCCCTGCCGCAGGGCTGCCGCGTCGTCGACGTGCCGCCCTTGCTGCGCGAGCTGATCCTGAAGGCCGTCACCCTGCCGCCCCTCTACGAGCCGGACGGCCCGGACGGGCGGCTGATGCAGGTGATCCTGGATCAGATCCAGGTGCTGGAGCAGGCGCCGCTGCATCTGCCGATGTCCGCGCACCCGCGCCTGCGGCCGATCCTCGACGGCGTGCTGGCGCAGCCGGAAGATGGCACCGGCCTGGAGGCCTGGGGCCGACGCCTCGGTGCCAGCGGGCGCACCCTCGCCCGGCTGTTCGTTGCGGAGACCGGCATGACGTTCCGCGCCTGGCGCCAGCAGGCCCGGCTGCTCGCGGCGCTCACCCGCCTCGCCGCCGGCGATCCCGTCACCACGATCGCCCTCGACCTCGGCTATGAGAGCGTGAGCGCCTTCACCGCCATGTTCCGGCGGGCCACCGGTACCACGCCGTCGCGCTACTTCGCCCCGCGCCGGTGACTCCGTCAGATGCGCCCCAGAATCTGCGCCACGACCAGGCGGGCGGCGCGCAGCGGCGGCGCCTCTCCGACACGGGGATCGAACGGATCGTAGCCGGCGGCGGCGAGGCGCCTCAGATACAGCCCCGCCAGCGTCCCCGGCAGCAGCGCCGGCAGGAGACGGCGCGGCGGGCGCGGCCCCGCGCGCGCCGCGGCGAGCTCCGCCCGTGCAGCCTCGGCGACCTCTTTCACGACGGTTGCGAGCGCCGGGACGCGGCGCAGCTCGAACACGTCCCGGACCCGCAGCCCCGCCTCGTCGACGAGATCGGCCGGCAGATAGAGCCGGCGCTGGCGCGCATGGAATGGCACGGCCCTCAACAGCCCGACCAGCGCCCAGGCAATCCCCACCTGCCGTCCGGCCTGCCGGAGCTCCGGCCCGGGCGCACCGTCAGACAGGAGCTCCATGGCGAGCTCGACCAGGGTCGATGAGCTTCCCTCCGCATAGCCACGCAGCGCCGCGAGCGTCTCCGGTCCCTGCGGCTCCAAGTCCGCCTCCCGCGCGTCGATCAGCCGGTCGAACAGATCGCGTGACAGCTCGTGCTGCGTCACAGCCTGCGCCAGCGGATCGGTGACGTAGTGACGCCGGGGGCTTCCTGCGTAGATCCCGGCGATCGCCTCCCGCCACCACTGCAGCCGGATGCGGCCGAGCATCGGCTCGGTCACCGCCTCGCGCACCCGGGCCACTTCGAGATTGAAGGCATAGAGCGCGAACAGCGATTCGCGCCGCTTCTCCGGCGCGAACAGCGCCGTCAGGAAGCGATCGGGATCGTGGCGGCGCAGCTCGGCCGCGCAGGGAGACAGCTCCGGATCAGGCATCAGGGGCGCAAGGTCACTTCGTGGCGGGAAGTACCCAGGCCAGATAGGGGCATTCTCATACAATGTACACTAGAATTAGTCGCAACTTCGGGATATTACTACCACATGTCGGACTTGCTTCACACGGGACGGAGTGAGCGATGTCAGCCATCCTTGAAAAGCTGCAGAGCACGGTGATCGCAGGCATCGTCCTGCTCATCGCCATCATAGTGATCGTCGGTGCCACGGCAGGCACCGCAACCTTCAGCCACGACTGGGCGGCCTTCCTGCTTCGGTTCCTGCATATCCTCGCAGGGATCATGTGGATCGGGCTGCTCTACTACTTCAACTTCGTGCAGATCCCCAACATGCCGAAGATCCCGGACGAGCAGAAGCCGGCCGTGGGCAAGGTGATCGCGCCCGCCGCCTTGTTCTGGTTCCGCTGGGCGGCCATGGCGACCTTCGTCATCGGCCTGCTGCTCGCCCTGATGAACGGCTACCTGGTCGACGCCATCCTGCTCGGCTTCACCGACGGCGGCGCGTCGACGCCGATCGGCATCGGCATGTGGCTCGGCACGATCATGTGGTTCAACGTCTGGTTCATGATCTGGCCGAACCAGAAGCGCGCCCTCGGCATCGTCGAAGCGGACGCCGACAGCAAGAAGAGGTCGGCCCGGACCGCGATGCTGTTCTCGCGGACCAACACGCTGCTGTCGATTCCCATGCTGTACTGCATGGTCGCGCAGTCGCATGCAGGGTTCTTCGGCTTCTGAGAGGCGAGATTCCGGACGGATCGGCGGGGCCAAGACGGCCCCGCCTTTGTTCTGCCCATCGATGAGCTTGTCATCCTCGGCCGAGCGAGCATCAGCGAGCGCGAGCCGAGGATCCATGGTGGGTCAGGCGTGAGCGTCGGAATGGATCCTCGGGTCTGCGGGGCTTTGCCCCTCCGCCCGAGGATGACAGTCAACCGATAGCCCTCGACAACCTACTGCACGGCGATCAGCGCCGCGGCGACCTTGCGGCCCTCGGCCGCGAGCACGTTGTAGGTCCGGCAGGCCGCCCCGGTGTCCATCGGCTCGATCACCACGCCGGCGTCGCGCAGGCTGCGCCGGAGCTCGCCCCGGACGAGGGCCATGCGGAGGCCGCAGCCGAGGAGGAGAACCTCGATCTGCCCCTCGGCGCCGGCCCGCGCCACCTCTTCCAGGCTGTCGATGGTGATCTCGTCGGGCGTACCGGCGGACCAGGGCACCGATCGGTCGGGAAAGACGAGAATCGAGCCTTCGAACACCGCGCCGCTCACCCGGAAGCGGCCGGCGCCGTAGCTCTCGATGATCTGCCGGCCGGTCGGGACCATGGGCGTGATGTCCACCGGCCGGTCCCTCCTCAGGCGCGGCCCGCCGGGCCCGCGGCGGCATCCCTGGAATCCGTCTCACCTTCCGCGGCCTCGGCCGGCTTGTCGGGCTTGGCTGCCGCTTCCGGCGCGCGCCGCAGGTTCATGTAGATCAGCATGGGCGAGGCGACGCAGATCGTCGAATAGGTGCCGATGACGACGCCCCAGGTCATGGCCACGCTGAAGCCGCGCAGCACCTCGCCGCCGAACAGCAGGATCGCCAGCACCGCCAGGAAGGCCAGGCCGCTGGTCATGATGGTGCGCGACAGGGTCCGGTTGATCGACAGGTTGATCAGCTCGGGCAGCGGCATCTTCTTGTACCGCCGCAGCTCCTCGCGGATGCGGTCGTAGATGACGACGGTATCGTTGACCGAGAAGCCGGCGATGGTGAGGACGGCCGCGACGATCGTCAGGTCGAACTGCAGCCCGAGCAGCGCGAACAGCCCGACCGTGGTGATGCAGTCGTGGAAGATCGCCGCGATGCAGTTCACGGCGAACTGCCATTCGTAGCGGAACCACACATAGGCCATGATGCCGAGCATGGCGAGGACCGAGGCCAGGATGGCATCCCGGATCAGCTCCTCGCCGACTTTCGGGCCGACGAACTCCTGCCGGCGGAACTCGACCTCGGGGCCGAGCGCCGCCTTGACCTTCTCGATCGCCGCGGTCTGCGCCCGCTCGTCGCCTTCCTGCCGCTGCAGGCGGATGAGCACGGTATCCGCAGCCCCGAACTCCTGCAGCGCCACTTCGCCGACGTCGAGATCCGAGAGCTCGTCGCGCATCTCACCCAGGTCGGCCGGACCCTCGGTGCGGACCTCGATCAGGATGCCGCCGGCGAAGTCGACGCCGAAGTTCAGCCCCTTGAACGCGATGAGCAGGATCGATCCGACCACCATCGCCACCGACAGGGCGAAGGCGATGCGGTGGAAGCGCATGAAGTCGATGCGCGTGTCGTGCGGGATGATGTGGATGCCGCGGAACATGTCGACCTCAGATCGGCAGCGTCTTGGGCCGCGTGCGCTGGAACCAGATCGACGTGCACAGGCGCGCGACGACGACCGCCGTGAACATGGACACCACGGTGCCGATGATCAGCGTCACGGCGAAGCCCTTCACCGTGCCGGAGCCGAAGATGTACAGGAACACCGCCGAGATGATGACGGTGAGGTTGGAATCCATGATGGTTCCGCTGGCCGCGCGGTAGCCTTCCTCGAGCGCCCGGACCGGCCCGCGCCCGGCCCGCACCTCCTCGCGGATCCGCTCGTGGATCAGCACGTTCGCGTCGACCGCCATGCCGAGGCTCAGGATCATGCCGGCGATCCCTGGCAGGGTGAGCGTCGCCTGCAGCACCGACATCCCCGCCAGGAGCAGGATGAAGTTGAACAGGAGAGCGACGTTCGCGAACAGGCCGAACAGGCCGTAGGTGACGACCAGCGCCACGCAGATCAGCGCCAGGCCCATGAGGCTCGCAATCTTGCCGGCCTCGATCGAGTCGGCGCCGAGCTCGGACCCGACGGTCCGCTCCTCCAGCACCGTGAGCGGCACCGGCAGCGCGCCGGCGCGCAGCAGCAGGGCGAGATCCTGCGCCGACTGGGTGGTGAAATTGCCGCTGATCACGCCCGTGCCGCCCAGGATGGCGTCACGGATCACCGGCGCGCTGATGACCTCCTCGTCGAGAACGATGGCGAACAGCTTCCCGACATTCTCCCGCGTGGCGTCGCCGAAGCGCTTGGCGCCGATCGAATCGAAGCGGAAGTTCACCACCGGCTGGTTGTCCTGGAAGCTCCCCTGGGCGTCGGTGAGGCTCTCGCCGCTCACCATGACCCGTCGCTCCACCGCATACCAGCTGGTCGGCTGCCCCGACGCGTCGAGCTCAGCGTCCGGCAGGTACTCCACCCCGGCGGGCGGCGTGCCCGCGGGGGCCGGTCCGCCGGGCAGCACCTCGCGGACGAAGCGGAACGTCATCTTGGCCGTCTGGCCGACGATCTCCTTCAGGCGCTCCGGGTCGACGCCCGGGACCTGGAGAAGCAGGCGGTCCGTCCCCTGCCGGACGATCGTCGCCTCGCGCACGCCGGTCTCGTCGACGCGTCGCCGCACGATCTCCAGCGCCTGCTCCATCACCTGGCGCTGCAGATCCTCCCGCGCCCGGTCCGAGAAGCCGATGGTGGCGAAGCCCTGCTCGTTCAGCTCGAGGTCGAGATTGCCGGCCAGGTCCTTCAGAATGCCGCGCGCCGCGTCGAGCTGGCCGAGATCACGCAGCTGGACCGTGGCCTCGTTCCCGCGCACGCCGAGGTTGGTGTAGCCGATATCCGCCTTGCGCAGCTCGAGCCGCATGGCGTCGACGATGGATTCCAGCCGTTCGCGCACGACCGTATCCATGTCGGCCTCGTACAGCAGATGCGAGCCGCCCTGCAGGTCGAGGCCGAGGCTGATCCGCTTCTGCGGCACCCAGCTCGGCAGGCCCTCGAGCTGCTCCTTGCTGAACAGGTTCGGCGCCGCGTAGACGATGCCGAGCACCAGCACCGCGACGGTCAGCACGATCTTCCATTTGGCGAAGTGCAGCATCGGGATCTCGGGACAGGTTGAACGCGGGCGCCCGCGTCAGTTGCCGCTCTTCTTCTCGGCGACGTCTTCGTCGTCGTCCGCCCGTGCATCGGCCGGCGCGGTCTTCGACAGCACCTCGTTGACCGCGGTACGGATCACCCGGACCCGCACGCCCTCGGCGATCTCGACCTGGAGCTCGGTGTCGCTCAGCACCTTCGTCACCTGGCCGACCAGCCCGCCCGAGGTGACCACCCGGTCTCCGCGCCGGAGCGCCGCCACCATGGCGCGGTGCTCCTTCATCTTCTTCTGCTGCGGGCGGATCAGCAGGAAATAGAACACGACGAAGATCAGGACCAGCGGCAGCAGGGATATGAGCCCGCCATCCATCAGGCCAGGTGCGGCGCCGGTGGCCTGGGCGTAAGCGGTGGAAATGAACATGCGGGCCTCCCTCGTCCTCGCTCGGTCGATCTCGCCACCGGCAAGGTCGCCGGGCAGCTTTCGTTGCGTCTGGCGCGTCCGCCGGGCGGTCTGGCCGGGGCGGCGGGCGCGAAAACCCGGCATCGGAGCCACCGGGCGACCGGGGCTGCGAGCGGGAAAAGAGGCCCGGACTATACCGGCACGGCCGCGAATTGCAACGCTGTGCGCCCCAGGTGATCCTTGGATTCCAGCCGTTTGCGGGGTATGGCAGCTGTGTTAGGCTCGCCGCCCGCAACCCGCCGCCCGCCATGCCCCATTCCTTGACCGACCCCTCCCTCATGCCCGTGCTGCGCTCCATCGCCGAGGCGCTGGAGCGGCTGGCGCCGCCCGCCCCGGCATCGGCGCCGCTCGAGTCGGCCGACGCCTTCGTCTGGCACGCCGAGGGGGAATGGCTCGAGGCGGTCCATGAGGTGAACCGGGTGGATCTGGACCTGCTCCAGGGCATCGACCGGTCGCGCGACACGCTGCTCCAGAACACCAGGCGGTTTGCCGAGGGGCTGCCCGCCAACAACGCGCTGCTCTGGGGCGCGCG
>DAIMFL010000101.1:0-1088 GCA_036724615.1 Alphaproteobacteria bacterium | reverse complement strand
CCCTCGTCAAGGCGGTCCATGCGACGGTGAACCGGGAGCGCGACGGCGGGCCGGAGCACCGCCTCGCCCTGGTCGAGATCCACCGGGAGGACCTGACCTCCCTCCCCGTCCTGCTGCGCCGGCTGCGCGGCCAGAAGCGCCGCTGCGTGCTGTTCTGCGACGACCTGTCCTTCGATCAGGCGGACACGAGCTACAAGTCGCTGAAGGCGGTGCTGGAAGGCGGGATTGAAGGGCGGCCGCCGAACGTGCTGTTCTATGCCACCTCGAACCGGCGGCATCTGATGCCGCGCGACATGATCGAGAACGAGCGCTCCACCGCGATCAATCCCGCCGAGGCGGTGGAGGAGAAGGTGTCGCTGTCCGACCGCTTCGGCCTGTGGCTCGGATTCCACAACTGCGACCAGGACACGTATTTCGCGATCGTCGAGGGCTATGCCCGGCGCTACGGCCTGCCGATCGCGGCCGAGGAGCTGCACGCCGAGGCCAACGAATGGTCCATGACGCGCGGCGCCCGGTCGGGCCGCGTCGCCTGGCAGTTCATCCAGGACTTGGCGGGACGTCTCGGCCGGCGTCTGGACTGATCGCGCCCGGCGGCAGGGCGGCGCCGAGCTCGCCCAGATACTCCATCGGATCGACGGCCTCGGCGCCGCGCCGCAGCTCGAAATGGAGCTGCGGGCTCGACACGTTGCCGGTCTGGCCGACGCGCGCGATGGTCTGGCCGCGCACGACGTTGTCGCCGCGCTGCACCAGCAATGTCTCGTTATGCGCATAGGCGCTCATCCAGCCGTCCGCATGGCGGATGAGCAGCATGTTGCCGAAGCCCCGCAGCTCGTTCCCGGCATAGGCGACGACGCCGTTCTCGGCGGCGCGCACCGGCGTGCCGGCCGGCGCGGCGATGTTGATGCCGTCGTTGTGCAGCCCGCCTTCGCGCGGACCGAAGCCCGAGACGACCTTGCCGTTGACCGGCCAGAGGAAGCGCCCGCCGGTGAGCGGTGCGGGCTGCGGCACGGCGGCCGGCGGCTGGGTCGTCGCCGGCTCCGCCGCCGGCGCGGACGGGACCTGCGGCTGCGGCAGCGCGCCCGTCTGCG
>DAIMFL010000100.1:12425-12797 GCA_036724615.1 Alphaproteobacteria bacterium | reverse complement strand
CGGTCGGCGCGGTGACCGGCGGGCTCGGCATCGCCACCGGCGCGGCGATCGGCGCGGCGGCCGGGGCGGCCGGCGGCTACATCATCGATCAGGTGGTCGACTGACCGGCCTGCACCGGGCGGAGAGGCGGGATGGCGGGACGCGCTTTTCGGCGGCTCGCCGGTCTCGCGGCCTGTCCTGGCCTGTTGCTGCTGGCATCCGGCGCAGCGGGCCAGGTCGGCTCCGAGCCGTCGCGCGACGCCCGCTCCGCCGCCTATTGCTCCCAGCGGGCCAATATCGGCGGCTACTATGACACCGAGGCCGCGCTGGCCTGCCGCCGGGAGGAGTACACTGCGGCGGCCCGGGCGCGGGCGCTCGACACGCCACGGGACC
>DAIMFL010000100.1:0-12415 GCA_036724615.1 Alphaproteobacteria bacterium | reverse complement strand
ACTGCGAATCGATGGCTTCGGAGGGCAGCGCCGTCGGTCCCTTCTCCTGGCGCGCCTTCGTCGAGTGCCTGGATGGCGTCCTGCCCTGAGGCTTGGCGCGCCGCTCCGGCCCGAAGCGGTCGGGGCAGGTTCGTGGGGGACGAACGGGGATGAGCTTCGTCCTGTCGAAAGTGCTCTGGCCGCTGGCCACGCCGAGCAACCTGCTCGCCCTGCTAATGGTGGTCGGAGCCGTGCTGCTGCTGACCCGCTGGCGCCGGGCGGGGCGACGCCTGCTGGTCGGCGTCGGGCTCGGCGTCGCCCTGCTGATGGCCCTTCCGGTCGACAGCTGGCTCGCCATGCCGCTCGAGGCGCGGTTTCCCGTCGCCTCCGAGCTGCCGGAGGCGGTCGACGGGGTGGTGGTGCTGGGCGGCGGGGTCTATCGGCCGCCGATGGAGGAACTCGCCGGGGCCCAGCTCAACAGCGCCGCCGACCGCATCGCCGCGCTGGTCGTGCTGGGCCAGCGCTATCCGGCGGCGCGGCTCATCTATACCGGTGGAGATTCCTCCCTGTTCGGCGACGTGCGCGAAGCCGACCTCGTCGAAGCGCTGCTGAGGCGCATGGGATTCGATGTCGGCCGCGTGCAGTTCGAGCGCAACTCGCGGAACACGCACGAGAACGCCGTCAACACGATGGCGCTCGCCGCTCCGAAGCCGGACGAGACCTGGCTGCTGGTGACCTCGGCCATCCACATGCCGCGCGCCGTCGGCGTGTTCCGGGCCGCCGGATGGAACGCGATTCCGGTGCCCGTCGACATCCGGAACAAGCAGGAGTTCGGGCTGCTCGATCTCGGCCCGTCGCTCAGCGGCCGGCTCTCCGGGATCGACCTCGCGCTGCACGAATGGGCCGGGCTCGTGGCGTACCGCGTGCTCGGGTACAGCGACTCGCTCTTTCCGGGAGCGGAGCCGTGATCGCGCGGCGGCGGCCGCGAGATGCCTTGGCTCCGCCCGGCGGGTTATGGCAGAAGAGGCGCGACGCGCTGCTTCCTCCACGTAGGTTGGGAATCCCGATGAGCGATACTTCCGCAGCCCGGCACCGTCGGCGGAGGGCCGGCGCGGCGCTGGCCCTTTCCGTCGCGCTCTCGTCCTCGTTCGCAACCCTGCCGGGCGTCTCGGCGTCGGCCAACGAGCAGAGCTTCGACCTGTGGCGGGAAGACCTCCGGAAGGAGGCGCTCGCCAGCGGCATCTCGCCGTCGATCTTCGATGCGGCCTTCGCCGGCGTGCAGCCGATCGCGCGGATCGTCGAGCTCGATCGCAGCCAGCCCGAGTTCACCCTGACCTTCACCCAGTATCTCGAGCGGGTGGTGCCGCCGTCCCGCATTGCGAAGGCGCGCGAGATGCTCACGCGGTACCGGCCGCTGCTCGAGGAGGTGGGCCGGACATACGGCGTGCAGCCGCGCTTCATCGTCGCGCTCTGGGGCATCGAGAGCGATTTCGGGCGCCGCACCGGCGACTTCCCCGTCGTGGCGGCACTCGCCACGCTGGCCTATGACGGACGCCGCCCCGACTTCTTCCGCAAAGAGCTGCTGGCGGCGCTGCAGATCCTGGAGGAGCGCCACATCGCGCCCGACCGGATGAAGGGGTCCTGGGCGGGGGCCATGGGGCAGAACCAGTTCATGCCCACGAGCTTCCGCCAGTTCGCGGTCGATTATGACGGCGACGGCCGGCGCGACATCTGGGGCACGCGGGCCGATATCTTCGCATCGATCGCCAACTATCTCGGCGGATATGGCTGGAAGCCCGACCAGACCTGGGGGCGCCCGGTCAGGCTGCCGCCGGGGTTCGACCCAAACCTGGTGTCGATGGAGGTGGAGAAGCCGATTTCGGAATGGCAGCGTCTCGGCGTGCGCACCATCTCGGGCGGCAATCTGCCGCAGCGCGACCTGCCGGCCTCGATCGTCCAGCCGGACGGGCCGGGCGGCGCCGCATTCATGGTTTATGAAAACTATCGAAAGATACTCCGCTGGAACCGCTCGACCTATTTCGCCACGGCGGTCGGGCTGCTGGCGGACTATATCGACCCGGACTGACCGCTGATTGTGGTATAAGCAGGGGTCCGCGGACACAAGATACGGGGGATCTGCGTGAGGTGGGTCTGGATCGGCTCGGCGGCGCTGGCGCTCGCACTGGCCGGCTGCGCGGAGACGGAATTCGTCGTCGACAGCAGCAAGGCAGTGACCCGCCAGTCGCCCCAGGGGCACTACAAGGTCGGCCAGCCCTATGAGGTGAACGGGGTCTGGTACTACCCGGCCGTCAATTACGAGTACGACGAAACCGGCATCGCCTCGTGGTACGGGCCGGGCTTCGACGGGCTGGCGACCGCCAATGGCGAGACCTACGACATGAACGGGCTGACCGCGGCGCATCGCACCCTGCCGCTGCCCAGCATGGTCATGGTGACCAATCTGGAGAACGGGCGCGCCCTGAAGCTCCGCATCAACGACCGCGGCCCGTTCGCCTACGGCCGGATCATTGACGTGTCGCGCCGTGCCGCGCAGCTGCTCGGCTTCGAGCAGCAGGGCACGGCGAAGGTGCGGGTGGAGATCCTGCCCGACGAAAGCCGGATGATGGCCGGCGCCGGGCAGGGCGGCGAATACGCCGTGGCCGGCGAGCCGGTGCCGCAGGCCGCGCCGCGGGTGGCCGTCACGGCCGAGGCGCTGCCGCCGCCCGGCGGAACCTCGGCCGCCGCGCCCGCGCCGCAGCCGCCGACCACGGCATCGACGTCCTCCGTCGCGCAGCTGGCCGCCGCGCCGACCGTCGTGCCGGACGGCGTCGTGACCCAGCGCCCCGTCAAGCCTACCGCGCTCTACATCCAGGCCGGCGCCTTCAGCAACATCTACAACGCGAACCGCCTGCAGGCGCAGCTGTCGCGCTTCGGCACGGTCCAGGTCAGCCCCGTGGTGGTCGACGGCGAGCAGTTCTATCGGGTCCGGCTGGGGCCGGTGGCCTCGGTGGAGGCCGGCGACCGGCTTCTCGAGGAGATCGTCCGGTCCGGCCATCCCGAGGCCCGGCTGGTGGTAGACTAGGCACCGGCCTCACAATCGCTCATAAGGAGATCCAAGGGAGTTCTTGAATCGACCTTCAACAATGGATTGTCATGCGCGGGCTTGACCCGCGCATCCATGTCGACGCTCACGCGAGCGGAGGGATGGATCGCCGGGTCTCCCTCGACAAGCTCGGGATGAGGGCCCGGCGATGACAATGTAATTCATTCTAGCACCCGGCCTCGCACCTTGCTGATCTCGACATTAAAAAGAGAACTCCCGGATCAGCTTTTGAACGAGAGCGGGTACTAGGCGCCGGCCTCCATAGATTCGGCGCATTGTCGAGTCAGTTTGAAGTCGTGCCGGGCGAGGCTGGTCGCCCGCCGGCATCACGTCGATGCCGTTCGAGATCCAGCGAGAGGAGACGCGATGATCGCCAGACTGTCCCTGCCGCGCGCCTGCCGCGACGCCCTGATCGCGGTTTCGGCCCTTCTGCTGCTGGCCGCCCCGGCCCGCGCGCTCGATACCTCGGCCCAGGAGGCCATCATCGTCGACTACCAGACGGGCACCGTCCTGTTCGAGAAGAATGCCGACGAGCCGGTGCACCCTGCGTCGATGAGCAAGCTCATGACGCTCTACGTGCTGTTCGACCGGCTCAAGGGCGGCGCCGTCTCGCTGGACGACAGCTTTCCCGTCTCGCAGAAGGCCTGGGCGCTCAACGAGGGCTCGACGATGTTCGTCGGCATCAACGAGCAGATCTCCATCGAGAACCTGATCCGCGGCATCATCGTCCAGTCGGGCAACGACGCCTGCATCGTCGTGGCCGAAGGGATCGCCGGCACCGAGGAGGCCTTCGCCGAGCTCATGAACGAGAAGGCGAAGGAGATCGGGCTCGCCGACAGCCACTTCGTGAACTCGCACGGGCTGGAGCACCCGGAGCACCTGATGACGGTGCGCGACCTGGCCACGCTGGCCAAGCGGCTGATCGCGGATTTCCCGGAGTACTACCACTACTTCGCCGAGCTCGAGTTCGTGCACAACGGCATCAAGCAGGGGAACCGCAACCCGCTGCTCTATCGCGACATGGGCGTGGACGGGCTGAAGACCGGCCACTTGTCGGTCTCCGGCTATGGCCTGACCGCCTCGGCCGAGCGGAACGACCGGCGCATCATCATGGTGGCGCACGGCATGGAGAGCATGCAGCGCCGCGCCGACGAGAGCGCCGCCCTGATCGAATGGGCGTTCCGCGAGTTCGACAACTACACGATCGCCAAGGCGGGCCAGACGCTGGAGGAGGCCCCGGTCTGGTACGGCCGGGAGGAGACCGTTCCGCTCGTCGTCGAGCAGGATCTGGTGGCGACCCTGCCGCGCGCGGCGCGCAAGAGCGTGGAGGTGAAGGCCGTCTTCAACGGCCCGATCCCGGCCCCGGTGCAGAAAGGCCAGCAGGTGGGCAAGCTCGTCGTCTCGGCCGCCGACATCTCGCCGCTCGAGGTGCCGATCTATGCCGGCGCGGATGTCGAGCGCCTCGGCATGTTCGGCCGGGTGTTCGCCGCGCTGAAGCATCTTCTCCTCGGCAGCGAGACGGCGGCGGCCCTGGCCGAGGGCGCCTGATCGCCCGATGACGGCGCGCGGGCGTTTCGTCACGCTGGAAGGCGGGGAGGGGGCGGGTAAGTCCACCCAGCTCCGCCTTCTCGCCGACGCGCTGCGCGCCGCCGGGCTCGAGGTGGTGGCGACGCGCGAACCCGGGGGCTCCCCCGGCGCCGAGCAGATCCGCGAGCTCCTGGTCAACGGCGCCGTCGGGCGTTGGGACGCGGTCACCGAGGCGCTGCTGCATTTCGCGGCGCGGCGCGATCACCTGACGAAGACCGTCTGGCCGGCGCTCGACCGCGGCAGCTGGGTGGTGAGCGACCGCTTCGCGGATTCGACCCGCGCCTACCAGGGCTACGGCCACGGGCTGGACCTGGACATGATCGACCGGCTCTACGCCGTGACGGTCGGCGACTTCGCCCCGGATCTCACCATCGTTCTCGACCTTCCGGTCGAGGCCGGCCTGCGCCGCGCCGCCGATCGCGCCGGCGGCGAGGATCGCTACGAGAAGATGGATCTGGGCTTCCACCGCCGTCTGCGGGACGGGTTTCTCGCCATCGCGCGGGCCGCGCCGGAGCGCTGCCTCGTGGTCGACGCCGACCGCCCGGTCGCCGAGGTGCAGCGAAGCATCCGCATCGCGATCGGCGAGCGACTCGGCGCGCCTCTCGACGCGGAGGCGGGGCTGTGAACTCGGAAACGACCACCGCGCCGGAGCCGCGCTCCAACCCCCTGCTGCTCGGCCATGACACGGCGCTGCGCGACGTCGCACAGTGCCTGCGCTCCGGCCGGGTGCCCCATGGCTGGCTGATCTGCGGGCCGCGCGGCGTCGGCAAGGCGACGCTCGCCTATCGCTTCGCGCGCCACGTGCTGGCCGGCGCGGCGGGAGCGGACGATCTGGCGCTCGACCCCGGTCATCCGGTGTTCCGCCGCACCGCCAGCGGCGGGCACCCCGATCTCCTGACCGTCGAGCGCGGCTATGACGAGAAGACCGAGAAGCGGCGCAAGGAGATCCTCGTCGCCGACGTGCGGCAGATCGGCAGCTTCGTCCACATGACGGCCGCCGAAGGAGGCTGGCGCGTCATCGTCGTCGACAGCGTCGACGAGATGAACCGGAGCGCCGCCAACGCCCTGCTCAAGGTGCTGGAGGAGCCGCCGTCCCGCACGCTGCTGCTGATGGTGAGCCACGCGCCGGGCCGGCTGCTGCCGACGATCCGTTCCCGCTGCCGGAAGCTCGCTTTGTCGCCGCTTCCCGATGCGCTGGTGACGGAGCTCCTCGATCGGTATCGGCCGGATCTGCCCCGCGCCGACGCCGCCGCCCTGGCCCGGCTGGCCGAGGGCAGCATCGGGCGGGCGCTGGAGCTGGCGGAGCTGGGCGGGCTCGACCTCTACCGGAGGCTCGGCGGGCTGCTGCTCACCTTGCCGCGGCTGGACGGCCAGGCGCTCCATCAGATGGCCGACAAGCTTGCGGGGAAGAACGCCGACACGGCGTTCCGGACGGCCGCGGAGCTCCTCTCGTGGTGGCTCGGCCGCATGATCCAGTCCGGCGCCACCGGCCGGCCGCCGGCCGAGCTGCTGCCGGGGGAGGCCGACTGCATGGCCCGGCTGCTGCGGGCGGCCAGCCTTGATCGCTGGCTGGAGCTGTGGGAAAAGACCACCCGCCTTTTCGCCAGGACGGAAAGCGCCAATCTCGATCGCCGGCAGGTCTGGGTCTCCGCGTTCCTCGACATCGAGGTGCTCTCCCGGTCCTGACGCGCGAACGCTAGTGCCGCAGGAGACCGGGATGTCGAGGCGGAACGCCTATTACATCACCACGCCGATCTACTACGTGAATGACGCGCCCCATATCGGGCACGCCTACACGACCCTCGCCTGCGACGTGCTGGCCCGCTTCATGCGGCTGGACGGGCGCGACGTGAAATTCCTGACCGGCACCGACGAGCACGGCCAGAAGGTCGAGAAGTCGGCCCGGGCGGCCGGAATGGACCCGCAGGCCTTCACCGACAAGGTGTCGCAGAACTTCCGCGACCTGGCCAAGGTCATGAACTTCAGCAACGACGACTTCATCCGCACCACGGAGGAGCGGCATGTCCGTTCCTGCCAGGCGCTGTGGAAGCGCCTGGTCGAGCGCGATCAGATCTATCTCGGCAGCTATGCCGGCTGGTACGCCGTGCGCGACGAGGCCTTCTACGGCGAGGACGAACTCACCACCGGGCCGGACGGCAAGAAGCGGGCGCCCTCGGGCGCCGAGGTCGAGTGGGTGGAGGAGCCGAGCTACTTCTTCAAACTGTCGGAATGGCAGAAGCCGCTGCTGGAGTTCTACGAGAAGAACCCGGGCTTCATCGCGCCGGACAGCCGGCGCAACGAGGTGCTGAGCTTCGTGCGCGGCGGACTCAACGACCTGTCGGTCTCGCGCACCACCTTCCAATGGGGCATCCCCGTCCCCGGCGATCCGGACCACATCATGTATGTGTGGCTCGACGCGCTCACCAACTACATCACCGCAGCCGGCTATCCGGACGCCGGGAGCGAGGCCTACCGCACCTATTGGCCGGCCGACCTGCACATGGTCGGCAAGGACATCCTGCGCTTCCACGCGATCTACTGGCCGGCCTTCCTGATGGCGGCGGGGCTCGAGCCGCCGCAGCGGGTCTTCGCCCATGGCTGGTGGACCAACGAGGGGCAGAAGATCTCGAAATCAGTGGGCAACATCATCGACCCCCTGCAGCTGGTCGAGCGCTACGGCCTCGATCCCGTGCGGTATTTCCTGCTGCGCGAGGTGCCGTTCGGCAATGACGGCGACTTCTCGCACCGCGCCATGGTGCACCGGATGAACGGCGACCTCGCCAACGACTTCGGCAACCTGGCGCAGCGCGTGCTGTCGATGATCAACAAGAACTGCGGCGCGGCCGTGCCACAGCCCGGCGCCTTCACCGCGTCGGACGAGGCGCTGCTCGCCGCCGCCGATGCGCTGGTCGGCCGCGTGCGCGACGAGCTCAACCTGCAGGCGTTTCACCGCGCGCTCGACGGAATCTGGCAGGTGGTCGGCGACGCCAACCGCTATGTGGACGAGCAGGCGCCCTGGGCCCTCAAGAAGACCGATCCCGAGCGCATGGCGACGGTGCTCTACGTCCTGGCCGAGACCGTGCGGATCCTGGCGCTGGTGACCCAGCCATTCATGCCGCAGTCCTGCGGCCGCCTGCTCGACCAGCTCGGCGTCGGCGGAGACGCGCGTGACTTCGCAGCGCTGCCCGAGCGGCTCGCGTCCGGCACTTCGCTGCCGAAGCCGGAAGGCGTCTTCCCGCGCTACGTCGAGGAAGAAGCGGCGAGCTGAGGCTTTACGCGTCGATTTCCGCGCTGCGGCACCACCCCCTCACCTTGCCTCTCCCCCGCGAAGGCGGGAGAGAGGGATACGGAGGCTTGGCGAGGCCCAGTCCAATGGGCCGAGCCTAGCCGAAGTTGGGTGAGGGGGCTGCCGCCGAGGAAAGCTCGGCTGGCAGCTCGCACCGGAAATCCTCGAACTTGCCGCCGGGGCCGCGCGGGATCTCCGGCGGATAGGTGAAGACGATCTCGAAACGGTGGCCGATGCGCGCGTTGATCTTGTCGCGCAGCGCCGCCTCCTCGTCTGCAGTCAGCGGCCGTTCCGGGATCAGCCGCGCCTCCAGCCGGTCCGGCGCCACCTGCGCGATCTGCGCCTGGCGCACCGGCGCCACGTCCCGATAGTCCTGGCTGGCGAGAAGCGGCCAGATCAGCCCGCCGTCCGGCAGGCGCAGCATGTTGCGGACGCGTCCCGCGATCCGGGTGACGACCGGGAGACCCCGTCCGCAGGGGCAGGGGGCGCCGGCTTCCGCATAGTCGCCGATATCGTAGCGGATGAGCGGCATGGCGAAATTGTGCAGCGGGGTCGCGACGATGCGGCCGAGCCGGCCAGGCGGGCAAGGCCGTCCGCCCTGGTCCAGCACCTCCACCAGCGCGCTTTCCGACTGCAGGTGGTAATGCCCGTGCTCCGGGCATTGCAGCGCCATGTAGCCCACCTCCTGCGAGCTGTAGGCGTCGTGCACCGGCACGTTCCACGTCTCGGCCACGGCAGCGCGGGTCTCCGGCGTGCAGACTTCGCCCATGGTGAGCACCGCCTGGAGCTCCGGCAGAACGACGCCATTCTCCCGGGAGAGCTGCGCCAGGGTGCGCGCCGTCGAGGGCACCGTCAGCAGATAGCCGGGCTGCACCCGGCTGAGCCAGGCGAGCTGCTGCTGCGCGGTCGAGCCGATATGCAGGGCGAAGGCCGGACCGGTCCGGAAGAGCCGGCCGGTCATGCCGCCCCAGCTGCGCTGGCGCAGCCCGTCGGGCGGCGAGGCCGCGCCCGTCTCCATGACCCGGATGACCGCCAGGCGGCGGCTGAAATCGTGCCGATGCCACAGATGGTCGCGCAGCAGGAAGGCATGCCAGTAGAGGCCGTCGGCATTGGTCTTCACCACCGCGACCGGCTTGCCCGTGGAGCCGGAAGTCCGGATCGTGTGCGTCGGCCCATGCCCCGCCGGCAGAGCGGTGCTGTGCAGGTCGGTGCCGGCCGACTGCACCTCCTCCCGGGTGAGGAGGGGGAGCCGCCGCCAGATCTCTCCGTCGAGCCGCGTCCCCGGCGTCCAGCCCGCCTGCTCGAGCCGGCTCCGGTAGAAGGGCACGGTCCGCCAGCAATGCTCGAGCAGCGCGCCGAGCTGGCGGAGCTGGGCCCGCTCCAGCCGATCCGGCGGCCACCACTGGCTCTGCTCGAGCTGATGCATGATGGAGAGCAGCACGGCCGCATTGCCGCCCGGGAGCGCAGGCCAGTCCAGGCCCGGGACCGCGGTCCTGAGCGCCGTTTGGCCTCCAGCCCGCCCGGAGATCTGCCTGCCGGCCGCCTTCACCTTCATCGTCGTCCCGCTCGAGTTCGTCCGCGCCGCATGACGGCATTAGGCGGCCGGGCCGGTTAACGAAATCAACTGCCGGGGCGCGAGAGCCCCGTCGACTGTGGCCCGGGACCGGGGTTTTCGCTAGTGTCGCGGCCCTGGAAGCGAAGAGGACCGCATGCTCGTCGACAGCCATTGCCATCTCGACTTTCCCGACTTCGCGGACGAGCTCGACGACGTGGTGAGCCGGGCGCGCTCGGCCGGGGTCGGCACGATGGTGACCATCTGCACGCGGCTCAGCGCGTTCGACCAGGTTCTGGCGATCGCCGAGCGCCACGACGACATCTGGTGCTCGGTCGGCGTCCATCCGCACGAGGCGGCGGCCGAGCAGGACGTGACCATCGACCGCATCGTCGAGCTGGCGCGACATCCCAGGGTCGTCGGCATCGGCGAGACGGGGCTCGACTATTTCTACGACCACAGCCCGCGCCAGCGGCAGCAGGACGTGTTCCGCCTGCATATCCGCGCGGCGCGCGCGACCGGCCTGCCGCTCATCGTGCACAGCCGTAATGCCGACGCGGAAACGCTGGCGCTGCTCGCCGAGCCGCATGAGGGGGCAGGGCCCTTGTCCGGCGTCATCCACTGCTTCAGCTCGACCCGCGTGCTGTCCCGGGGCGCGCTCGATCTCGGCTTCTACATCTCGCTGTCCGGGATCATCACCTTCAAGAACGCGGAGGAGCTGCGGCAGATCGCGGCGGAGGTGCCGGCGGACCGCCTGCTCGTCGAGACGGATTCGCCCTACCTGGCGCCGGTCCCGAAGCGCGGCAAGCGGAACGAGCCCGCCTTCGTGGCGCACACCGCGGCGCGCGTCGCCGAGCTCCGGGGCGTCGAGACCGGCACGCTCGCGCGGCAGACCACCGACAACTTCTTCCGCCTGTTCGCGAAGGCCGAGCGGCCGGCGAGCGCCGCCACGGCGTCTTAGGCCGAGGGTCCCATGCGCGTGACCGTGCTCGGCTGCGGCGGCTCCGGCGGCGTGCCGCTGCTGGGGGAGGACTGGGGCGCCTGCGATCCCGCCAATCCCCGGAACCGGCGGCGCCGTGTGTCGGTGCTCGTGGAAACCGGTGGCAAATCGATCCTGATCGACACCTCGCCGGATCTTAGGATGCAGCTTCTCGACGCCGGCGTGTCGAAGCTCGACGCCGTGCTCTACACCCACGACCACGCCGACCACACGCACGGGATCGACGACCTGCGCTTCCTGCGGCGCGGGCGCGACCTGCCGCCGCTCGAGGCCTATGGCAGGGCGGCGACGCTCGAAACGCTCGCGCGCCGCTTCGACTACATCTTCCGCCAGAACGAGGTCGGATCGGGCGTCCTCTACCGGCCGTTCCTGGTGGGGCGCGAGATCGACGGGCCGTTCCGCATCGGCGACGTGCCGGTCGTGCCCTTCGAGCAGGATCACGGCATGGGAACGCCCAGCACCGGCTATCGGATCGGCGGCCGGAACGGGACGGGCGGCATGGCGTACTCCACGGACGTGGTGCGCCTGCCCGAAGCCTCGCTCGAGCAGCTGCACGGGCTCGATCTCTGGGTCGTCGACTGCCTGCGCTTCGAGCCGCACCCGACCCACGCCCATTTCGACCAGGTGCTGGACTGGGTCCGGCTGCTCGAGCCGAAGCGCACCGTCCTCACCCACATGAACCAGACGGTCGACTACGAGGTCCTGCGCCGCCGCTGCCCGCCCGGCATCGAGCCCGGCTATGACGGGCTGGCGGTCGAGTTTCCCGATTAGGGACTCGAGAAGGGCTCGGGAGACGATTGTGATACGGGCATCGTCCGGTCTCCGAACGACTTAGCAATTTGGCAAGGATTTCCCCGCATACCGGGAGTTCATTGGTATGGGGCTGATCGGCAAAGGGCGAGCCCCATCAGGAAATGGGGGTCTCGCAGCATGCGCAGTCTTTCGTCCATGGCACTTGCCGGCGCGCTCCTGGCGCAGGTGGCGCCGGCCTCGGCCAGCGACATTCCGCCCGGCTTCGTCGAGGAGCTGCGCGCGACGATCACCTCGCGCGTCGCGCTGATCGCTCTCGCGGCGCAGAACGACCGGTTCGGCGGGCTCGACCCGGCCGAGATCGACCGCCTCGACAAGCAGTGGCGGGCGGAGACGGAAAGCGACAACCAGCCGCTGATCGCGCAGCTCATGGGCAGCCCGCTGAGCAGCTATCTCATCCGCAAGAAGGCGGAGTCGAACGGCCTGTTCAGCGAGATCTTCGTCTTCGACGCCCAGGGAATGAACGTCGGCCAGTCGAGCGTCACCAGCGACTACTGGCAGGGCGATGAGGACAAGTACCTGGAGACCTTCGCCAAGGGTCCGTCCGCCGTCTTCCTGGACGCGGTCGAGTATCACGAGGAGACGCGGCAGCGCCGGCGGCAGGTGAGCTTCACCATCGTCGATCCGGAGAGCGGCGCGCCGATCGGCGCCGCCACGGTGGAGATCAACGTCGACGAGCTGGAGCGCCGGTCATGATCCGTTTCCGCGACTTTTCGATCCCGACCAAGATCGCCGTCTGCTTCGGCGCGGTGCTGGCCGTCATCATGGTGAGCGGCGCCGTTTCGCTCTATGGCGGGCGGATCGTCGACGAAGCCGACGAGGCGAGCCGGCGCGCGGCCCAGGCGGAGGTGAACGCCCAGGGGCTCTTGAACTCGATCCAGGTGCAGCAGAGCGCGCTGCGCTCCTTCCTGCTGACCGGCGACCCGTCGATGCTGGCCGCCTATGACGCCGGCAAGGCCAGCCTCGACGCGACTCTCGAGACCATCCGGGGGTACAGCGAGGACCCCGCGGCCGAGGGCGATCTGGAGCGGATCCGGACCACGCTGACCGGCTGGTACGCCGGCGTCGCGGGCGAGCAGATCCGGCTGATGCGCCGCC
>DAIMFL010000099.1:9126-12826 GCA_036724615.1 Alphaproteobacteria bacterium | reverse complement strand
CTGATCAACAACATCGCCAAGGCGCATGGCGGCGTCTCGGTGTTCGCCGGCGTGGGCGAGCGCACCCGCGAGGGCAACGACCTCTACCACGAGATGATCGAGTCCGAGGTCATCAAGCTGAACGGCGGCGGCTCCAAGGTGGCGCTGGTCTATGGCCAGATGAACGAGCCGCCGGGAGCCCGCGCCCGCGTCGGCCTGTCGGGCCTGACGCTGGCCGAGTACTTCCGCGACGAGGAAGGCCAGGACGTGCTGTTCTTCGTCGACAACATCTTCCGCTTCACCCAGGCGGGCTCCGAGGTGTCGGCGCTGCTGGGCCGCATCCCCTCGGCGGTGGGCTATCAGCCGACCCTCGCCACCGACATGGGCGCGCTGCAGGAGCGGATCACCACCACGAAGAAGGGCTCGGTCACCTCGGTGCAGGCCATCTACGTGCCCGCCGACGACCTGACCGACCCGGCGCCGGCCACCTCCTTCGCCCATCTCGACGCCACCACCGTGCTGTCGCGCCAGATCGCCGAGCTCGGCATCTACCCGGCCGTGGACCCGCTCGACTCGACGAGCCGCGTCCTCGACCCGCGCGTCGTCGGCGAGGAGCACTACCAGGTCGCGCGCGACGTGCAGCGCGTGCTGCAGAGCTACAAGTCGCTGCAGGACATCATCGCCATTCTGGGCATGGACGAGCTGTCGGAAGAGGACAAGCTGGTCGTGGCCCGCGCCCGCAAGATCCAGCGCTTCCTGTCGCAGCCCTTCCACGTCGCCGAGGTGTTCACCGGCAGCCCGGGCAAGTTCGTCAGCCTCGAGGACACCATCAAGGGGTTCAAGGGCATCGTCTCCGGCGACCACGACGACCTTCCCGAATCGGCCTTCTACATGGTCGGCACGATCGAGGAGGCGATCGAGAAGGCGCGCAAGATGGCGGCCGAGGCCGCCTGATACCCGAGACACGGCGGTCCTCATGCTTCGACGAACTCGGCATGAGGACCGCATTCGACCCGGTCGAAGCCTCATCCTGAGCCTGTCGAAGGATGAGGCTCAGGGGCTGTAGCTAGGTGGGATCCAACTGATGGCCGAGCAGATCCAGTTCGAGCTGGTGTCGCCCGAGCGGCTCCTCTTGTCGCGGCCGGTCGACATGGTCGTGGTGCCGGGCACCGAGGGCGACTTCGGCGCCATGCCGAGCCACGCGCCGTTCATCTCCTCGCTGCGGCCGGGCGTCATCGCCGTCTACGAGAACGGCCAGGTCACCGACCGGCTGTTCGTCGCCGGCGGCTTCGCCGAAGTGACGCCGGAGCGCTGCACCGTGCTCGCCGAACGCGCCCTTCCGGTGAGCGAGCTCAATCGCGAGCGCATCGACGGCGAGCTTCGGGATGCGCGCGACGACCTTCTCGAGGCCAAGGACGACCACGACCGCGCCGACGCGGAGCGGCGGGTGGCCGTCGGCGAGGCGATGATCGAGGCCATGGGGGCGCCGGTCTACTGACGATCGGCGGCGGATCGGCCCGGTCGTTGCGGCCGGGGCGGCCCAGATCTCCCGGAATCCGGCCTGTTTATCGGGCCAGAGACCCCCTTGCATGGCACCGGGGAATTCACAAAATAGAGCGCAATCCGCCGGAAGAGCGCGACTCGGGGCGTTAGGATCGCGAGATCATGAAGCATTGGACCCTGGACGACATTCCTTGGGACCGCTTCGACCCGTCGCGAGTGGACGCGGAGATCCTCTCCGTGGTCAAGGCCGCGAGCATGGTCGAGGCGAATGGCGGCGACTATGCCACCTATCTCTGCCGCGTCTTCCACGACGACCCGGACTTCCAGAAGGTCGCGCGCCAGTGGGCCGGGGAAGAGGTCCAGCACGGCATGGCGCTGGCGCGCTGGGCCAAGCTCGCCGACCCCGGCTTCGACTTCGACGACGCGTTCCGCCGCTTCACCGACGGCTTCAAGATCCCGCTCGACGTGGACCGCTCGGTGCGCGGCTCGCGCTCGGCCGAGCTCGTCGCGCGCTGCATCGTCGAGACCGGCACCAGCTCGTACTACGCCGCGCTCATGGAGGCGACCGGCGAGCCGGTGCTGAAGGAGATCTGCCGCAACATCGCGGCGGACGAGCTCAGGCACTACAAGCTGTTCTACGATCACCTGCGCCGCTATCTGGAGCGGGAGAAGGTGGGGCCGGTCCGCCGCCTGATGACCGCGCTCGGGCGCATCCGTGAGTCGGAGGACGACGAGCTCGCCTATGCGTATTACGCGGCGAACGAGCCCGACGCGGCCTACGACCGCAGCCGCTACGTGGCGATCTACTCGCGGCGCGCCTACGGCTACTACAAGCCGCATCACGTGCAGCGCGCGATCGCGATGATCCTGAAGGCGGTCGGGTTGAAGCCCAACGGCCGGCTGAGCCGGGTCCTCACCGGCTTCGCCTGCCGGCTGCTGCAGCGCCGCCACGCACGGCTCGCCGGCGCGGGGTATTGACCGCCCTTCGGGACCGGGTCAGCGCCCGATCGCCGCAAGCGGCGCGAGCTCCCGGATCACCGCCTCGTAGATCTGCCGCTTGAACGGCACGATGAGCTGCGCGAGCTCGCCCAGCTCCGCCCATTTCCAGGCGAGGAACTCGGGCTCGCGCGTGGCGATGTCGATATCGGCGTCGCTGCCGGTGAAGCGGAAGGCGAACCACTTCTGCTCCTGCCCCCGGAACCGCCCGCCCCAGACCCGCGGCACGAGCTCGAGCGGCAGGTCGTAGCGCAGCCAGCCGCCGGTCTCGCCGATGAGCGTCGCGGCGCGCGTGCCGATCTCCTCCTCCATCTCGCGCCAGGCGGCATCGAGCGGCGTCTCGCCTTCGTCGATGCCGCCCTGCGGCATCTGCCAGGCCTCCTGCGGGCTGTCGATCCGCCGGCCGACGAAGACGCGCGACCTCGGGTCGAGCAGCATGATGCCGACGCCGCGGCGATAGGGCAGGCGAAGCACGGCCGCCTCGTCGATCGCGCGTCCGGAACCCCCCGTCATCTGACCTCCTGCCGGTCGACCACCGCCGAGATCGGCGCCAAGGCGAGCCCTTCGCCGGCGAGGTCGCGCGCCCAGGCGGTCAGCCGCTCGATGGTGACCGGATAGGCATAGCCCATCGCGACCGCGGCGCCGGAGCCGCGGGCGATCCGCTCCACCTGCTGCAGCCGGCCATCGATCGCCACCCGCGAGGCCTCGTTGTCGATGAAGCGGTCGTTGATCGCATGGGCGACGCCCGCCTCGGCGGCGAGCCGCGCCGCGATGCTGTCCGCCGCGGCGCGCGAATCGAGCAGCAGCAGCCCGCGCCGTCCGAGCTCCTCGATCACCGGCCGCAGGTCCTCCGGCGAGGTGGTGAAGCGCGATCCCATATACGTCGCGACCCCCAGATATCCGTCGGCGCGGCCCAGCGTCCAGGCGAGGCGCTCGGCATTGGCGTCGTCGTCGAGCGAGGTGAGCAGGGCGCGCGGCCCCGGATCGTCGCGCGGAAAGCTCGCCGGCTCCATCGGCAGGTCGAGCAGCACCTCGTGCCCCGCGGCGCGCGCCATGGCGACGAACTCCTCCAGCCGGTTCGAGTAGGGGCTGAAGGACAGGGTGATCTCGGCCGGCAGCTGCTGGATGGCGGCGGTGGTCGCTGCCTCGCTCAAGCCCAGCCCGGCCACCACCACGGCGATGCGGGGGCGGGTCTCGTCCTCGGGGAGCGGCCGCGCCGGGC
>DAIMFL010000099.1:0-9116 GCA_036724615.1 Alphaproteobacteria bacterium | reverse complement strand
CTGGCGGCGGGCGCGTCCTCGTTCGGAGCGGCGTCCTCAGGCCGCGTCGCAGGCCCGGGTTCCGCGGCATGGTCGGCGACCGGCGGGTCCGCGGGCTCCGGAGCCGCCACGACCGGGGGAGGGGGCGCTTCCGGCGCCGCCTCGGCTCGTGGATCGCCCCCCGGCGCCTGCGGCTCCTCGGCGGTGGTTTCCTCCGGCCCGGCAGGATCCGGCGCGGGCGGGGCCGGGGTCGGGGTCAGAGCGGCATCCGCCGGCTGTCCGGTGCTCTCCGCCTCGCGTCCCGCGGTCGCCAGCTCCTCCGGCTCCGGCACGGCCGGATCGGGCGGCGCCTCCCCTGCGGGTGCTGCGCCGGTCGACGGCTCGGAGCCGGTCGGCGGGACGGCGGCCAGCTCCGGGCCGGCGGGGATCTCCTTGGGAAGATCGACGACGATGTTCGGCGCCCCTGCGTCAGGCGGGGGAAGCCGGTCCGTTGCCTGGAGCCACAGTGCCACGGCAGCCGCACCCGCCAGCAGCACTGCGGTGACGATCAGCGGCGCCCGCCGGCCGGGCCGACGTTCGGTCGACTCGGGGGTGGCTTCGGTCATGCGGCGCGGCAGACGGGCCGGCGATGGCCCGTCAATTCACCTGCGCCGAGTTGAACAGGGCCAGCCCGCGCAGCAGGTCGACCGCCCGCAGGAGCTGGTAGTCCTGGCTCAGATCCTCGCCCGGCTCGCCCGTCTCGGCCCCGGGCACCGTCTCGGGCGCCGGCGGGGCGGCAGACTCGCCCGGCGCGGGCTCGGGCGCGGCCTCGCTGTCGCCGTTGTCGTTCTGCAGCGCGCCGCGCAGCTCCGCCTCGCTGCGGAAGCGGGGCTGGTCGATCGGCTCGATCCGCGCCGGCTCGACGATCAGGTCGGGATCGATGCCGAGCGCCTGGATCGATCGGCCGGACGGGGTGTAGTAGCGCGCCGTGGTCAGGCGGATGGCGCCGTGGCCGGGCAGCGGGATGATGGTCTGCACGGAGCCCTTGCCGAAGCTCTTCGTGCCGAGAAGCAGCGCGCGGTGATGGTCCTGCAGGGCGCCGGCCACGATCTCCGACGCAGAGGCGGAGCCGCCGTTGATCAGCACCACCATCGGCATCCCGTCGATGACGTCGCCGTCCTTCGCGTTGTAGCGCTGGGCCTGGTCGCTGTGGCGGCCGCGGGTGGAGACGATCTCGCCCTTCTCCAGGAAGGCGTCCGAAACGGCGATCGCCTGGTCGAGCAGCCCGCCCGGGTTGTTCCGGAGGTCGAGCACAATCCCATGCAGCTTGTCGCCGGCCTCGCTGCGGAGCTGCTCGATCGCGTTCAGCATGCCGCTTTCGGTCTGCTCGCTGAAATTCGTGATGCGGATGTAGCCGATGTCGTCATGCAGGCGCGAGCGCACCGACTGGATGGTGATGATCGCGCGGGTGAGCGTGACGTCGAACGGCTCCTGGTTCGCGCGCTGGATGGTCAGCACGATGTCCGTGTCGACCGGTCCGCGCATCTTGTCGACGGCATCGGACAAGGTGAGGCCCATCACCGCCTCGCCGTCCAGATGGGTGATGTAGTCGCCCGTCTGGATGCCGGCCCGGGCCGCAGGCGTACCGTCGAAGGGCGACACGACCTTGACCAGGCCGTTCTCCATCGTGACCTCGATGCCGAGCCCGCCGAACTCGCCGCGGGTCTGGACCTGCATCTCCTGGTAATTGTCGGGATCGAGATAGCTGGAATGCGGGTCGAGCGCGGTCAACATGCCATTGATCGCGTTCTTGATCAGCTCCTCGTCGGTGACCTCCTCGACATAGTCGGCGCGCACCCGCTCGAAGACATCGCCGAACAGGTTGAGCTGGCGATAGGTCTCCGAGGTGCTCTGCGCCGTGGCTGCCAGAGGAGAGAGCAGAACGACGGCGGCGGTCAGTCTGCCCAGCAGGCGAAAATTGCGCATCGGCTCCTCATTCGGTATCGCTGTGGCTGACGGCTAGCCACGGCAGCGGATTGATCGGCTGGCCATCGCGCCGCAGCTCCAGATAGAGCTCAGGGTTGCCACCTCCGGTGGCCCCCATGATGCCCACCGGCTCCCCCGCAAGCAGCCATTGTCCGACGATCGCATCGGTCCGGCCTAGACCGGCGAGGAGGGTATGATATCCACCGGCATGTTCCAGGATCAAGATTTCGCCATAGCCGCGGAAGGGTCCTCGAAACATAACCTGACCGTCGAATGGGGCAACAATTTGGGCATAGGGCCGGGTCGAGATGAGCACGCCCTTGCTGGTCTGCCCGTTTTCCGCGGTCTCGCCGTAGCGCCCGGTGATCTCTCCCCTGGCGGGCATCGTCAGGCTCGCCTGTTCCGCCGGGAACTGGCGGATGGCGGGCGGCCGGGCGAGTGGCTGCAGGGCGGCCGGCTCCGCCCGGGCGGGCGGTTCCTCGGCCTGAGGCGTGCCCTGGGCCCGGGGCGCGTCCGGCGGCGCCGGCTTGGGTCCCGGCACCGGGGGCGGGACGACCGCGATCCGGGCCATGAGCTCCTTGAGGTCGGCGGCCTCGCGGCCGAGCGCCGCCATGCGCAGCTCCGCGCCCTTGCGCTCGTCCTCGGTTTCCGCCTGGAGCTGCCGCTTCTCCTCGAGCAGGGACGCCAGGCGCTCGCGCTCGGACGATAGCGCCGCCGCCGCATCGGCGAGCGCGCGCTGCCGCGTATCGATCTCGTCGCGCAGCTCGCGCAAGGAATCGAGCTCGGCCTTCAGGGCGCGGGCGCGGCCTTCGACCGCCGGCAGGGCGACGCCCAGCAGCGTCGCGCCGCGCACGGTGTCGAGCGGCTTCGCCGGGCCGAGGAGCAACGCCTCGGGCGGCTGCAGCGCCAGGCGCTGAAGGGCGCCCACGATGTCGGTGAGCTGTCCGCGCCTTTCGGCGAGCTCGGCTTCGCGCTCCGCGGCGGCGTCCTCCAGAGTCTCGAGCGTCGCCTCGAGCTCCGACATCTCCTCCTCGCGGTCCTGGGCCGCCTTGGCCGCGGCGATCAGCTCGCCCTGCAGGCGCTCGACCTCGCCGGCCAGGGATTTCGACTCCTTCGCGAGGGTCTCGGCGCGCTCGCCTTCCCGCTGGAGGCTGCGCTCGATCTCGTCGAGCCGCGCGGCGTCGGGCTCATCCGCCTGGCCATCCTCCTTGCCGTGGACGGCGGAGACGGCCAGCAGCATCGCCGTCGCGGACAGGACGGCGATGCGGCGCCGGCTCCGGCGCGCAGTCATGGACGCTCAGGCCGGAACACGCGTCTTGCGGTCGGCCGGCGCGGCGGCGCGGATGAGCGACCGTCCGGTCATCGCCGCCGGCTGAGGAAGCTTCAGCAGGCTCAGCACGGTGGGCGCCACGTCCGCCAGCCGCCCGTCGACGAGCTCGGCCGGCACCGGCGGATTCACCAGGACCACCGGCACGCGGTTCAGCGTATGGGCGGTCTGGGCCTCGCCGGTCGCCGCGTCGCGCATCGTCTCGGCATTGCCGTGATCGGCGGTGACCAGCATGGCGCCGCCGGCCTCGACCACCGCGTCGCGCAGCCGGCCGAGACAGGTATCGACCGTCTCCACCGCCTTGACGGCGGCTGCGAGGTCGCCGGAATGGCCGACCATGTCCGTGTTGGCGTAGTTCACCACCACGAGGTCGAACCTGCCCGCGGCGATCTCGGCGACCAGCTTGTCGGTCACCTCGAAGGCGGACATCTCCGGCTTCAGGTCATAGGTCGCGACCTTCGGCGAGGGCACGAGGATGCGCTCCTCGCCGGGAAACAGCCGTTCCTCGCCGCCGTTGAAGAAGAACGTCACATGCGCGTACTTCTCCGTCTCGGCGATGCGCAGCTGCGCGAGCCCTGCCTTCGACACGATCTCGCCCAGCGTGTCGGCGAGCTGCTCGGGCGGGAACAGCGCGGCGAGAAAGCGGTTGAGCGCGGTCGAGTATTCCGTCATCCCGGCGGCGGCGGCGAAGGCGACCACGCGCGGCCGGGTGAAGCCGTCCGGCTCTCCCGGAAACGCCGGATCGAGCAGCGCCGTCAGCATCTGCCGCACGCGGTCGGCACGGAAATTGGCCATGAGGACGCCGTCGCCGTCCTGCATGCCGCGGTAACCATCGATCACGGTCGGCTTGACGAACTCGTCGGTCTCGCCGCGCGCATAGGCCTCCGCGATCGCCGCATCCGCGCTCGGCGCCCGATGGCCCTTGGCCTCGACCAGCGCGTCATAGGCGAGCGCCACGCGGTCCCAGCGCTTGTCCCGGTCCATGGCATAGTAGCGGCCGCCGATGGTGGCGATCGACAGCCTGTCGAGCCCGGCAGTCGCGTCCCGGAAGGCGGCGACATATCCGCGCGCGCTCGACGGGGGCGTGTCGCGGCCGTCGAGGAAGCCGTGCACGGCGACGGGGACGCCGGCCTCGGACAGGATCCGGGCGAGCGCGGCCATGTGGTCCTGATGGGAATGCACGCCGCCCGGCGACATGAGCCCCATCAGGTGGCAGGTGCCGCCGCTCTCTTTCAGCCTGGCGATGAACGCCCGCAGATGCGGGTTCGCGGCGAGCTGGCCGGATTTCACGGCCTGGTCGATGCGCGGCAGGTCCTGCATCACCACGCGGCCCGCGCCGAGATTCATGTGCCCGACCTCGGAGTTGCCCATCTGCCCCGAGGGCAGCCCGACATGGAGCTCGGAGGCGTCGATCAGGGCATGCGGGCAGTCGCGCATGAAACCGTCCCAGACCGGCGTCCGGGCCTGCGCGATCGCGTTGTCCTCTGTCCGGTCGCTGTAACCCCAGCCGTCCAGGATACACAGGACGACGGGACGCGGAGCCTTCGACTGGGCCATCAGAACCTGCAGCGTTGGGGGTGAGCGGCCCCCCTTAGATAGTCGATCGACGGCGGCAGGGGTAGCCCCGGGAACCGCCCCGGGGAAGGGTCCCCATGGGTCATTCGCGGTGATAGGGGTGGCCGGCCAGGATCTGCTGGGCGCGGTAGAGCTGCTCGGCGAGGAGCGCGCGCACCAGCAGATGCGGCCAGGTCAGCCGGCCGAGCGCGAGCAGCCAGTCGGCACGGCCGCGAAAGCCCCCGTCGAGCCCGTCGGCTCCGCCGATGACGAAAGCGATCTCCTCCACCCCCTGATCGCGCCAGGTGCCGATCCGCCGCGCGAAGTCGGCGCTGCTCGCCGCCTCGCCGCGCTCGTCGAGCGCCACGACGACCCGCCGCCCGGAGGCAGGCCTGCCCGGCCGCTTCCCGGAGCTCCTGCCTGCGAGCGCGCCGAGCAGCAGCTCCGCTTCCCTGGCCTTGAGCTCGGCCGGCGCCGCGCCGCGCGCCTCCACCTCCCGGACCGCGATCGGCCAGGCGATGCGCCGGCGATACGCCTCGAACAGCTCCTTCTCGGGGCCGGGCTTCAGCCGGCCGACCGCGGCGATCAGAATGCGCATTCCGCCTCCGGCCGCCGGCGACGCGGTGTTTCATCTGCATGCCAACCGCCTTGTCCCGAAAGTCCCATGGGTTATGCTGCCTCTCCGCGCCGGCGGCAGGGCCGGCCCCCCGGGTCATAGCATGTTCGGCAGCGTCCCTTCCTCCCTTCCCCAGCGGATCGGCCTGTTCATCGTGCCGCAATTCGCCCTGATGGGGTTCAGCTCGGCGATCGAGCCGCTGCGCAGCGCGAACCGGATGAGCGGCCGCGAGCTGTACCGCTGGCACATCCTGTCGGTGGACGGCAAGCCGGTGCCGGCGAGCAACGGAATCGCCGTGGTGCCGGAGGCGAGCATTGCGGATCATCCGCCGTTCTCGACCCTGGTCGTCTGCTCCGGCCTCAACTCCCATCTCTACGACGACAAGCAGGTGTTCAGCTGGCTGCGCCGGCTGGACCGGCAGGGCGTCGACATCGGCGCCATCTCCCTCGGCCCCTATGTGCTGGCGAAAGCCGGCCTGCTCGACGGCTATCGCTGCACGCTGCATTGGGAGAACCTGGCGAGTTTCACCGAAGCCTTTCCGAATCTCGACGTCACGTCGGAGCTGTTCGAGATCGACAGGAACAGATTCACCTGCTCCGGCGGGATCGCGGCCTTCGATCTGATGCTCCACCTGATCACGCTGCAGCACGGCCATGCCCTGGCCGCGCAGGTGTCGGAGCAGTTCATCCACGACCGCATCCGCAGCGCCCGGGACCATCAGCGCATGGCCCTGCCGGCGCGGCTCGGCGTGCGGCATCCGAAGCTGGTCAAGGTGATCAAGCTCATGGAGGACAGCCTGGAAGAGCCGATCACCCGGGCGCGGCTCGCCGATGCGGTGGGGCTTTCCAGCCGCCAGCTCGAACGGCTGTTCCGGAAGTATCTCGGCCGCACCCCGACCCGTTACTACCTGGAGCTGCGGCTCAACCGCGCACGGCTGCTGCTGCTGCAGACCGACATGTCGGTGCTCGACGTGGCGCTCGCCTGCGGCTTCGTCTCCGCCTCGCATTTCTCCAAATGCTTCCGCGAGTTCTTCGGGCGCACGCCGCGCGAGGAGCGTGTGGTCCCGGCGTGACATCGAAGCGGCGGTGCATGCCGCTTTTGCCTGGACCGCGGAACGTGCCATCTTTGCCGGATGAGGGCTCGCCAGAATGCGGCAGCCGCGATGCTGCGCGGTTACCTGGGCGCGGCGCTGCTGTCGGTACTGCTGGCGGTACCGTGCCCGGCGGCGGCGCTCGAGCTTCCCTATGACGTCGCGATCGCCGGAACGGCCGACGAGGATCTTCTCGACGCGCTGCGCAACAACTCGCTCCTGATCGCCGAGGCGGAGCGGCCGCCGCCGACCGAGGCGGCGCTGCGGCGCCGCGCCGAGGCGGACCTGCAGCATCTCGACGCCGTCCTCGATTCCTTCGGCTACTACGCGGGAACGATCGCCTACGAGATCGACACCGGCGCCGCGCCGGCCCGGGTCGAGCTGCGCGTCGATGCCGGCCCGCAATACCGCCTCGTCGCCTACAACGTGACCGGGCCGTCGCCGGCGCTGTCCGACGGCAGCGTCCGCGTCAGCCAGGAGGATCTCGGCGTCGGCCCGGGCCAGCCGGCCGAGGCGGCGCCGATCGTCGCGTCCCAGGCGCGTCTGCTCGCCGCCTTCGCCCGGCAGGCGCACCCGCTCGCCCGGATCACCGACCAGAACATCGTGGTCGATCATGCGGACAGAAGCGTCACCGTTAACCTCGAGGTCGATCTCGGCCCGCGGGCGCGGTTCGGCGAGGTGACGCTCGACGGGCTGGAGACGGTGAAGCGCGAGTTCGTCGCGGCGCGGCTGCCCTGGACGCAGGGCGCGCCCTATGACGGCAGCCTGGTGGATCAGGCGCGGCAGTCACTGCGCGAAACCGGGCTGTTCACGACGGTTTCGGTCACACCCGGCGATGCCGTGGACGAGGACGGAAACCTTCCGGTGGCCGTGCAGGTTACGGAGGCGAAGCATCGCTCGGTGGGCGCGGGGCTGAACTGGTCCACGAGCGACGGCTTCGGCGCGAAGCTGTTCTGGGAGCATCGCAACCTGTTCCACGGCGGAGAAAGGCTCTATGTCGCCGCGCTCGGCGGCCAGACGGTGAACGGGCTCGAGGCGAATCTGCGCGCGCCGGCGCTGCCCGATCCGCGCTTCACCTATCTCGCCGCCGCCAACATCACCGACGAGAACCGCGACGCCTATGAGAGCCGCACGGCCGGCGCCTCGGTCGGCCTCGAATACGCCGCCACGCCGCCCCTCGCTCTCGCCGCCGGCCTGTCGCTCGAATATGCCGACATCGACGACAACGGCGAGAAGAGCGAGTTCACGCTGGTCGGCCTGCCCCTCTCGCTCACCCGCGACACCAGCGACGACCTGTTCGATCCGACGCGCGGCAACCGGCTGACCGCGAGCCTCACGTCCTACGTGTCGCTGCTCGGCGACAGCACGCAATTCATCGTCACCCGGCTCATGGACGCGCATTACCTGTCGCTCGCCGACGACGGCCGCCTGATCCTCGCGGCCTGGGGGCGCCTGGGCTCGATCGTCGGCGACCAGAACGCCGACATCCCGGCGACCAAGCGGCTCTATGGCGGGGGCGGCGGGTCCGTCCGCGCCTTCGGCTATCAGATGCTGGGCCCGCTCGATTCCGGCGGCGACCCGCTGGGCGGCCGCTCGCAGCTCGAGCTCGGGCTGGAGCTGCGCAGCCGGATCACCGACACGATCGGCGGCGTGGTGTTCGTCGAGGGCGGCAACGTCTACGAGGAGGTCGTTCCGGATTTCGGTGAGGAGATCCTGTGGGGCGGCGGCGTCGGCCTGCGCTATTTCACCGATCTCGGTCCGATCCGTCTCGATGTCGCCCTGCCTTTCAACCCGCGCGAGGAAGACGACGACTTCCAGATCTATGTCAGCCTGGGGCAGGCGTTCTGATGGCGGCGGGCGCCATTCTCCGCCGCGCGGCGCTGTGGCTCGGCGGGGCCGTCGTCGGACTGGTCTGCATCGTCGTCGCGGCGCTCCTGCTGCTGCAGACCGCGCCGGCCAAGACCTGGCTGGCGGCGACCCTGTCCGACGTCGCGAGCGAGGCCAGCGGCATGGCCGTTTCGATCGGCCGGATCGACGGCGCCGTGCCGACGGATTTCACCCTGTCCAGCCTGCGCATCGCGGATGCCGAGGGCGTGTGGCTCGAGGCGGAGGCCCTGGCGCTCGACTGGCGCGCCGTCGCGCTGCTCGGCGGCCGCGTCGAGATCGACAGGCTGGCCGCGCGGCAGGTGACGGTCCACCGGGCGCCGGGCGGCGCTGCGCCGGAGCCGCCGGAGGACGAAGCCGCGCCCTTCCGGCTCGAGATCCCGAGCCTTCCGGTCGAGCTCGTCCTGCGGGATCTCTCGATTGGCGAGATCCGTCTGGGCGCGGGGCTGATCGGCCAGGACGTGGCGGCGGCCGTCTTCGGCAGCGCGGAGATCGGCGGGCGGCCGCAGGATGCGGCGCTGGAGCTCGAACTCGTCCGGCTCGACGGGCCGCCCGGCCGCGCCGCGCTGGAGCTGGCGCAGGACCGCCCCGATGGCGCGCTCACCCTCGCCGCGTCGATCGAGGAGCCGGCCGGCGGCATCGTCGCCCGGCTGCTCGAGCTGCCCGGCCTGCCGCCGGTGTCGCTGCGGCGCGACGGGACG